>CAMCYI010000017.1 GCA_945883845.1 Bacteriovorax stolpii | reverse complement strand
ACTTTACCATTTGAAGATGGAAAAAAGATTAACATTTTTGCGATTGTATCAGTTTAACTAAGTTCCGCACGTTTGCCTCAGGAGTTTGAATCAGTACTCCATGGCCGAGTCCTGCAATCCAGCGCTTAAAGTCTAAACCACGATCCTTGAGATCCCTGTAATAATTGGCAGCTTTCTTTTCCATGAGTTCACCCGGAAGGTGTAGCCATGCAGGATCGAGATTCCCCTGAATGAAAACATGAGGTGGAAGAAGTTTCTGAATCTCAACGAGATCACATCGCCAGTCTACACCAAGTACATCGATGAGAGAAAAATCGAGTGACTTTATATGGGC
Source organism: Bacteriovorax stolpii (assembly GCA_945883845.1). Classification (GTDB taxonomy): domain Bacteria; phylum Bdellovibrionota; class Bacteriovoracia; order Bacteriovoracales; family Bacteriovoracaceae; genus Peredibacter. The sequence goes on along the minus strand of CAMCYI010000017.1, from coordinate 72,080 downwards.
CGCTTGTGTGTGCTTGGAGTAGTAGATGACTTTCTTATCCGGGCACGCTGCTTTAAATTTCTTCAGAAGACTCGTAATCTTTGGAACAACAAGTTCCTGATAATCACCAGGGGAGAGTTCACCGGCGGCTGTATCAAACAGGCATACAGCATCTGCTCCACCCTTTGCCTGTACGATCATTTCCTTAAGCACTTCCGGAAGAAGAATCTCGCAGAAGCCTTCGAAGCGTCCGTCGTACATGCCCTGTTTTGCCGAGACGAGATTTCCGGCGTGAGAACCTTCAACAGCATATGTATAAAGTGTGAAGGGTGCACCTACGAAACCAAGGAGAGTGACATCTTTCGGAAGTTTCTCACGAAGAAGTGTGCAGGCATCACCCTGGAATTTATAAAACTCTTCGCCGGGTGCCTTGAGTTCTAATTTTTTGAGGTCAGCGGTACTTTCAAGATGCCATTCAAGAGTCGGTGGACCCGAGAGATAGGAAAGTCCCATGCCGAGCTGCTCGAGCGGAAAAAGGAGGTCAGAAAAAAGAATGGCGGCATTAAATCCGAAATCCTGAATCGGGCCGAGTGTTACTTCCATCGCGAGTTGTGGGTTCTTACACATCGTCATGAAGTCAGAGCCCTTCTTGATATTCTGGTAATGTGAGTGATAACGGCCTGCCTGTCTCATGAACCAGACAGGAAGTGTAGGGCCACGGTTTTCAAAAATATTCATGCTCATCCTCTCCATTCAAGTTTGTAACCGACACCACGAACAGACGTTATTTTCAGATCGTCTCCGGTATCGGCCCACTTGCGTATTTTAACTATGTAATTATCAATCGTACGGTTGGTAGGGAAACTATTCTCTCCCCAGATTGTTTCGATCATTTCATCCCGGGCAACCACTTCATTTTTCTTTTCCAGAAGAAGTTCGAGTATGGCGCATTCTTTCTGACCCAGGGAAACAATCACACCGTCAGCGTCTTTGATTTCAAAACGCTTTGGCCAGAAAACGAGTTTTCCAAAACGTCTCTCGTCCGGACTTTGCATGGTGATTTCCCGCGAACGCAGAATGCGGTCGAGGCGAAGAGTGAGTTCTTTCAATTCAAAAGGCTTAGTGATGTAGTCTTCAGCGCCGAGTTCAAGACCTTCTACGCGAAGAGCAGGATCATTTAAGGCCGTGCAAAAAAGTAGCACACAATCTTTACGTTTCTGGCGAAATTCACGGGCGAGCTCAATCCCCGAACCATCAGGAAGGCCAATATCAATTATGGCGATGGCAGGTCTGAGTGCAAAGAAGATGGATCTTGCCTCACCGCAATTAATAGCGAGTTCAACATTAAATTTTTTAGATCGCAGGTAGTCCCGAAGGGTCTTACCCAGATTCGGCTCGTCTTCCACCAAAAGGAGAGGGAGATTAGACATTTTCTTCTCCTTCAGGTGCCTTGAAGGTCAGATGAAATCTCAGGCGATCCCGATTTTCAACTTCAAAATTTCCCTGCATTTTTCTCATCAGGTTCTTAATCAGGTACAGTCCGATGCCACTGCCTTTAGCAGACTGGAACTTATAAAACAGATCACCAAGGTTAGTGACTGAACCACCAAATTTTTTACCAAAGTCATCGTAAGTCAGCATGACCAAATTACCATCTTTCCTGGCGCTGATTTCAACTTTCTGAGAAGAAGGATTGTGCCTGAGAGTGTTCTCAAAAAGATTTCTAAAAATCACATTGAGTGCCAATTCGTCCGCGAGTACTTCGACTGAGGACTCAGGAATGTCAAGTTTGAGATCAACTGTTCCTAATCGCTCCTTATGTCTTTTCATAAAACGCATGAGACTTACCGGCTGGAGAGTAAGATTTCCATCCTGCTCAATCCGCGAAAGCTGGAGACTTTTATCAAGCTCTCCTTCAAGTTTATGAGTGTCTTCAATCAGGCGACCTGTAAGATCACTTAATTGATCATGGGAATGAGTTTCGTCTTCAATGAGGTCCCGGATTACTTCGGCTTGAAGACGCATACTCGCAAGAGGTGTTTTCAACTCATGCGAAAGAGACACAAAGAAGGCCTGAATCGATTTTGATTTTCTCATGTCCCGCAGGTACATGATGAAAAGTGAAATCCCCAGGAGAAGAAGAAAAATAAAGAAGAAGCTTCCCTCCCATCTCATCATGTTGAGGAACCGGTTTTGCGAACCGATCTGGGGAATATTCATTTCATTTAAAGATGCGTGAAGCTTAAACACGAGATAAAGCCACCAGCTCCCGAGACCCAGGAGCATGACCATCCAAAGGAGAGTCAGACCGAAAAATAATCGCCGTGTGCGGTTTATTTCCATAGTCTGTTTTTCAACTCCGCTTGTGCTTTCTCATCGTGAGCAAGTGAACCGAAGCCCACTTCGTAGCCATTAGGAGCAAGATAGATTCCTTTATTCAGGAAAACTTCAAAGAGCGCTTTAAAACGTGCTCCCATATTTTCCGGAAGATCTGTAATCTTCGTGAGTTTTGTTTTCATGTTGATCGGGTAGAAGAGAGAACCGTAACGAATGATACTGTAATCTTCAAAACCATTTTTTTGCATCCACTCTGACATGAGGGCAACGACGTTTTCAGTGTTCTTATCGAGGCGAGTGTAGGCTTCTGGAGTGAGCTTCTTCAGGTTCACAAGTCCTGCTGCCATGGCGACAGGATTACCTGAAAGAGTTCCGGCCTGATAAACCGGACCAACAGGAGCAAGAAACTCCATGAACTTCCGCGGTCCAGCAAGTGCTCCGACAGGCATGCCACCGCCGATGATTTTTCCGTAGGTCACGAGGTCCGGAGTGATGCCGGTTTTCTCCGCCATACCTCCGAAGCCAATGCGAAAACCAGAAATCACTTCGTCGAACACGAGGAGAGCACAATGGGTGTTACAAATATCACGCAGACCTTGAAGAAATGAATCTTCCTGGATAAGGAGACCGTTATTCGCTGGCAATGGTTCAATAAAAATCGCAGCTATCTGATCCGGATGATCAGCGAAAATTCGCTTCACTTCTTCCAGGTCTCCGAGTTCGCAGATAAGTGTATCGCCGGCCTGCATAGCCGTAACACCCTTAGAAGATGCCTCAGCTTCACCAGCGAGACCGGAACCCGCCTTGATCAACATGGCATCAAAATGCCCGTGGTAACAGCCATTGAACTTGATAATTTTTGGACGACCAGTAATACCGCGCGCGAGACGAACGGCCGTCATCACAGCTTCAGTGCCTGAGCTCATGAAGCGGATCTGCTCAATAAACGAAATCTTGTTCACGATGAACTCGGCAAGCTCGAGAGAATATTTCTCACAGGCACCAAAAGTCCATCCGTTATCGAGCGCCTTGATAATGGCTTCCTTAATCTCCGGATCCTGGTGGCCATGAATCAAGGGTCCGAAGCTCATGCAGAAGTCGATGTAGTCTTTTCCGTCTTCGTCCCAGATAAAAGCACCTTTCCCGCGGTTGATGAAACGAGGAGTGGTGTGAAGACCTTTAAAACTTCTGACGGGAGAATGAACTCCGCCTGGTACGTATTTAAGAGATTTCTCGAAGAGTTCTTTTGAGTTCATATTATGTCCTTAAGAAAGAATTCCGTAAAAGTCCTGCATGGAAGCAACAGGAGTTATCGCCACATTTTTTTTCTGAAACTCCTGCCAGGTTTTACCCAGACCGCAGAAGTGAAGAATGTTTTGCATAAAGGGATAGGCATTCGTGAAGGCAAGATACTGCGGATAGCTCGTCCAGTAAGCAGCACCCACACGCTTAAGACTCTCTACATAGTGCGGATCAACTTGTTGTTCCTCACGTGAGTACACACCCACAACTGAACCTAGATCACTTGTTCCACTTTCATGAGACAGCACAGTCCAGTCCTGATCCAGAGAACTGTGGATCATCCTAAGGGCGCGTGAGGTTTTAATCATCCGGAGGTCTTCAGTGCCGAGACTGTCACTTGTGCCGTTGATCCAGATACCGGCCTTTGCACACTCGCGAGCTGTTTTAGTTCCCGCGGCCCAGACACCTTGAGGTTTTGACTCTGCAGATTCTTTCAGCGCTGGCAGACAGTATCTTGAAGTTACAAACACGTGCTTGTTTAGCAGATTAAGTTTCAGCGACTGAGGAACTTTTTTTAAGAACTCATCGTAGATACAATGAGGTGCTGTTCCAGAGGCGAGGCCAACGAATAATTTTTTCTGTCGATCAATCTTCGGAAGCTCGACACCTTCGAGCCATTTCTGCTCTATACGTTTTCCATCAACCTCACCAGCGTGAACATGAAGATATTTATCGCCGATTTTTTTGACATGAATGCCAACAGCGAGATGACAACCTCCTCCGAACTCCTGGAAAGCTTTTCTTTCTCGTCTGACTTCTTCGACTGTCTCAGCGTGTGTAAGCTGAGACAGGATTGACAAGAGCTTGCCGTTATCATCGCGGTTCTCCCTGGTCTCTATGCCGAGGGACCCCTGCGAAGCTGCAGACGGAAAAACACTCTGCGGAAGGATGAAATAATTAAGCCCCTGAAGTATCTCAGATAGCTCCGCTGCCGATTTCTCCGTGAAGGCAAGTCGCTCAACTCCAGCGAGTGCAAGAGTAATGGCGTGATACTGACCTTCGCGTAGTTTACGGATCCTGGAATTCACATTTCCGCGAAGAGTTTCACAGCGAAGAAGAGTTTTTGAAGAATCAACGAACGGCAAATATTCAGCAAGGGAATGAGTGAGGTTTGCAATCCGTCTCGGTGACGAAGTTCCGACGATAAATTCCCCGGACCAGTTGCGGAGCTTATCAACGTTGGACTGCGGGATGAGAAGGACGTCCTGGGCAAACCTGCGTTCCGTAACGGCCGCGAGCTTGATGCCTTCTGGGCGAACTGATCCCAGATCTTTATAGGAGTGGATTACACAATCAACATCACCTTTCAGCAAGGCCTCATCGAGTTCCTTGGTGAAAAAATCTTTTCCGTCGAGCTGCCATAAAGGTTTATTGGTAACTTCATCACCCTGAGTTTTGATGAGGACGAGTTCAAACTTATCACCAGAAATTTTTTCCAGTTCGTTTTTCATCAGGGTGGATTGAGTGACCGCGAGAAGGGAGCCACGGGTGCCGATTTTGTAAGTTCTCATAGGATGAGAACTGTCTCATAGGTTATGCGAATTGAGGAGTGCGGTGAGAGGGAATCCGCTGCAATTTTGCCTCGAAAAGTGAAAGGCGTTTTTCAGTAATTGACTGCATGGCCAGACGGGCCAGAGTGATTTGTTCGCGTTTTTGCTCTTCAACCACTGCACCTTCGTTGAAAATATCCTCAAGACGCACCACTCCCTCAGAAAGAGTAAGATTTGTGCGGATCACTGAAGGGCTTCCGAGGTCAACAAAAAGGCGATCAGCGTTGGTTGTAGACCAGTTCTCAAAGAAAGATTCATTGAAGAGGATTTCCTGGTGGCCAATGGTATTAGCGATAAATGGTTCAGTCGTGAGGGAATGACGCTGATCCCATGGAATGACTTTGAGTCCATGTTCACGGGCGAGCTCGTTTACACGAACCGAGTTCCGGGCACAGATACTGACGGTCGCTTTCTTCTTAAATTGATTGATCAGATCTTCGGCCAGTGAACCTGAACCGAGAATGACAACATGAGTGGCCTTCGCTCTTTGAATGAGATGACGACGAGTCAGAGAAGCGTATGTCTTTTGAGAAATCCCGATGAGGTATTGAGTGCGGATATCCTTGGCATCTTTGAACAGTTTCTCGAGGATCACAAGAAGAGAAGTGTCTTTCTGCATGTTAGATGAATAGAGTTTATAGGCATCTTTGAACTGGCCCACGATTTCGTTTTCACCAATCAGCTTGCTTTTGAGTCCGCAAATAGTTTCGAGGAGAAAGAAATAGGCTTCCTGGCCCTTAAAAAGCTGGTACGGAGAAAGAGCAATCTTTTCGAAAGGAAACTCGTGGAGAGAGAGAACGAGAGTGCGCTGACAGGTCGACAGCACGAATGTGCCGGCCTTTACGTTCTCCGGAAGAACGCCCGCGCCAAAGTTCCATAATCTAAGTCCGTTTAACATAAAAGAAACTGTAGCGGGTTTAGGCATTTTATTTGTCATGGAAATGTCATAAACCGAAGATATTCCTGGCGGCAGAAGTTAACTAATATTTGCCTAACCGGTTGTTTTCTTGACACAATCTGAACAATCTCTTTATGAGTTGTTTTGTTAATTTCAAGCATTTGGTAAACCAGAACTATGTCACTATGGATTAAAACCCGTTTTGTTGCCTTTGACACCCGCATCGACGGGGCGCTGTCGTTTTTCTTCCAACACTGGGGCAAGACGAAGTTTATGGTGGCGATGTCGAAGAAGGCCCAGTATTTCGGGCTCGAGAAATTGTTTTTAAAAGGCCCAAAAGCCTTTGTTTATTTTTTTATTTTTTATCTTATTCGTGACACGATTCTTTATATTGTGATCCCGATTTGTTTTGCGACTCTTGTTGATTAGATTGAAGGAGATTTGATGGAAGCGTTCACCATTATTTATACGCTGCTGGGAGGCCTGGGCCTCTTTATCTTCGGTATGAAGTTCATGTCAGATGGACTTCAGGCAGTGGCCGGTGATGTGATCCGTAAGATTATCAACTCTCTTACTCAAAACCGCATCATGTCTGTTGGTGTTGGTCTCCTTGTTACCTGTATCATTCAGTCCTCATCTGTCACAACTGTGATGACCGTTGGTTTTGTAAACGCCGGTCTCATGAATCTTGCCCAGGCGATCAGCGTTATTATCGGCGCGAACATCGGAACAACAATCACTGGCTGGATCATCGCTCTCAAAATTAGCCGACTCGGTCTTCTTCTTATTGGTGTCGGATTTATTCCGGGTCTCTTCTCAAAAACAGAACGCTCGCAACATCTTGGTAAGGCCATTCTTGGTCTTGGATTTGTTTATCTCGGTATGCACTACCTTGGTCTCGCGTTTAATTCTCTTCATGAAAGTCCTGCTTTCATGGAGTCGATTTCTTATTTCACTCTCGGCACTTCAGGATCATATTTTGCTTCGATCCTTATGGGCTGTTTCCTGACAATGGTTGTTCAAAGTTCAACTGCGATGCTGGGTTTGACAATGGCGCTAGCTACCGCAGGGATACTTCCGTTTCACACGGCGATCGCGTTTGTTCTTGGTGAAAACATCGGAACTACAATTACTGCATTCCTTGCAGGTATGGGTGCAAATCTCAACGCAAAACGAGCAGCTCGTGCCCATGCTCTCATGAAAATTGCGGGTGTTGTTCTCGTTTATATTTTCTTCAAGCCATTCCTTCATGTTGTTGAAAACATTCTTCCTACTGATCCGATGCAGACTGATAATAGCGGACACTTCTCTGCTCTTGCACTTCACATCGCAGTTGCTCACACTCTCTTTAACATTATCGTCGCCATTATATTCCTTCCGTTTGTTCATCAGCTGGCGAGACTCATGACTAAGCTCACTCCAGAACGTCAGGAAAAAGAAGTTCCGCACCTTCTCGTCCTCGGCGATCCATCCATCATGCTACCGGCGGCCAGCATGGCCCAAGCCGAATCTGAACTCAGAAAGATGAAAGAAATTATTGAGCGCATGTACAGACTCACACGTGAGTTCTGGTTTGAAGACTATGCAGACATGAAGAAGCTCGCCAAGATCATCGATTACGAACGCATAACGGATAACATTCATAAAGAGATTACTGTCTTCCTTTGTTACGTGATGGAGAAGCCCATGTCTCACCATCAGAGTGAGCAGATCCAGAGCATGATCAAGATTGCTGATGAGCTTGAGAGTGTAGCAGATTATATTGAACGTCTTGTGAACTACCGCGAGCGATTCAAAGGTACAGAAACCCTTTCTGGTGACAGCCGCACTGAATTCTTCCAATTCCTCGATGAGGTCTGGGAATTCTTCCAGCTCGTGGTGAAGGGGCTCGACAGCGCCGAAGGACTTGATATGGATAAAATTGAAAGTAAATCGACCGAGCTCCAGCTCTGGGCCGATAGTATGAGAGAGAAACATCTTGATCGTATTTCAAAAGGTGCCTACGCGCCGGTCACAGCACTTACGTATTCAGATATGGTCGTGGCACTCCGTAAAATACGAGCGCATTCAATGCTGATGGCAGGAGCGATTGAAAACTTCCATGCCAAGCACGACAACTAAAAATCAGTTTTATTTTTTCTTTGAGCAGGCTGCATGGATCTTAATGGTCTGAGCTGCCTGATTGATAGTCATCTCCAGACGAATCTTCATCACGCCATCGTCAGAGTTATTCACCCATATTCCCGTTAATGAATAAGGACGACCGCTCTGCCTTGTAAGTCCAAGCTCCCGTCCCTGAACTGTCAGGTAAAGTTCATTCTCATAAAGTCGAAAAGTATGAACTGCACCTTTCTTCGTTTCAACAAAACATGAGCCCTTACTGTCACGTTCAGAATCCTGAGTGTCCTTGAGAAAAGTGATCTCTTTCTGCGTGACCTTAAATGAACTCGTCACAGTGGCGTGATAAGTTACGGGCTTTCTCACATTGCTTCGGGTTTCTGATTTCGCGTCTACTTCTGCATCGTTACTTCCACAGGAAGACAGCATGACGCCAGCGAGGATCGAGATAAAAAGGATTTTCATGGGAAGGAGTATAATCGGAATCGGAGCGAGGAGAGCAGACTGGGTAAATTATTCAGATTTGTGATTTGGCCTGTCTTGGGACTGGGGATTATTGTCTGGAATATCATCAACGGGTTCAGTTTTTGGTCTCAGGATCAATACGTCATCCGGATCGAGGTTTTTAAATTCATCCGCAAATTTATCAAGTTCTTCCTCAGACATATTTTCTAGAGAGACCATTCGATTTCGCGCTTCTTTTGTAACCCTGATAAGTTCATCCAGTTTTAAATGGAGCGAGCGCATGTCCCTGTTTTGGCTGTTCTGAATGATGAAAACCATCAGAAAAGTGATGATGGTCGTCAGGGTATTAATAATCAGTTCCCAGGAATCAGAGAAATCAAACCATGGCCCGGACAATCCCCAGATAAGAACGATACTCAACGCGAAAGCAAAGGCCCAGGGGGAGCCCATATGTGCAGAAATAGTCTGTGAGAATCTCCGGAAGCTCTCTTTCATCCCGATTTTATAGCAAAACAGAGGCCATAGGCAAAGACCTATCGTGTAAGTCGTGTTTATCAAATTGAACCAAATCCGGGAACTGCTATAACCATGAGAGAAGTTAACGCCAAGGAGCCCATATGAAATTCTTATTCCTTTCTCTCTTTATATCATTCGGAGCTTTTGCTCAGGTCGACCAGACGATTGATGATCTTGGTGTCATTTCACTTAATCTTGAAACTCACTCTGCACCCACACTAATGCTTTCTTATCCGGGTCTTGGTTTAGAAGATGGGGAAGTCGATTGTCTCATCCTTGATATTACAAACTCGAGAAAAATAACGATCGCACAAAAGATGGAACTTGCTAAAAAACTCCAGATCAGAGATGGGTTCATTCTGAATAACGGCGAATTACCTCCACTCCTTTCTCCTCGACTGAAAGATAATTCAAAAGTTGTTTTCAATCTTGTTTCAGGTGGCGGCTATTTGACTCACCTTCAGGCAAGCGGGAAGAAAGGAAAGACTCTCATCGAAACAATCGTTAGTGTTTCAGGATTAAACGATCGCCATCAGGTAAATCTCGTATATGTCAGAGGATGCAGATTTTAATTAAAAAAAGGCCTTCTCGCGAAGGCCTTTTTTTTGTGAATTATTTACTGTAACGAATCCGATAAAGCGATCCGCTATTTGCCGACCCCGGCACACCATCATCACTCACCAGCATGTCGCCATTTGATAAAACCTCAACATCCACCGGACGACCCCAGCGGGTATTTCCAGGCTGAACCCATCCTTCGATGAAAGGCGTGTAAGTCATTTTACCAGTGGCATCTTTTGTCACAAGACTCACGCGGTGACCAGAATACGTCGAGCGGTTCCATGAACCATGTTCAGCGATGAAAATCTGATTGCGATATTGAGATGGAAACTGAGTGCCGGTGTAGAAGCGTAATCCAAGGGCAGCAGCGTGAGCAGCGAGTGCCTGAGCAGGCTGCTGATACTTCTTGCAGTCTTCACCTCGATTGAACTGCGGGTCTTTATCTCGGCCTGCTGGATCCTGCATCCCGTGACAATGAGGAAATCCAAAGTGCTGACCTTTTGCTGTGGCCACGTTCAGTTCATCCGGAGGAAAATTATCTCCGAGACTGTCCCTGCCGTTATCTGTGAACCAGAGCTGACCGTTTTGTGGATGGAAATCAAATCCAACAGAATTTCGTACACCCTCAGCGTACATTTCCTGCTGACCATTATCCACGTTCACACGGTATATAGCAGCAGATCCAGCTGAGAGACACACGTTACAGGGAGCACCTACGGTGAAGTAGAGTTGGTTATCGTTCGGAGCTTTTCCGAATCGAATGTACTTCCAGGAGTGACCACCTTCTTTCGGAAAGTCATCAGTCACGATCTTAGATTGAGCAGATGTGAGGAGTATTGTAGAGTCAGTCGACTTCACCCATTGAGTGATGTTGTCGTACCGGACAATCTGATGTTCTTCAGCGACAAAGAGAGTTCCTTTGCGGAAAGCAACACCGTTAGGATTCTGGAGATTATCAGCAATGATTCTGATTTCTGTTTTTTCGATCTGATCATTTTTATTTTTATCCCAGATGACATAAATACGCTCGAGCGGGTTGGCAAATCCGCCTGTGCCAATGAAGATCATGCCTTCATCTCCGAGCACGATAGAGCGGGCACCTGGAACAGTAGCAAGAAGCTCGACGGTGAAACCTTCAGGTACAATCAGTTTAGCGACATTAGGATTCTGCTGTGGACGGGAATCAGGGACAGACATCGCATTCAACATCGCCTCATATACAACCGGATCAATGTCCTTAAACTCCATGCGGGCAGCTCCGCGAGGCATGGCGATTTTCGGAGGAGTATCCGGAGTCTCTTTTAGCCAGACGATGCGGTTATAGATGTTTCTTTTATTGTTGAGAATCGCCTGTTCGTTTTCAAACTGAGTGTGACAAGTCACACAGTAATTTTGAAAAGCATCAAAGACTTCCGGAGAAAGAATCACTGGTGCAGCGGCCACGCCACGCTTGAGTTTAAATCCCTTGTCCTGCAATCCAAAAAAATAGGTGAGGACTCCTACAAAGAGGACCATCACGACTGTCATTTTCATTTCTTATTCTCCTGGATTACTTCGATGCAGTCACTTCACATGGTGAAGGCACTTCGACTTTGGGATCACTAAGTTTCTTGTGATATTTTTTCGCTTCCAGCCTGAACTGGGAAACTTTTTGATCATCTTTTCCGCTAACTTTTGCTGACATTGCATCTTCAACATCACCGAAGGGAATGAACCTGGTCGGCGGAATGAGATAATAAAAGACACAGGCATAGTTTATGGCCTTCACTTCCTCGGACTTCATGAAGTCCACCGGACGCGCTTTGAGCATATCAAATAGATGAATGGCCTTCTCAGCATGGTAAATTCCTGCCTCAGGCTGAGATCCCAGAACCAGAGAAATTAGGCGTGAGTCACCGGTTTTCTTGAACTCAGTGACCAGATCGTCCCAGGTTTTTTTTCCCTGAGCATTGTGGATGAGAGGAAGTCCCTTTTGATGATCGGTAAAGAATTCACCGGCAGCATAGAGGTTGAGGCACAGGACTAAAACAGTCAAGAATGAGGAATAATTTATCATATGAGGGAATTTTACCACTAATACTAGAATAAGAAAGACGAAGGAGTGTCCGTGAAGAAATTTGTCTTCTTGTTCTTATTTATCAGCCCCGTGGTTGTGGCCGATTCTTGTCCTGCGCCGCTTGAACAAACCGCAGTTCAGGTTAAGGATCTCGTGGCCCGTGCGGGTCAGATGAGATCGGTGGAAGATTTTCTGAAAGAACTCCCGAGAACCATGACTTCGAATTTTATTTTTATCGGTGAGAGCAGAAGCTTTCAGACGGCATCCGTTGATAATCCCCGGGTCATCCTGACTTCTCCGAATGGGGATGTTCGATTGTCTTTTAATACAGAAGCAGGTCAGCGTGGATTTAATAATATCGAAATCTCTTTCTGGAATCCGGAGAAGAAAAAATTCGATTATCAGGAACTTTCTTTCTCCCGCGATGGCCAGAAGCCGCCAAGTCATAACGATGGTCTGGCATGCACCATTTGTCACGGAGATCCCTCGAAGCCAAACTGGGATTCAGAAATACCCGGATCTATCCCTTCATCCCGTGACACTTTAGTAAAAGATACTCCTCAGCTGAACTGGTACACGGCACTCATCGGCAAAACCGCCGTTCGTGAGCCTGGCAACCGTCTTCAGTATCTGACACCGCTTGAAACCAATGATGAAGTTACGAATAGTCTTGCTGCTAAACCGAGCTATGTCAGAAAGTTCCTCACCGATCAGGGAGTTCAGTCATCTGCAGATGGTGGTATCAGCACCAGACTTTTCCAGAAGCTGCAGGAAAGACAACAGTGCCAGCAGACGAAAATTTACGGCAAGCACTCTCTTTATCCTAAATTTAAATACATCCTCGCTGGTCTTCAGAATTCTTGTAACATGAGTGGTTTTGTTCCTGACTGGTTCGGGAAACTTGCGGGAGACTATTTTTACGGGATACTTCCGAATCTCTCCCGGGAAGAAATCACAAACTTCAATATCCAGACTCTTCAAAAAATCACATCTGAAGCCCAGGGACGAAATGAAGAAGATCGCTTGGCGCGCGAAACTTTATTTGTTCAGCGAAGTGTCGGTGCTGCAGCAGCTCCTGCGGATTCTCCAGTTCAAAGCGTTGTTCCTGGTGCCGGTTTCGTCAAAGACGCTGCCATTAGAAAACCCGCGGCTGATCAAATGGGCATGCTTCGCTACTTCCTCGAGCCTCTTGGGGTTCCCGTCTCAACACTCTCTACTTCTGTTGATCCTACCTCGTATGGGGTCAATGAAAATTTTAGGTCAAATTTCCTGAGCTCTGAAAATCTCGCATCGATTGAAGCCGAAGCGACTGCGCGTGGAGGCAGTAAGTGTGAGGCACTTTCCGCTCTCAGCAGGGGGGCTTTCGAAGACGATTCTTTGAGACAACAATTAACAAACGATGCCCAACTTCTCTGTGAGAAACGTGATGCCCGGGAGACCGGAATTATTGATGCTCAAAGTCTCGGCGCCAACGTCATTCAGTTTCAGGCACAGGAAGCTTTCAACAAGCGCTGTGCTCAATGCCACAATGCTACGAGCCCTCGCATTGGGTATACCGTTGGTGGTGCTCCTGTCATTCCATTCAAAAACATCCAAACTCTGCGTGCGGCCATTCGTTCTCCTCAAGGGCAGTTGACGAAACTCGCAGAAAGAATCCAGGACCGAATTACGCGTCCGGATCACTTTCCAGGTGCCATGCCTCTGAACGGAATGACTTCAGTTACTAAAGAAGAGAACATTTATATGAACGCCTGGATTAAAAGCCAGATTGGAGCGCCTCAATGAAAAAATTTGCCCTTGCCATCCTACTCTTGAGTCAGATGGCCGCAGCGATACCGCTACTCACGCCGAAAGAAACTTATAATTCTTTCACGTGCAAAAAAAAGATCACCGAACTCGAGAAAAACTGGGGCGCAGTTGGCGAGTGGAAGGGCCATGTCACTGTTGAAGGGACGATGGGTCTTCTGAAGCGCACGAACAAGTTCGCTCACTGGATTGTCGTTGAGGAATCTAACGGGATTGAGACCGCAACTCTCATGAATCCGGGTAACGCTCAGAAAGTTGTGTTTGATAAAAAGTGTAAAGGTACCTTGAACCTCTATGCGCACAATCAGTTTTCAAATCAGAAAGGGGTCAACGATACAAAACTCCTCAAAGAATTGATGAACAACCAGAAAGGCATCATCGGTCTCTGGTCACCAGGCATGCAGCACTCAGCATCAGCGATTTCCCGGATCGAAAAAGTTGCCAAAGATCTCAAGCTTCCTGTGCTCTGGGTAATGGATCCGTTTGCTTCGGACAAAGTGGCGAAAGATTTTCTCAAGAGCCGCAAGATTGCAAGTGTTGAAGTTCGAAAGAACTCAAGCCTTGAGCTCTTTTACCGTGACTCAACCATGCACTATCCGGCGTTCTTCGTTTACAAAAACGGAGAGATCAAGGGGAACGTGTTTCCTGGGCTCATGGGTGAATCTCAATACCGCGATACCATCACAACTCAATTAGGAAAATAGTCATGAAAAATACAATTCGTTTTTCTATGCTCCTCGCAGTCTCATTGAACGCTCTCGCGCAGGACGTGCCGGCAGAGTGTAACCTCCGTAAAGAACCACTTCTTAATGATGTTTCTCTTCGAGGGCGGACTCCAGATTACTTCTTCAAGCCGATCTGGCGAACCGGGCCGTCTGATACACGTGACGAGATGTCAGTGATTATCGAAGGTGCTAACTACACAATGAATATGCGTGACGGAAGTACGAGACAGATTCCTGGTCCCTACGACGGAGTTCCGACTCCGGATGGGCAGTTCATCGTCATTCCTACTATGAACTTCCTCGACCGAAATGGCGTCAGCATGGGCAGCCAAATGATCAACGAGAATGAAGAAGGGCGGCTCGACGGTGTTTACCATTCTCTCGGCGTTCTTAATACTGTGCCAGGCCCTGCTGGAAGTAAGCAAGTTACATATCGCGGTATCACCGATACTTCAACCGGTGGATCAAACCTCATGTACAAAGAGTACACGTTCAAGATCTCTGGGGAAGGAACGAAAACTCTCTTATCGACAAGCGGAGAGCCGAAAGAACTCTGCTCAAACCTTGGAACCTCAATCAAGACGCCGATCCTGTCGAAGAATGGGAAACTACTTTCTGCCTATAGCAACACGACGGGCACAACAATCATTTATGAAGTTGTCCAAGTTGGTGGCAGGTCTGAGTGTAGAGTGAAAAAAGACATGGGCTTTGCCACTTCGAAGATGGAGTTCTCTCCGGATGATAACAAAGTGGTCTTCTCAATGAACTCACTTCCTACGACGCCGTCTGCTGTAAACTGGTATGCCCAGCCGCCGCAGGATTCACACAACATGAATGTCTTCACCTACGACTTCGGAACGAATGACCTCACTCGTATCTCAAATCAGACCTCCGGTAACGCGTACTATCCGTCTTTTGATTCTGACGGAAGGAGTGTCGTTTGGATGTCTCAGCAGGTGGATGATAATGGGGACGAAAATTATTCTGTCCGCCGTTCAAGAGTTTCTGACGGACGCTCGATGGACTTCGTAGACTTTTCGAAAGTCCGCGGTTGCGATCTGACTTCACCAAACGTTGTGAAGCTCATGGCCCTCGGGAAACTTTGGGAGAGTGTCTGTTCACAAAATGATACAAAGATGTCTGCCTCTGCTCTTGGAACGATGTCTCTTGCGATGACTCCTGAAAACTGCAGAAATCTTGTGAATAACAATTGGGAAAATTTCAAGCAGTCTACGGGAATGGCCGAAGAATACATCGGCGCAGACCTTGGCAATAACGGCGGCTTCACTGACGAAGATTCTGCGAAGTACATGCAGATGTTCACAGCTCTTTCAAAAGCTGATGTTCTCACAACATGTACTGGTGGAGCAGCAACACCTACACCTTCGACAGCTGCACCTGATGAAGTTGCAGCAGAAGTAGCTGCACCTGCAGCTCCTGCAACAGGTGCAAGCCCGACGGTTTCATCATGTGTTGGTTGTCACGACGGTTCGGGCGAAGCTCCTGCGATTCCATTCGATAAACCAGCTGAACTCGCTCCTTTCAAGAAGCAAATGCTTCTGCAGGTAATGACTGGAAACATGCCTCGAATGATGAACCTCTCTCCACAACAACGTGAAGATCTCATCGGATATTTGAGATCGATTCCAGATCCTAAGGATCAAAAAAAAGAAGATGATGAGTAATTAAAAAAAGCCCGCCGAAAGGCGGGTTTTTTTTGTCTTAAAATGAAAAATTTAATCTAGTCCTGAAGACAATGTTCTTCGCGTGTACATTCAAGTTCAATGTAACGGCTTTTTCCATCTTCCATTTTCACAAAGAAGAGCGTGCTTTGAATCGGAAGGTGGTAGGGAAGTTTCGCATTGATAAAATAACGACCATCATCTTTTTTAACAGGAATGATGTCTTTTTTCTGACCATCAACCACGACCTGGATAATTTTAATTGAATCGGGTGAGCTGCTGAAAACTTCTGCGTAAACTTCATAGTTTTGTTTACTCTCATCTAATCCTGAATCCAGAAATTCAAAATAAACCTGCGCTTTATTCAGTACATTTCCGCTACCGGAAGGTCCGCGCTGAGCACTTGAACAGGAAAAAACCAAAGCCAGAATCAGAAAAGAAAAACTCGTTTTCATGTGTACCTCACACCCTCTCTTCGGGTCAGAAGGGGAAAAGCTTGAGTTTTCTACTCCGTATCGACCTGAATTCAGCGAGTTCGATACTCATTGGCCGTTTCCAACCCTCCTGTTTTTTGGCAAGATACCTCTTCTTAGAACATAACAAGGAAAGCTCATGTCCCTGATCTTCAATGCCCAGGATATTATTGAACGCTCGCGCGGTCTTACGTTCGATGATGTTCTTCTCATGCCGAAACATTCTGAGATGAACTCGCGTCGTGCTCCTCAGCTCGATGCACGTGTCACAAAAAACTTCGCACTGAAAACTCCGATCATCTCTGCCAATATGGACACTGTCACTGAAGCAGGGATGGCGATCAAGATGGCAGAACTCGGAGGCCTCGGCATTCTTCACCGTTTTATGTCGGCCGAAGAACAAGTCAGACAAGTTAAGCTCATGAGAGAAAAAATTAAGCCTCTCGGACTCCCAGTAGCAGCATCCATTGGTGTGAAAGAAGACGGCATGAGACGCGCTGATCTCCTCGTTGACGCCGGTGCCGACATTCTCACAATCGACATTGCTCATGGTGATTCTGTGATGATGTTCGAGACTCTCGACTACGTAAAAAAGAAATATCCTCATATTGATGTGATTGCTGGTAACACGGCAATGCCGGAAGGTGTTCGCGGTCTGATTGAACATGGAGCTGACGCAGTTAAAGTCGGAATCGGTCCGGGCTCTATGTGTACCACTCGTATCATCACAGGCTGTGGAGTTCCGCAGCTCACGGCGATTGCGATGTGTGTGCTTGAGGCCCGTCGCTATGACATTCCTGTGATCGGTGACGGTGGAATTAAAACCAGCGGCGACATGGTGAAAGCTTTCGCGGCCGGTGCTGAAACTGTCATGCTGGGATCAATGCTCTCCGGTTGTCTCGAAACTCCGGGTGAAATTGAGGGCGGAAGAAAACGCTACCGCGGAATGGCATCAAAAGATGCGCAGGTTTCATGGAGAGGCGAGCTTCCGACTGGAATGGCGGCCGAAGGTGAGGCACGTTGGGTGTCATGCAAAGGCTCAGTGGAAAATATCATCATGGAGATGTGCGGAGGCATACGCTCGGGTATGACGTACCTGAATGCGAATACAATTTCCGACATCAACAAGAATGCCCGGTTCATGGAAATGTCTGCCTCTGGTATGATGGAGTCCAAACCTCACGGACTTAACCTCTAAGGCTGCATGAACGAAGCTCTCTCTTCCGTTATTAATTTTCCAAGGCTCGCGGAGCGCCTCAAAGAGCGCCCTAATGACCTGACGAAAGTAAAAAAAATATTCCATGAAATTCACGGAGAATTTTCACCAACACTGGTGAAGTCGACTGTGAAATTTATCGATGCTACATTTGCAAACCTCTATGACGGTGTGAATCTCGAGCATCCTCCAGGCATGGACCTGAATAAGATGAAGGAGACGTATCATATCGTTCTCGTTCCCAACCATCAGTCGCATGCTGATTACGTGGCCATCACATATGCCGTTTATAAAAAATTCGATGCTCTCATTCGCATAGCGGCCGGTATTAACCTGAACGTTTTTCCGATGGGTCAGTTCTTTGGAAAGGGCGGCGCCTTTTTCCTTCGCCGGACCTTCACTTCTGATCAGCTCTACAAGCTGACTTTCGAAGCTTATATTTACTATCTTCTTGAAACAAACCAGATAGTGGAATTCTTTTTCGAGGGCGGCCGGACACGTACCGGAAAACTTCTGAAACCGAAGTACGGACTCTTCCAGATGCTGCTTGAAGCTCACTCTTACCTGAAAGACAGTAAGCCTCTTCTTTTCATTCCGGTTTCTATTGCGCACGAACATATCCCTGAAGAAAAAGCTCACGCCCGCGAGCTCGGCGGCGGGAAAAAAGTTCCGGAATCCGGCACTCAGCTCTTTAAACTTTTTAAGCTTTTCAATAAACGGCTCGGAACCATTCACCTGCATTTTGGGGATGGAATTGTTGTCGAAGGATTCAAGGGTGACTTGAAAGAGGCGACACAAAGTCTCGCTTTCAGCTGTTTCACTGCCGTTGGTAAGAACATGCCAATCACACCTTCATCTCTCCTGGCACTCATCATGCTGGATGAACCATCAGGTGCATTGACGTGGAAGCAGATCGAAGACCGTGCCCGAGATGTGATCGAGTATTGTGCTGCCTTGAAAATTCCGATGACACCTTCACTGACTCTTCACGCTTTTGAAGACTCACTGAGAAGTTCCCTGGATCTCTTTATCAGTAACAAAAAAATTGAAGTTTTAAAGCGCGAAAAACTCAACCAGGTTTTCTACGCTATCAAATCTGAGCATCGTATTGAAGTCCTCTTCCACAAGAACATGATCCTTCATCACTTCCTTGTTCCGTGTATCATCAACTCGACCTGGTTCAACGTCTTCAATGGATCGATCAAGGATGGAATGCAGCTTACGCGCTTTCTCATGAACAAGCGCAAAGAGCTCAAATACGAATTCTATCTTCCTGACGTAAAAGATATGATCAAAGAGGCCGTGAAAATTATCTCTTATGCCATCGGGCGCGAGATCAAAGACCTCGAAGAAGCGATGAAACTCTCGACTCAGGATCTGTATCAGATTGCCACCAAAGTCCGCCGTTATTCAACGGCCCTCTCGTATCTTTACGAAGCCTATTATATTTCGGCTTTAACGGTGAAGTATCTGGCGAACGAAAGTTTCACGCAGGATAAATTTATTTCTGTCGCGAAAGAACTCTTCCAGCTTGAGCAGGAACACGGCCGCGTGATCAAGTATCCAGAGGCCTTTGCTGTTCCGATCATCAAGGAAACTCTTGTTTATCACGTGAGCCAAAAAGTTATTGACCGTAACGACGACCGCACATACAAAGTCGTGGACGCGCACAAGCTCGACGACTCCATCGAGAAATTTATCCACGATCTGAACGATCAGGTTGCGATTAATCTCAAGTTCAATAAGGTTTGATGAATTCTCTTCTTCCCAATCTTCGTCTCCTGAGCCTGACCTCTGACCATCGGGGGCAGGATTACGCCGAGCTATGCCTGGCCATTGATCGTGAGCTCGAAGCGTCAGGTTACGACCTGGAAGAAGAATGCGTTTATATCTTTTTTGAGAATTTTCCTGATGGGGCCTGTCTGGTGGCAAGACCCGTCATTGGGCCTGTAAAGGCCACTCTTACTGCCCGGCTCTGGGACCTGAGTTCCATGCCGGTCGAGCGAAAAAACCTCTCACAGGGGAGCTGGGAGGGCATGTTAACCGAACTGGCCAGTCTCAGGGGGCAGAGTCGCAAAAAAGTCTGCTTGCGTCTCAGCAGAAGGATCGAAGATGGCAATTTGAGACTCACTGCCGAGGGAATCCTTCACGATTGAATCATTTTTTTAGTTTGTCAGGTTATTCCAAGCGTTGTAATTTTTGATTTATTTTAATACCCCGAAATCTAATGGAGGTGGGTTATAAGCGAGAAAGTTCAAGAGCCACGTGTAAACGAGAGAATCCGTGCGCACGAAATTCGGCTCATCGGTGATGATGGTAAGGCCTACGGAGTGGTAACACTCGCCCAGGCGCGCCTGATGGCCGATTCTGAAGGAATGGACCTGATCGAAATATCTCCGAATGCAGTTCCACCAGTCGTTAAAATGATGGATTACGGTAAGTACAAGTACCAGATCCAGAAGAAACTTGCTGAAGCGAAGAAGAAGCAAGTTGTCATCGAAGTTAAAGAAATTAAGTTCCGTCCAAATATTGAGAAACACGACTTAGAAGTGAAGCTTAATCACATCGAGAAATTCCTCGATCACGGCGACAAGGTGAAGCTTTTGATGCAGTTTCGTGGTCGGGAAATGGCCCACAAAGAGATCGGTCTCGCGAAGTTTGACGAAATCATGAGGGCTGTCCTTGAGAAAGGTGCAGTGATTGAATCTCCTCAAAAGTTCATGGGTAACCGAGTGATTGCGATGGTCGCTCCGGGTAAGAAAGGCAAATAAGCCTCTAGAAAACACTTTATCTAGTACTTTGATCGTGTTAATTTCGTGCACTCTTTTACGAATGCTATTTTTTACTGCTTTAGGAGCGATATATGTCAAAAATGAAGACAAAGCGTGCGGCTGCGAAACGTTTCCGCGTAACTGCTACAGGCAAAATCAAGATCAAGAAGGCGCATCACCGTCACTTGCTCGTGAACAAATCATCACGTTCTAAATCTGACAAAAACAAAGCTGGTTACGTTCACTCTGGTGATTACCATAACGCTGCTTCTTGTATCCCTTACTTAGTCTGATTTTTGATTTCGCCTCTGGCGAAAATTTATATATTTCTACATAAGTAGAAATAACTTTGAGAGTAGTGAAACTGGGTTAAGAGAAAGCAATTTCCCCCAGTAAGCGAAGAAGGAGAGCCACATGGCACGAGTCAAACGGGGTTTTAAGGCCCGCCAACGTCGTAATAAAGTTCTGAAACTTGCAAAAGGTTTCCACTTCGACAGAAGAACAAAGTACAAGCACGCATCTGAAACTGTTCGTCGCGCGCTTCACTATGCATTCATCGGTCGTCGTCTCCTGAAGCGTGACATTCGCAAACTGTGGATCGTCCGTATCAATGCTGGAGCTCGTATGCTCGGCACTTCGTACTCGCAATTTATTAATGGCATGAAGAAAAAAGACATCAACATAAACCGTAAAATGCTTTCTGAGCTCGCGGTTCATGACTTCACGGCCTTCAAAGCGATCTACGAAGCGACGAAATAAACAAACTTTGCTTATTTTAAGCCCCAAGTATCGATAAAACGGTGCTTGGGGCTTTTTTTTTCCCTTGAAATCATTTCTTTTCCTGCTAACCTATTAATAATTAGTAAATAATGGCGATAAGCTTTTGAAAACTAGTGGGAGAATTCAATGAGCATGACGAAGGCAGACATCGTAGAGCGTATCTACAAAGAAGCGGGTTTCTCGAAGAAGGAAGCTGCTGAACTTGTAGATCTCGTCTTCAAAGTGATCAAGGACACTCTTGCTAAGGGCGAGAAAGTGAAGATTTCCGGATTCGGAAATTTCTCTATTCGCGACAAAGCAACTCGCATCGGAAGAAACCCGCAGACTGGCTCAGCTATGCCAATCAATGCACGTAGGGTTCTTACCTTTAAACCATCGCAAATTCTCAAAGAGGACATCACTGAGCGGTACGCTCACCGTCTCGATGAGAACGGAAATGAAAACACAGCTCTTCCGGTCAAGGAAGCGAAGCCGAGAGCTCTCAGCTCGTTCCTGAACAATGAAGATGACACTAACTATGGTGACAGTTCAGATGACGACGACAATGACGAATAGGATTTAATCCTGCTATCATTGATTGAATGATCCCTAATAAATCAAATTTCAAATTTCAAGAGCTCACCCCGATTACCGGGGTGAAGCCATATGTCATTCGTTTCTGGGAGACAGAGTTCGACGATATCTGCCCGGTTACGTCTGATTCCGGCCAGAAACTCTACGCCAAGAAAGATATCGAGACGATTCTTCGGATTAAAAAACTTTTGTTCGAAGAAAAACTATCAATACCTGAAGCGCGAGCGGTGATGAAAAGTGCTGATCAGATTCAAATCTCTGATGGTGAAGAAGATGCGCTGACAAACAATGAAGTGATGGAAAATTCACCAAGATATAAAATTCTTGAGGCCCTGGATCTGATTCATGAAATTAAATTCAAACGTAAGTGGTAATCCACTTTTCAAGTTCAGAAATCACAGACCTTCCTGCGTACGAGCGAACATTCTGAAAATTCAATTCCAGTTTTGATTGTCCTTCCTTGAAGTAGGCCTTCATCAATTTGTCTAAGTTCACCAGGCGGTTCTTTGCGACGATATCTTTATACCGCTTGTGGGATGTTTTAAGAGCAAGTAGTGCTGCATCCGGTGTGATGATAAAAGGATTGATCAATTTTTCGTGTGCCGAGATTTCCCGCTCAGTGAGTTCGCCGAGATCGTCGAGCAGCTGGAATGTTACCCCGATATCGCGGCCAAGACGCAGGAAATGTTTTGTATCGTTATAGTTCTTAGTTTTGCGATGAAGTATATGAGTACCGAGAGTCGCGATCTGAATCAAGCGTGCCGTTTTTAATTCATGAACACGAAGAACATCACTCATGGGAAGTTTTCCATCTGCTTCCAGGTCAAGATATTGCCCAAGAATCAGGCCTTTCGCTCCGGTTGCCCAGGTGAAAAGTCGATTGAGTGTTTGTGCCTCGGGATGACGGATGTGTGTCAGTTCATGAAATGATGAAATCAGAAGAGCATCTCCTGCAAGGATCGCTTTCCATTCACCGAATTGAACATGCGTTGCTGGTTTACCGCGACGAACGAGATCGTTATCCATGCTTGGAAGATCGTCGTGAACAAGCGAGTAAGCGTGATGAAGTTCCAGTGCACAGGCGAGATGAATCGTATCCTGCGTGAGGCCTCCACCAAGATCGGTGGCCATTGCCTCCACCAGGCGTGGCCTGAAGAGTTTTCCGGCAGGGAAGACGGCATAGTCCATGACTGCAGTGAGTCCGTTTTTATGAGCAGAAGACTGCAACGCCTTCTTGAGATGATCGTTCATCATGAGTAAGGTCCTTAAGGAGCGGAAGGAACTGGTTTTGCCAACATACCACCAAGGCGGATTTGGTAAAAGCCATCTTTCTGGTTGAATGACTGGAACATCATATCAAGAAGAGGAAGGGATTCTTTAATCGCGTTAGAGAAGGCGACTTCGCCGCGCAGATCAAGAGGTGAGAAACCAATAGCACCTTGTCTGAGATCGATTTTACCTTTGAAATTGGCGCGTATCGGAGAATCAGTGTCACCAATGATAATTTTGTCCACATTCACGCGGCTGCCGCCGGCGCCGATGGCCTCGATATAAAACTTATTCAATTTCATCGTTGGGATGTTGAGGCCTTCAATACTTTGTGAAGGGATCTGGAAATCTTCAGAAGCGAGTTTGAAACTCACTGTAGACATTTTCTGGCCTTCCATTAATAAAGAAAGATCTGTCATCACAGTGCCGGACAGTTTGAACGAGCCAGTGAGGCCTTCAAGGCGAGAGAGAGTGATTTTTTGATCCTTCAAGCGGATCATCTGCTTGCCGATACCCTGAACGAAATAGAAGCTCAGAGGCTGGCCCTTCATCGAAGTCTCAATACGGAAAGGAAGACCAAAAGGTGAGAAGTTAATCAGGTTGTAATTGATCGTCACGTGCGAGAGACGGATCGGATCGCCCTGGCGATCAAAGCAACTTGCAGGAAGCATGAGATCTGTGACGACGAGTTTCGGCATAAGCCATTCGAAGTGGAGTTCATCGTAATCAGGATTACAGCTTGTGCCGGAGAGTTGTTTCCGAAGGATGCCTTTCAGCTTATCGCCGACGGGATAAAAATTGAGGAATGCCATCGTGAAAAGAAATCCGCAGCCGAGGATGTAGAAGTAAATTTTGAACTTACTCTTATATTCAATATCATCAAGTGAAGCAATCTCTGACGAAGTTTGTGAGGCCATTACTGATTCTCCTGATTGGAGAACGAGCTGAAGTGAACGGCGTGAAACTGACCCTGAAGCATATTGGAATCAGCGTTTCTTGTTATGCTCACACTTTCGATACGGAACTTATCTCTCTGGACCATGTTCGTAAAAATATTCATCAACTCATCGGTAGAGACATTATTAAAAGCGAAGTCCGCTTCCGAGCGCATGATGTTGCTGGTGATAGATGTCGAACTGAAATTACTCACCTGAATTTTTGTCAGGTCGATTCCGGCAGCACTCAGGAGATTTGAGAGTCGTGACGTCATCATAGAATCAGAGTCGATCGGGTTCTGAGAGAGGATCTGAGGACTCACGTCACGTAGGCCCTGGTTCTGGCCAATGATCCGCTGAGCTTCACGCACGATGGACTTTCGGGTATCGAGTTCGCTCTGGATGCTGGCATTTTGCCAGAAAAGAACCGTTATGAAAAAAACCGGAAGACTAAAGAGTACGAGGATGATGATGGCCTTGAGAACTTTTTGTTGTTCTTCCTCAAACCCGTTATAGAAATCCTGAACCATCGTGTAGTTCGGAGTCTGCTTGAATTTATCGATGGCCTCGAAGACAGCTTTATCTATTTTTTTAAAGAGAGGAACAGTGGTGGTGGTGACGGTCAGGTCTTCCATTTAGTTCGCCCTCGCTGTCACGGTTAGTTGTTTGGCACCCACATCAACAACGGCCTGGATTTCGCCGAGTGCACTTCTTTCAAATTGTTCTTTAAGGGTATTCAATTCTTCAACATTTTCGGCCATGAATGTCGCCTGAATATCTCCTTCTTTCGAGGTGAAAGAAATGAGAGTCGCAGATGAACTCGCAGCAATCTGGCTGACAGTTACAAGTGGCGAAAGAGACTGGATGCCAATGGCAGACTGAAGAGTTGAAATTTCCTGCTTCACGGCCTTCTGGCGTTTCATCAAAGCATCAAGAACCGGCTTCGGAGTTGTGACAACAGACCTGCGGATACGACCGGAAACCTGAAGTTCATCGTTTTTCATGAGCGAGTTGATCTTGGTGTTTACGAAAGCAATGTCTCTCTGGATAAAAATTCTTTCAGCGAAGAGAGAAATGGCAACAAGAGCAGTGGCCGCAGCGACGCGGACACCGATGAATGCATATGAGTAAAGTGGAAGTTCGCTGTTTGAGGCCTGAGCAAATTTTCCGGTGAGAAGATTGATGAAGCGGGCCTTGCGGCGGAAACCCTGGGCCATCATGTTAGCGAGGACGAATTTAGTTTTCGCCTTGGCGTTCAGGTCGATTTTTTCGTGCTCTGTTTTATCGAAGCTCTCGAGGAGAGCAACTTTCACTTCCCACTTCTCAGTGAGGTAGTTTGCAATGTTCTTAATATTAGCTGATCCGCCACAAAGGAAAACGTTCTGGACGTTTAATCCGAAGTTCACTTTAAAGCCGATCTTCCAGCGGGTAAAATCTGTGATGAGAGTTGTAAAGACCTTATCCATAGCGACAGCAAAATCTCTCTGCGCTCCATCGACCTCAGGATACTGAGATGATGTGAGGAAGAACGCATTCTGGTGCTTATAGATGATGGCTTCGTCAGGATCGATTTTATAAGTTTCAGAAATCATGTCGTTGATGTGATGGCCGCCCACGTAGCTTACGTGAGTCACAATCAGACGAGAGTTATAAAAAAAGTATGCATGAGTTGTACGGTGGCCGATGTTCAGGAGACAGAAAGGGCCCGCTATCGGATTCTGGTTGAAGAAATTTTCTACAACAGATGCTTCTGAACAGAGAACACCCGGAAGAATTCCGCGCTCGTTCAGGACATTGAAATAAGTTTCAAAAACGCTTTCGCGAACGAGTTCAATCAGGGCCGTGTGCTGAGTCTTCTGTTTTTCCATCCGGTAGGCGTAATGCATTTCCGATAATGGATAAGGAATATCTTCCTCGAGCTGGAAAGGGAGCATGCGCTCGGCCTGCTTCTTGCTTTTCGTGGGAAGGGTAAGAAAGCGTGTTGTGATGAGTTCGTTGTCTGCCTGAAAAATAACTTTCGAATCGCTACGTGCAGTATTGGCGATAACTTCTTCAATGATTCTGATTTGTGCTTCGAGAAGTGAGATCTCCGGATGATCTGTCATGTAATCGCGAATGATAATCTCACTCATGTCGACGTGAGAAACTTTGCGTTTATCCACGAAAGAGGAAAAATATTTTACGCTGTAAGTACCGGCATCAATTGATAAAACATGCATAATGTTATTTTAAACATGGAGGAATATGATCGCCTAGTAAATTTCACTAGTTAATTTGGATTTCGATGATTCGCGGTTCCTGTAGTTGAGTCGTTTGGTTCGTTCCGCCTCCGGCTGCACCAGCTGCAGTTGCACCACCGGCAGCACCTCCACCAGCGCCAGCGTTTGCAGTTCCAGCGACTCCACCGTTACCACCAGCTGCCCCTGCAGCCCCGGCCTGTGCTTGTCCGAGGATCGTTGGTTTTGGAAGAACTACGTAGGCAACGAGTGTGTACACAGAACGATTATAAGTTCCTTCTGAAACGATCTTGAAGAGATTGGGATTTGATCCGAACGAGATCCCTTTCTTTGAAAACATATTCATTCGTTCATCGAAAGGATTGGCATCCATGACTTTGGCCTGATCAACAATGTAGGCCTTGAAGTCGGGGAGAGTATTAAAGTAATGAGGTTTTTCTGCATCATCTCTGTACTCAAAAAAATCGGTGATCTGTTCATCTGTCATGGAAGGAATCAATACCTTGAGCATATTCGACGTCACTTTATTGAAATCGATCTGAGTTGTGGGATAGACACTGAATTCATTTTGGATCAGCTCGATGAGTTCATCATTCCAGCCAGGAACTGAGTAGAGTTCGGATGCCGATCCCAGAGGTCCATACTTCGGAGTCAGGGGAACTTTTTCAAAGTCTCTTTCTGCATCGGCTGCCAGTGGATCCTGATTCATGCTCTGAAAATCTGACATGTAGAACTTGAGGTTTGTGACGAGTTCCTGGTAGTTCAGATTGCTGTAACGATCTTCGAAAGCTTCATCTTTTTCTTTTTTATCTTCAACTTGTTTTTTCAGGAGGAAGAAGAGGGACTGATCGATGGACACGTCCGAAGAGATGGCCGTATCTGACATGTTCAGCTGACTGTTGTTAGCATCGTCGGCAGCTTCAGTATTATTTGGATCAAATTTCGTCACATCGACGCGCAGAAGATTAAGGTTCAGACGATTGGAAATATTCTGGATCGTCACTTTCATCTCTCCTTCGAGGAGATTTTCGTCGGTGAATTTTTTTACCGTTTCTTTAACGGTGGCATTAGCACCTTCGCCGACAGGGATGGGAAAAATAAAAGGAACTTCCCAAAGCTGATTGATGAGCTGGCCTGGAACGGCGGCCTTCGCTTGAGGATTATTTTCAACGTAGTTGAAAGCTTCTTTGTAGAGTTTCAGCCGCGCCATCGCTAGCTGTACCCCGGATTCAGCAAGGAGCTTGGCCTGGGATCTGTCGAGAATGTTTGTGGCCTTGAGACGGCTGATCTTCGAGTCGAAAGTGAACTCACCATAGATGGCCATGAGAATAATGATCGCTGTCATGATCATCATGAGCGCGATACCACGCTCACTTTTTAAAATCTTCTGAATTTCAGATTTTGTTTTTTGGATCATCATGGGTCGCCTTCTTCGGCACCAGTTGTCCCATTAGCGGTTGTGCCGGCCTGGACATCATCTTCAGTTCCAAGGATGCCATCCGGACCCGCTGGGTTTGCTCCGGCCGCTCCAGCAGCAGCTCCACCTGTGGCGACCGGATCCTGCGGAACAACGAGCGGCCAGTGTGTTCGAAAAATTCTGTCGGTCGTTCTTTTGATGCCCATAGAATCGTACCAGGCAAGCTGGACACGCACGCCGTGAATGACACTTTCGCCGTTAGCGATGGCCTTCAAAGATGATTCCCATTTTCGAGTCTGAAAATTCCAGAATGAGAATTCAAGTTTTTCAACGTTCTCGAGGAGAACAGCACCTTTAACCTGTGAGTCGGCGGCGGAATCAGGATTGATCCGTTTGGGATTATAGGGATCGTCAGCTGTGTAGTAACGGACGAGAGTTTTCAGGCCTTTCGGGATGGCATTAACTGGTTCCGTGTCAGGTCCTGAATCTGCATCGCGTTCGATCGGATCACCCATGGTGTATCGTACCCATCCGAAGTGAGACTGCTTCGTGTTTTCGATTTTTCGTCTATTGGATGAAGTGAAGAATTCAAAAATGTTTTTTTCGGGAGAATAGAAACGTGGAATCGGCATGCCTTCCTTGCTGATGTTCATGAAGTGCTCGTTTGTCTGCATGCGAATGGCGAGAGCTTCCTGATAGGCGGCGAGAGCGGGGTTTTGATTGAAATTTGCACCTGAACCGGATCCCGATTGTGCCGAGGCATTGGCGAATCCGGAACCTTCTTCGCTTTCTTCTCCTGAGCCTGAGCCTGCATTCGCGGCACCGTTGGCCGCACCAGCTGTGTTCATATTCTGATTGAAGTTCATGATGCTGGAGAAATAGAGGGGAGAATAAATCTGAAGAAAATCCCATTCGAAACGGCTCATGGCAGTTTCAATCTGAAGGTTGTCGGCGTTAAGTTGGCTCGTACGATCCTTGGTGTTCATCGAGTTTTCGGTGATCGTAACAACACCGATCGTGATGAACGATAGGATGGTGATCGCGATCAGAATTTCTATGAGAGTGAAGCCGCGGTCCGCCCGGACTCTCTGATTAGAAACTGACATTGAGCTGGACCTTTTCATTGTAGTTGGTGAGAAAGGTCGAAAGTGTAAAACTGTATTTCGTTTCTTTGTTAGTGACTGTGATCCGTGCCTGCCAGATCATTTTCTCGATGTTCTTCTTCATTTCTTCGAAGATCATTTTTTCAACAGAAGTGTTGCGGGCGGCCCCACCTTGCTGGTTCTTATTGTAGTAGTCACCGTCGTAAGCTTCCTCACCTTCTTTAGTCGCTCCACCTTTCTGGGCAAATAGCTGGGCAAAGTCGGGGATGGTCAGTTTTTTCATCTCGAGAGTGTATTCGTAATCTTTGTATTCTGATTCTTCAAACTTTTTTGTTTCTTTTGAGTTTGCAGTAACGTTGTTAAATTTCGGCGGATCAATCACAAGTTTGTTGATCTCGCGCTCAGCAAGAAGTTGAAGTGTAAGTTGTTCCTGCGAAAGAATGGAGTCCTGAACGTTGTAACCCTGAGAGGCCAGGAAGGCGGTGGCAAAGAATGCGAAAATAGTGATCGCGACCGTCACTTCTATGAGTGAGAAACCCCTCTCAAGCCGGTGCTTTACTTTTCTATCCACGCTTTGAATACCTCATCCATCTTAGTTTGAAGGATATCTTCCAGTTTAGCAACGCTACCCTTAAGGGGCTGGAAGACTTCAGTGGCATCTGCGAGGAAAGGTTCGATTTCCAGATAGGCGAATTCTTCAATGGTGGAGAAGAATATCAGAGCAGCGTCCTTTTCTCCGGTAGGATAAAAGTAAATATTCGCTTCTCCGCTGGTCATAAGTTTTTTCTGTGATGAAGAGGCAATGCCGATGACGGTGACATCCGGATGAATGTCATGCTTGATCTCTTCAAATTCATCAACTTTATTGAACTGTTTATCGAGGTTCGCTCCGCGATCTTTTTCTTCTTTCGCTTCTGAGAGTGAGAGATTGGTTTTAGTGGCATTCGCGGCCATATCCGGAAGTGGTAAGTTACCGGCCGGGCCGAATTCAACGGTGTACTCAATCGGTGATTTATCGAGGGAAATACGAAGTCTCACGACAGTATTTCTCAGAACGGCTTCATTACCTGCAAAACGAGTGGCGCGGTTGATATCATCAACTGCAGTACGAAGTTCACGGTGTTTTTGAGCGGAATCGCCGGAAGGAACAGCAAGGAAGACCATGGCGGCAAGAACAAGTGCCACCAGGATTTCTATAAGTGAGAAACCCCGGTGGTTATTAAAAAGCTTAGAGATCTTTTGAGGCGATGTCGGCATCTACGCCTTCTCCACCTTCAGCATTGTCTGCACCAAGGGAGATAATATTGAATGTCTTACCATCAGACTCGTAAATGAACTCTGTATCCCATGGATCCACAGGAACTTTTCCGCCTTCGATATATCCGCCAGGAGCGTAACGTTTACACTCGCGGCCACCTTCCGGCTTGTTGATGAGAGCATCCAGTCCCATATCCGAGGTGGGCAAGAAATTACAATCACGACGGAATTCTTTCAGACGGTCAGCAACAGATTTGATCTGAATTTTTGCAGACTGAACTTTACCTTCCTGGAGCTGATCATAAACTTTACCACCCACAAATGTACCTGCGAGGGCCATGAGTGTGAGGGAAATCAGGATCTCAACGAGAGACATCCCGTTCTGAGACTTTAAAATTTTCATCGTATCTTTCAACATGCAGGAGCTCCTTAAGCGTACCAACTATTTACTGATTGAGTTCATGTTCATCATCGGAATCACCACCGCGAACACGATAAATCCGACCGCACCACCGAGGCAGATCATCATGATGGGTTCGAGAATGGAGGTGAGTCCACCGATTTTAGATTGTACTTGATCCTCGTAATTTTCTGAAATGATTTTTAGCATAGGTTCAAGTTCCCCGGATTTTTCGCCGAGCTTGATCATGTGAGTAACCAGAGGAGGAAAGTGACCTGATTGAACCAAAGGTTGTGTCAAAGAAGCACCCTCAGAGACAGAAATCCGCGCTTTTTCGACGGCATCTTTCATGTGCACATTAGGTATGAGGTTTTTTACAATATTTAACGCTGTGAGAATGGGAACACCGGAGTTCATCAGCGTACCTAACGTTGAGCAAAAACGACTGACGTTAATCATTTTAATAAGGACACCAAGGATCGGAAGTTTTAACTGAACAGCGTGCCATTGAGACTGACCCTTGGCGGTATTTACGTACTTACTTGTTCCCACAACGATGGCAACGATACTGATAATTACCAGCCACCAGTAGTTCAGCATGAAATTAGAAATCCAGATACAGATCGCTGTGATCAAGGGAAGCTCGCGTTTTTGAGACGTCAGAATCTTTGCAATCTTTGGAATGACGAAAATGAAAATGACGTTCATCATGCCGAAACCGAAAATACCCATGATGATCGGGTAGGTCATCGCACCTTTGATTTTATTTTTGAGCTTCACCTGGGATTCTGTGAAGTCAGCGAGACGCACGAGAACGATTTCAAGAGTACCGGATGCTTCACCGGCTTCCACCATATTCACATAAACGTTGGTGAAAACTTTTGGGTGATCCTGCAAGGCCTTCGCAAGTGACGTACCTTCATTCACTTTACTTTTAAGATCTGAAAGAACGAGGCGAAGATTTGGATTCTCAACCTGATCCGTGAGAGCAGTGAGGGCCTCCACAATCTGGATTTTTGCTTTGATAAGTGTCGCGAGCTGACGGGTCATGATCGCGAGATCATCTACCGGAACACTTCCGCCTTTGAGTCGTGAGATGGTTCCGCCGCCGCCGCTGGTGCCCTGGGCTTTCTGTTCACGAATTTCGACAAGCATGATGCCGAGAGATTTTACCTTGGCCTTGGCCGCAGCAATACTTTCTACGTTTACCGTAGCTTTGACTTCCTTGCCTTTTTTATCGAGACCTTTGTAGGCGTAGATAGGCATGGATTAGTGACTCTCTTCAGAGTTAATAGCGCGGACGATTTCATCCACAGATGTCACACCTTCAAAAATCTTATCGAGTGCATCTCCGCGAAGGGTTCTCATCCCGGAACGAACAGCAGCTTTCTTGATCGTTGCCGCATCTGTTTTTTGAATAATGAGAGCTCGGATTTCATCGTTAATATGGAGAAGTTCAGAAACCACCGTA
The DNA here is from genome assembly GCA_945883845.1 of Bacteriovorax stolpii. Lineage (GTDB taxonomy): Bacteria > Bdellovibrionota > Bacteriovoracia > Bacteriovoracales > Bacteriovoracaceae > Peredibacter. Next base: position 40,183 of record CAMCYI010000017.1, on the reverse strand, counting down.
CGACCGGAGTAACCTGTGTTCGAACAACGGGGACAACCAACAGGCTTAAAAATTGTCGCTGTCGGAGGTGAGTCCTCGACATCGAGAATAACTTTTTCAAAATCCGTCAAAGTTACGCGGACTTTGCAGGCGCTGCAAAGAGTACGTACAAGTCGTTGAGCAAGAACACCGACAAGAGAAGATGATATCAGGAAGGGCTGCACACCCATATCGATGAGACGGGTAGCAGCTGCAGACGCATCGTTGGTGTGAAGTGTGGACAACACAAAGTGACCGGTCAGAGAGGCGTTAATCGCAATCTCTGCAGTTTCTTTATCGCGGGTCTCTCCGATCATCACGACATCCGGGTTCTGACGAAGAATCGAACGAAGTGCGATAGCGAAGGTGAGTTCAATTTTATGATTAACCTGAATCTGGGAAATTCCTGGAATTTCATACTCCACAGGATCTTCCACAGTGATGATCATTTTATCCGGAGTTTTAATCCGGTCGAGGATGGCGAAGAGGGTTGTTGTTTTACCGTGACCGGTAGGTCCTGTTACGTAAAGTACCCCGTGCTTCATAGCACCCATGGCCTGAAGTCCTTCAAGTACTTTTCCGCGGAAGCCGAGTGTTTCGAGATTCAGGGCCGTGTTGTTTTTCTCGAGAACACGCATAACAATGCGTTCCCCGGATTGAACCGGCACAGTGGAAAGACGAATATCAATATCTTTACCCGCGATCTTGATCTTAATACGACCATCCTGCGGGAGACGTTTTTCGGCGATGTCGAGCTTCGCCATAACCTTAATACGGGAAGAAACTGATGCGTGGGTTTTTTTCGGCTGACGTAGGATCTCAGTCATCACCCCGTTAATACGGAAACGATAAACAACATCACGCTCGTAAGGTTCAATGTGGATATCTGAAGCGCGCTCTTTTACGGCACGGAAGATTACGGAGTTCACGAAACGAATAACCGGAGCTTCATCATCAGTGGAATCTAAGATATCGATCGGGCCATCAAGGTCCATCGATTCATCGAATTCTTCATCTTCGATCGAGTCGACAAGGTTGCGGTTTGCTTTTTCATACACGCGGTTGATCGCGTCTTCAATTCTGCTGGGTGAACAACAAATGATCTTCACTTCTTTTTTGAAGATCATGTGCAGATCATTGACCACGTTGAAGTTAAACGGGTTCGCCATATAGATCGTCACCGAAAATTCTGTCTCGAGAGCAGGCAAAACTTCATGATGTCTGGCGTAGTTAATGGAGATGTCACGGACGGTGTTGGAATCAATTTCCTCGACCTTGATTTCGGCCTGGTAGGGGATTCCGATCTGATGGCACACGACCCGGATGAGTTCATGCGGATGAATGTAGTTTTTATTCAGGAGAATATCGCCGATGAGTCCACCTTCAGTGCGCTGGATTTCAAGGGCCTCTTCGAGCTGGGCGCGCGTGAGAGAAGTCTGCTTTACCAGCAGTTCTCCCAGTCGTTCTTTACCATGCTCGACGTTCTGTAAAAGTTCGTTAGATACGGTCATAAATCCTTATCCGTTACTGCACTGACTTTCTGATTTCCTGATAGTCAGGAACATCAAATTCTTCTGTCTCTTCCGGAGCGTTTTCATCCGGGCCGACAGCTTCGTCATTTAAATTTTTGTAATGGTCAGCATCTGACAGGTCGTAGAGCGGACCAGCGATCTGTTTATCAAGTTTCTTGTTGAGCTGATCTGAAGCTTTTGCATTCGGATCGTTCTCGTCTGCATCAAACATTCCTTTCATTTCCTTGGAACGTTTGTTCAACATTTCTTTCGTGTTGGCAGAAGCTGTCTTCGCGTATGGTGCAAGTATGCGCGGAGTCAGGAAGAAAAGCAAATTCACCTTCTGAACCTGGCGTGATTTGTTTTTAAATAACCAACCTAGTACGGGAATATCACCAAGAATAGGGATCTTATTGTGTTCAACAGTCTCTTTATCTCGGAGAAGCCCGCCCATCGCAATCGTGTCACGGTCACGGATCATAACTTCAGTTTTGGCCGTACGAACAGTGGTTGCACGTGCACCCGTTGTTGCGTTGGCGCCAGAATCTTTAAAATCATCGATCTTCTGATTGATTTTAAGTTTCACGAAGCGAGTCACTTTATTGATCTGAGGAGTGATCGTAATCGCGAGTTTTGCTTCCTGAGTTCCGGCGTTACCGATGGAAGAAGTACCGTTCTGAGTAACTGTTGAAATAGGCTGAGTATCACCGACTTCGAGAGTGGCTTCCGTGTTATCAAGAGCGAGAATCTGTGGAGTCGCGAGAATGTTTGTACTCTGGTGAGAAGCAATGGCCTTGATCAATGCGTTCACTGCGTTTACTTTCACAGGGCCGCCGGTCGAACCTGGGACTGTCACGTCACGTGAAGGACCGATACCAACTCCGGCAACGAATCCGCCAAGTGATTGAGGAATACCAGTTGTCAGTAGATTTAGCAGTCCAGATGAACCTGAAGCAGCTGTTGTAAAGCCAGAACGCTGAGCATTTCCAGCGCCGTAAGCACCGACATACTCAACACCGAATCCACGAGTTTTTGTTACGTTCGCTTCGAGGATGAGACCTTCAACATAAACCTGGTCACGTGGAATATCGAGACGGCCGATCACATCTTTTAATGTCAGCCAGTCTGTTGGAGATGCTGTGACTACAAGGGCATTGTTGTTTTTGTCAGAAGTGATTTTAACTTCAGCAGAGAAAATCGGGTTTTCTGAAGGACCTGAGTTAAATGCTGAGAATCTGCTTGCTCCACCGCCAGCTGCGCCTGCAGTGGCTCCAGTTGAAGTGGCCCCCGATACGATACTTGATAATGTTTTAGAGAGTTCTTCTGAGTCACCGTAGTTGAGGTAATAAACGTGAACTCGATTTGAACTTGAAGAGACAAGTTTCACGTCGAGTTTATTGATGAGTTCTTTAAGCTGCTTGGCACCTTCAGCATTTGCCATGGCGATGATGGAGTTGGTACGTGGTTCAGCGATTATGCGTGAAATTGAAGTCGTTGATTCAGTCCCGCTTCCCCCGCCCGTAAAGCGTGGTGTTGCTGATCCCGGACGACCGGCAGCTCCGCCTGATCCGCCTTTCAGAATATTATCGAGAAGCTTTGCAATCTCCTGAGCTGATGAGTTCTTCACTTTTACAATCTGGAGAGTTTCTTCGTGACCCGGGATATCGAGGAACTTCACCATCTTCGCGAGACGGTTAATGTTCGAACCTGTATCTGCGATGATGATCGTGTTTGTTTGTTTAATATCGATGATTCGACCGTAGCGACTCATGAAGGGACGGAAGTTCCTTGCGATCTCTGCAGCTGAAACTGATTTCAGAGAAATTACTCTCATCACATAGTTCTCAGTATCCGGAGTGTAGTTACCGGTATAAATCTTCGTAGGTGTATAACGGATATCACGAGCGTTGATGACTTTATAGAATGCGCCCGTCTTGATGAGAGAGTATCCCGCCATGTTGAGAGCAGCGAGATAAGCTTTCCATGCATCCCCGACAGTGATCGGAGTCGGAGCGATGATGGAAACTTTTCCTTTAACATCTTTATCAAGGATGAGGTTGATACCTGTGAGCTTCTGCATGTGCTTGGTGATCTCCATGATGTCTGTATCAGGGAAGTCAAAGCTCTGAACAATTTCCGGACCGAAAGCAGTCTCCGGATTCAGGTTCACATATTTATTATTCTTAGGTTGAGCACCAATTCCTGGTGATGGTCTGTCACCGAAAGTTTCCTGGTTTGCTTCATCATCATTATCAGTTTCAAAAGCACCATCGTTTTCTGCTTCTTCAGAAACTTCTGCACGATTTGAAGCGGCTTCGAGTGCAGCCGCTGCATCTTCCGCCGTCATGCTGTCTGACTCAGGCGCACTTGCCGTCGGGTTTTGCTGAGGGGCCGCAGGCTGAACTGCTTTTGAATCCGGGTTGAACCTGGAAGAGGAGCGGTACTTGTTAAACTGCGCCGGAGCTGGAGCACTTGCGAGAAGTATCGAAGTGAGTACAACTGCATTCGCTGCTCTCATACGCTGACATCTTATCTTCATGATCGGCCCTTACTTCTTAATGGAATAATCCTGAAACGAGTCAGAGCCTTCACGCTTGATCCCGAGTTGCAGTTTATCCAGGTTTTTAATCTTAGCAAATTTAGTCATGACTTCGTTCATATCGTAGATCGGCTTACCATCAATGCTTGTGATGATGTCCTGATCCTGAATCCCGAGGTAAGTGAAAATTCCGTTCGGGTCCATTTCTGTCATTTTGAATGCGAGAGTTCCATCCGGGTTCTGAATCTTAATGGCCTTCGCCTGAGTAAGAATAGAACCAATGTCTTTCATCTTCTCATCGAGGAGTACTTTTGAAATGACGAACTTGTTTCCAACGTTCTCGATGCCGCTGATTTTCTTAGTGGCCTTGTAAGTGCGGCTTTCAGAAGGGGACATGACCTGAATCGGTGAATTAGCTTCTTCTGCATCTTCACTGGCGATGGATTCGCACGTTCCGCTCTCAAGATTCTTGACGAGAATTTCGAGACGGGTTATTTTGAAGATTTTTGCCATGTTGTCAATCTGGTCGCCTTCACGGACTTCCTGAAGGACGCGATCACCACGGACCTGAACACTGGCAAGGGACTTCACTGTATCCTGAAGAACTATGGTATTGACGAGCTTGATGGGAAGCGAGCTTGCCTGAGATGCTTCGTCACATTTAGTATCAGCAAGTTTTTTCGGACCGCCGAGTCCGGTGTTCGTGCGGAAAATGTTAATGGATTTAACCTGATTCAGAACCATAGGGTTAAAGTCCTTGTCCATGGGAATTTCAACGCTGAAACTTTTTGCTGTTTCAAGCGCCGGATCGCCACGCAGGGAGAGTGCCGTGAGTTTTCCGAGGATGTATGTCATTCCGCAGACAATCAAAACGATCGTAAACTGATGAATGACTTCGCGTGAATCGCGGCTAAGAAATTTTTCAATACTCTTACTGAGATTCGGAGAAAGTGCAGGACCGTCAGGACCCATTTTCGTGATCTGTGGAAGTTTGATTCCCTTGATACCTGCGAGGTCGGGCTTTTTAAATTTAACCTGACTCAGTCTGAACTTCGTTCTTGCAACAAAAGCCGTGATTTTTTCTTTGAAACTTAGTTTGCGCTCTGGAGCTCCATCAAGAAGATCATTGCTGGGGATATAGCTCGAAGTGAAATCAGTGTAGATTGCTGTTTTTTCCGGAATCTTATCCGTCGAAGTTGCAGAAGATTCTGAATCAAGATCAAGATCTATCTCTTCATCAATGTCTCTATCAGCATTCATTTCAACGGGGGTTTCAGAGGGGGATTCGAGTCTGTTATAGGCGCCGGTTGATGAAGCATCCCACGATTCTTCTTCACCGGATTCGATCTGCGAGGTCAACCGATCATCGTCATCATCCATCTGAGATTGTGACCGATCAGAAAAGTCTTCCACCTTCTTGCGGGCGAATTTATTTTTAAGGAAGTCTTTGATTTTATTTATCATCAATTTATTGTCATAAAAATTAATGTGATGTGCAAGTTTATCCGGTACGAAATAAATCGAAGCAGTCCTGTCGGGTATTCGGGAGATACATTTCATATCGTCTTGAATTTTTGATGTACTTTGATTTTTTGAAAACTCTATAATGGGGGAGATAAAATTTCACTCACAAAAGGTTCTTGAATGGCAACGAATGCAGGCGAAAGAGATATTGCATCTATCGTGGCCTCTATGTTTTATGGCGATGTCTTTGAAGATGAAGTATTTCCTTTTCCGCGATTTTCAGAGTCCCAGATTGAAACAGCGAAAATGATGACTGACGCTGTTGAGAAATTTGCTCAGGATAATTTTGATCCTTCCAAATTTGATAAGGAAGGCAAAATACCCACGGAAGTTCTCAATGGTCTCGCGGCATTAGGACTTTGCGGTCTCGCCGTGCCGGAAGAATACGGAGGCCTCAATCTCGATACAACTCTTTACGCCCGCGTCTTCCAAACGATCGCAAGTCTTGATGGCTCGATTGCAACGACTCTCGGTGCTCACCAGTCCATCGGCTTCAAGGCCTTGATGAATGAAGGAAATGAAGAACAGAAAAAACAATGGCTCCCTAAGCTTGCGAGCGGTGAATGTTTCGCTGCCTTCTGCCTCACTGAACCTGGATCCGGATCTGATGCTTATTCCATCAAAACGAAAGCCGTAAAAAATCCTGACAATACTTACACTATTAATGGCCAGAAACTATGGATTACAAATGCCGGCCTCGCCGGATTCTATTCAGTGTTTGCCAAAACAGAACACGAAGATAAAAACGGCCAGAAGGTCGAAAAGATTTCATGCTTCATTGTCGAGAAAGAGAGAGAGGGTGTTTCTTTCGGTGAAAAAGAAGACAAGATGGGAATCAGGGCCTCTGAAACCCGCGCTGTTTATTTTGATAACGTAAAAGTCCCGGCCAGTAATATGATGGGCGAGCCTGGTAAAGGCTTCAAAATTGCGATGAACGTTCTGAATATGGGTCGACTTTCTCTCGGCTCATGCGCCGTCGGTGGAATGAAACAGATCATTGGCCTAGCTACAAAGCAGGCCAACAACAGAAAACAATTTGGTGAAAGCATTGCAAGTTTTGGCATGATTCAGGAAAAACTCGCAACGATGGCGGCGAACGTTTACGCTTCTGAGTCGATGGTTTACATGACTACAGGTAAGATCACTCAGGGCATGAGTCACTATGAACATGAGTCTGCGATTTGCAAAATTTACTGTTCTGAAAAACTTTGGGACACGATTGATAAAGCGACTCAGATTGCCGCCGGTAACGCTTACATGCGGGAGTATCCCTATGAGCGCCTTATGCGCGACTGTCGAATCAACCTGATCTTTGAAGGAACAAATGAAATTCTTCGAATTTTCACAGCACTCGCTGGTCTGAAAGGTCCATCTGATGACCTGAAAGAACTCGGAAAAGTGACAGACGTATCTAAGGCCCTCCAGGACCCGATCAAGTCGCTCGGTGTACTCACAAACTTTGCAAAGAAGCGCGTGACGAAAATGGTGGCAACAAAAACACTCACACTCGTTCACCCGAGTCTCGAAACTCAGGGACACAATTTCTCTGTCATGCTTAAAGACTTCTCGATTTCGGTTGAAAACACCATCATGAAATACGGGAAGAATATTATTAGTAATCAGCTTCCTCAGATGCGGATCGCGAATATGGCCATAGAGCTCTATGCGCAGCTCAGTGTTCTTTCGAGAACAACGTCTATCCTGAACCGTACTGATATTTCCGATAGTGATAAAGAGTATGTGTCTCTTCTGACAGAGCTTATCTGTCGTGACAGCAGACAGAATTTTACCCGGAATCACAAACGTCTCAAGTCGAGTTATGACAAACTGGTACCTAAAATCTCGAAGCATGTGTCTGAAAGAGAAGGGTTTGGATTTGACATCATTGATTTCTAAAAACAGAAAACTTTTTATTGGGGCCCTGATTTCAGGGTCCCTCCTTCTTGCATGCTCAACGAAGAAAGGAACAAAGAGAGCATCCGATGAATCGGATTCTCTTGCCCGTGAACTCGAAGCCTACGCAAAGAAGGCCAAGAATCAAAACTACGGACCGACTCTCAATGTGAAAGAGAGTTCTCCTTTCGTCGACAAGACGGATGCCTATGGTCTTTCCGGTCTTCAGGCAGTATCTTTTAATGCCGTCGATTTGAACTTCGATGGATTTACAGATCTCGTTATCCTCCCCACTTATTATTCACGACCTCAATTTTATATTTTTGATAAGACCACAAAGAAATTCGTTTTCTGGAAACACGATCCTCTGGATGTTGATTTTAAAGCTTCCTTTCTTTTCTTCTATGATCTGAACAAGGACAAGCTTCCTGATCTTATCTCGGGTGTTCTTAATCAGCGCTCTGAGGTAAGTAAAATTCCTTTAAAGTATTACACCGGTAAAATGAAAGACGGATTGCTGACTTTTGTCGAGCAACAGAAGGCTTTCAAGCTTCCGGCAGAACCAACTTCCTCACTTACTTTCCTGGACTACGATCTTGATGGCTGGACTGACATATTTGTCGCCAACTGGTTTGAAAATTCGAGAGGTGAGTATCTTCCGGTAGCGGATCGACTCCTCAAAAATAACAAAGGCAAGTTTACCGAAGTTACGAATCTCCTTCAGGGCGAGGCAGATAAGATGCCGGACCAGCTTTATCCTCCAAATGCGAAACCAACTTATGGATCGAGTAGTTGTGATATCGACCAGAATGGTTTTCCTGATATCCTGACAGTTTCTTCTTCCGGCCATAAAAATAAGCTCTGGATGAACCTGCGTGAAAGGCAAACAGGCGAAAGGATGTTTGAAGATCTGGGGCCCGTGACAAATTATGCTTCTGATCCGGATGGAAGTCTGATTCCCACCGGAGGAGGACGAAGTTTTTTCAGCGCCTGCACTGATTACAACGATGATGGAATCATGGATGTTTTTCTTGGCGAACTCTCGCATGCTTATGACAACGACTCTGTTGATAAATCCAGCATCCTCACAGGCTCAAAAGAGATTTATCCTCCCTACTTTTTGCGGACCGAGTATGTCAGTGATGCCATGTCTGAATCATGGAACCAGGGTGATCGCAGGGCCATCTGGCTTGATTATAATCTCGATGGAAGAATGGATATTGTCGTAGATAATTCCGGATTTCCTCCATACTCACGACTTGTCATGTTCGAGCAGGACGAAACGCACGCTTTTATTAATGTCAGTTCTCAACTCGGTATTGATATCGTGAATCCTCAGGGCACTATCACGATTGATTTGAACCATGACGGGAAACTTGATTTCATCACAGCACAAAACAATGTCCGCAAATCAGATATCAAGCCACGCCTATACGTTCTGGAAAATCAAGTCAGCACGATCGGGAGACGCTCAATCAGGGTTCACCTTCAGGGTCTTAAGGCGAACACAGAAGCACTTGGTGCGATGGTCATGTTGTATACAGAAAGTAAGATCAAGAAAACAGTTCAAAGGCGCTGGGTAGAGTATTCACAAGGTGGTCTTCCTTCTCAGAATGAATCTGGAATCCTTTTCGGCGTCGGTGAAGGTGTGGATGTCGTCGGGATTAAAGTTCGCTGGCCTCTGATAAAGAAAGAAGGGTTTAGTTCGGGAGCAGTGATTGAAAAGCTGTATTCGACGAAGAATTTTCCGGAAAAAGAATTCTCTGAATATACTGTCTGCGAAGACGGAAAGATTCTCGTCGGCAAAATTTCCTGCCAGTTCTGAAAATCTAAAAACTATTTGGTTTTTTTGACAATTTCGATCAGCTGGCGAAGATGATCCGGCATGGTCTTGAAGTTCAGACTGGAAAGATGGATGTTCTGCTTAGGCATCCCCTTGAGATCATAGCTATGAAGTTTTGAATCGACTGCGATCGTATGATCCGGAACGATGGCAATACCGACACCTTTACCAACAAGTTTTAAAATCGTTGTTATGGAATTCACGACGATAATTTTTCCCGCGCGTTTTTTATACATCTGAAAGAGATGATCATTCTCTGAGTACACAATCCAGGTTGAATCCGACGCGTCCTTAGGATTGATGTCTGCTTTACTGACGAGAACCATCTTTTCATCAAAGAGTTTCAATGAGCTCACGAGCTCTGACTGGATGTTTTCCGTGGTGAAAATGATGTCGTAGCGACCGGAGTGTAGTTTGTCTTTGAGATTTTCAAGGCTGTTCACTTCAACCTGCAGCTGATGCGGGCTGGCCTTGTTGAACTCGACCATCACGTCGTTAAACCATGTCTCGAGAAGACCGTGAAGGATACCGACTTTGATCGTTTTATTCATGTGACCAAAGAAAATCTCCTGAAGATTTTCTTCAAAGCGACCCAGCTGTTCTAGAAGAGCTTCACCTTTTTCGGTCAGGAGAACTTTCTTAGATGAGCGAATGATGAGCTGCTGGCCTACGGATTCTTCGAGGAGCTTAATCTGACGGCTGACTGCTGACTGGGCGATTCCCAGTTCTTCAGCGGCACGTGAGAAGTTCAGCGTTCTGGAAGTGACCATGAACGCCTTGAGGTAACGATAATCGGGTGAGAGTTCTTTCATGGAAATAGCTTAACCTTAGCGGGCCCAAGGGGGAAGGCGACTTGAGTCCTTGAAAAATTTTCCTTTATGCTCACCATCCGTGGCGGAAGTCAGCACGAAACCCTCTTCGTTCGACGCAGGATCAAGAAGGTAATCAAGAGTTGATTCCTGAGTATAAAATGCCGTGAATGGATCAATGAGAACAATAAGCTTGAACTTTATCTGAGGAAAATCTCTTTCAATCACGAGATCGTCAGGATGCGGATCCGAAAAACCCGTGTCATAAGTAAATCCGCCGCAGCCTTTCCCGCCAATTTTGATACGGAACTTGAGGCCTTCAAGTGTGTAATCATTTTCCTGCATCAGTTGAATCTGACGAATGGCGCTATCAGAGAGATGAAGTTTGATGTCAGAAGCCTTGAGAGTCTTTTCCATGTCAGCGATACTAACAGGGATTTTCATCATTGTATGCACTTTTAGAGGTCGAACATGAGTACTCACTACATCGTAGATATTGAAAACCCCGAGCAGAATCTTGTGAAAGTTACGCTCAAATTAGAGCGCGAAGCTTCACAGGATAAAATGAGGGTCTTCATGCCGTCGTGGAGTCCGGGATCTTACCTGATGCGCGAATACGCCCGTCACATTCGCTGGATCACTTTTACCCAGGAAAATGGCGAAGAGCTTTTCTATACTCAGACAGCAAAAGGTACCTGGGAAATCGACTGGAAAAAGTCTGATCTTAAATCACCGAAAACAAAGTTTGATGTCACCTATGTCATTTATCTGAACGAATTGACCGTACGGACATCTCACGTGAATTCAACTCATGCGTTCCTTCACGGGCCAAGTTACCTTCTCGGTGTTCTGGATATAGAGATCAAAAATCCTACGATCGAATTTCGTTTTCCGCCGATGTGGTCAAAGGTCAGTACGGGCCTCAAGGACATCTCTCAAGAGCGTTCCCATTTTCTCTATACGGCCGCTGACTATGATGAACTTGTTGATTGCCCGGTGGAAATCGGTTGTCATGAAACGGATGGATTTATGGTTCTTGGTAAGCCTCACAATCTCGCGTTTTACGGAACAACGTTTCCTCACCATGAAAATCTCAAATCAGATATTCAACAAATTGTGGCGACCACGGCAAAGCATTTTGGTGATGATCTCCCTTACGATAATTATCTTTTTCTCACTCATTTTGCTCCCAAAATTCGTGGTGGTCTTGAGCATCTGAATTCAACGGCACTTCAATTTGACGGAAGGAAACTTGCCAATCGAAAAGACTACATTGCGTATCTCTCGCTGGTGGCCCACGAGTACTTCCATTTATGGAACGTTAAACGCATTCGTCCGGAAGAGCTCGGGCCTTTTGACTACCTCACAGAAAATTACACATCGATGCTTTGGCTCGCTGAAGGTCTGACGAGTTTTATGGATGATCTTCTGGTGTATCGTGCGGGTCTCAGTACCATTGAAGAATATCTGGATCAGGTAAAAAATAATCTTGATGCCTATTACAATATTCCCGGAAAAAAGTTTCATTCTCTTGAGCAAAGCTCATTCAACGCATGGATTAAACTTTACCGTCCGGATGAAAACTCCAAGAACTCCAGCATCAGCTATTATCTGAAAGGCGGACTTGTTTTCAACGTTCTTCACGCCCTCTTGCTTAAAGAAGGAAAGTCCATTGATGATGTCCTGACTGCTCTCTGGAAGAACTTCAAGGATCGTCCGGGTCGGGGAGTAAGGACCGTAGAAGTTTACGAAATTCTCACAGCTATCGGCGGAAAGAAAATCTCGGATGAATTTGCGACGATGGTTGAAACGACGAATGAAATTGATTTTGATACGTGTTTTAAATCGATGGGACTAGAAATCGTATGGCAGGAATCCAAATTGCCTTATCTGGGAATAGAATGGGACTTTCAGGGGGACAGGGCCTTTGCTCGTACTGTTCTGCTCGATTCACCGTCTTATCAGGCCGGAATCAATCCGGGGGACGAAATCATCTTCCTCAACGGACTGCGTTTTCAGCGTGAAGACACTGCAGACCTCGGCAGTATCATGGAAATCAACAAGTGCTACGAGCTGATCGTGTCGCGAATGGGCAAGCTGGAGCGACTGGAAGTGACCACTTCGGGCTCTCCGAAGTTTATCAAAGAAATTCGCGTGGCCGACAAAGCACTGGCCGAGAAAAGCTTACGAAGAAATTCTTAAGTCTGGCCTAAGTACAAACGATAAAAACAGTCGGGATACGCAGTGTCGATCTTCGAATGAGAAAGCACTAATTTCCCGACTCACTTCCTATTGAAACACTCGCACCTTTACGTTAACCTTATTCCGTAAAAGTACTCAGACTCCATACCCAATTACACTTCAGGAGAACCCCGCATATGGCGAATCAGTTAAGACAACAGGCGAAGCTTACCGTTTATGGACGCAAGACCAGAAAATGTTCTGTTCCTGTAAATGATCAGGGAAAATATCTCAAGATCAGTCAGTACTACGGTGAAAACGTTTATAACTATCATCTTTCAAAATCTCTTTCTCTTGAAGACAAAGATGCTTTGAAACAAATCATTGATGGTAAAAGAACAATTGATAAACCACTTGCTGCAAAAGTTGCGAACTCAGTTCTTGAATGGGCGATCTCAAAAGGTGCGACTCATTTCTGTCACTGGTTCCAGCCGCTCACAGGTTCGACTGCTGAAAAGCATGACGCCTTTTTGAGTTTTGATGGCGACCGTGCCATTGAAGAAATCACGGCGACTCAGCTCATGCAAGGGGAGCCAGACGCTTCTTCATTCCCGAACGGTGGATCACGCGCGACTTTCGAAGCACGCGGTTACACAACTTGGGATTTAACTTCTCCACTTTTCATCCAGGAATCACAAAACGGAAAAACTCTCGTTATCCCGACAGCGTTCGTGTCTTACCACGGTGACGCTCTCGATACGAAAACTCCGCTTCTTCGTTCAGATCTTAAAATCAACGAAGTGATGACAAAGTTCTCTCACTTGATCGGCATGAAAGATGTGAAGAAAGTGTGGACGACTTGTGGTGCTGAACAAGAGTACTTCCTCATCGATAAAGCTTTCTACTTCGGCCGCCAGGATCTCGTGATGACTGGACGTGCGCTCATGGGCTCACTCACGTCCCGTAACCAGCAGCTCGAAGATCACTACTTCGGAATGATCGAAGACCGCGTTCTTGCTTACATGCAGGAAGTTGAAATTGAACTCTACAAAATGGGAATTCCAGCGAAAACCCGCCACAACGAAGTTGCTCCAGGGCAGTTCGAGATGGCGCCGATCTTCAAAGACGCAAACGTTGCAGCTGATAACAACCAGATCGTGATGACTGTTCTTCGTAACGTTGCTCTCAAACACGATTTCGTCTGTCTCCTTCACGAAAAACCGTTCGCTGGTGTGAACGGTTCAGGGAAACACTTGAACTGGTCAATGTCATCGGACACAGGTGTGAATTACCTTGAGCCGGGACACAACCCTCATGAAAACTACCGCTTCCTTGCTGTCGTTGCGACAGTAACTGAAGCTGTTTACCGTCACGCTGACATCATCCGCATGGGAATTGCCTCTCATGGTAACGATCACCGTCTCGGTGCGAACGAAGCACCTCCATCGATCATGTCTGTGTTCCTTGGAACAACACTCACGAAAATTTTCGAATCAATGGTGACTGCCGGCAAGTATGAGCACGAAGCACGCAAGACTCTTGATCTCGGTGCCCGCCAGCTCGCAGATATTTTCAAGGACAATACAGATCGTAACCGTACATCGCCGTTCGCATTCACAGGGAACAAGTTTGAGTTCCGTGCTTGCGGATCTTCAGCTTCAATCGGTTACCCGCTGTCAGTTCTGAACGCCTGTATCATCGACGTCTTCACTGAAACCAACGTGATCATCGAAGACGCGATCAAAGCAGGGAAGACAATAGATGAAGCTCTCATCGCTGTTGTGATGAAGTGGTACGGCAACGCTCAAAAAGTTGTCTTCAATGGCGACGGTTACTCGCAAGAATGGGTAAAAGAAGCTGAAAAACGCGGCCTCGGCAACATGAGAACAACTCCTGAGGCCATCTCAGTCCTCAAAGATGAAAAGAAAAACGCTGTTCTGAAAAGAACTGGTGTCTTCACGGATTCAGAAATCGCCACACGTCACAACGTTATGCTCGAGCGTTACATCAAGAGCCGCGAGATCGAACTGCGTACTCTTCGTGGTATGGTGCTGAAGCAGGTTCTTCCGGCAGCTGTTGAGTACAAGGGAATCCTCTCTGATACTCACAAGAAGCAGAAAGATGCCGGCGCAGACGCAAGTCTCGAGCTCGAGCTCTTAAAAGACCTCTCGAACCTCACGCGCATGCTCTACGATCAGACCCAGAACATGAACACTGTTCTTGAAGATCTCCATCACTCAAAAGATGAAGAGAAGATCGCCAAGAAGATCGCCCAGGAAATCATGCCTCAGTCGTTCAAGATTGCTGACATCTGTAACCAGATCGAAGAGATCGTACCTGACGAACTCTGGCCGTTACCTAAGTTTTACGACATGTTGTTCATTCGCTAAGAAGCAATTTAAGGGCCCTTCGGGGCCCTTTTTTTTGTTTAAAAGGGTAGGATTTGCCGCCACGGTTATTAAGTTACCTCCAGACATTATCCTGTCGAAAAGAGAGCAAAACCTCCAACCGGGAATGATCATGAAAATGAACTACGCTCTTCTCCTCGCACTCGCCGTGACCACGTCATGTGCAGTCCACAACAAACATGACCTCCATGACCAGAGCCGTGTTCCTTCTGCTGAAGTGACGACTGCGATGTTCTCACCATGGCAAGGGAAGGAAGCTTTTGCGAAAATGTACCAGGCGATCATTAATGCTAAACACGATGTGAAAGTATCTGTTTATAGCTGGAGTGATTCTGAATTTGATAAAGCTATTGAAGCAGCTGTGAATAACGGTGTGAACGTTCGCATCGTCCTCCATCCCAGCCTAGCTAAAAAAGCAGGTCTCGCGGAGAAGATGACGAAGATGGAAACGATGAAAGCGAAAGGGAAAGTTGCTTTCAAAGTGGCCCCACGAAATATGCATGAGAAATTTGCGATCATCGATGGTGAGTATCTTGTCAACTCATCGGCAAACATGTCGAATGGCGCGAAGAATTCATATTCTGAAAACTTCGTTTTCTTGAACGGTCCAGCTTACATCATCGAAAACTTTGAAAACGAGTTCGCGGTCATCTGGAACTCAGGCAAAGACGTGAAGCATGGCCCGACTGACGGGATTGAAGATCGCCTTCCATACGTAGCGGCTAAACACCAGACGACGGGCAAAGAGGTCACTCTTTACTCAAGTTCTATGAACTACGACTACCCGGAAAACGCGACTTCTTCTGCTGCGTACAACGAAGGGAAGTACATCAAGCTTCAGGCAAAAGGCGGGGGCGTTGGTCCGTACACGGTCCGTGATGCGATTATCTCTGCTATCAGAAACGCTAAGACAAATGTCTACTGCAGCTTTAACCACTTCAACATCAAGGAAATCTCTGATGCTCTCCTCGATGCAGTCAAACGCGGCGTCGATGTGAAAGTCGAAGTTGATAACCAGGAATTCCGTCAAAGCTGGAATCCTGAAGCGATTGAGATGACTCCACACTTCTATGAGAATTGGAAAAAGATTCCAGGCAACGCGAACAAAACAGCTCCTGTACGCGTGAAGTGGTACAGCCACGCACCGAATCCTACAAGATGGCTCCTCAATCACCACAAGTTTCTTCTCGTGGATTACAATGCTCAAGGTGGAAGCGATAAGTCTGTGCTCGTGACTGGATCGTACAACATGTCTGAGACCGCGGAACATAACCAGTTCGATAACCAGGTCACTTTCCGTGGAACGAAGTACGCTGCTCTTCAGAAATCATTCCTCGATGAGTTCAACAAGCTCTGGAACCTCGAGCGCTCTGGTGACAAGCCAAACGCTGAAATCGTGAAGTACTACTCAACTGTCGTTAACGGAAACCTTCCCATTCACCACAACCGTGCTGTGTCCCTGAGCTGGGAAGAGATCTTTGCTCTTCGGGATAGCGTAAAAGCCGTTGCTCCTGAGTTCCTGAGACAGATCAACCGTCGCGCAGGTTCTTGCATGGGCTACAACGTAGCGAAGAAAGCTCTGGTTGGTTGTACAGAATAAACGTAGAAATTTTGTTTTATGAAAGGGCCGGGGAAACCTGACCCTTTTTTTTTATGCAGGCCCTTTCGGGCCTTTAGTCAGTGATTACTCAAGTTCGCATTTAATCTTCGTGAGCTTCATCGTCTTGCCATCCACAGTGAGAACAGCTGAACCTTTGTTTTTATTGAAATCGTAGCTCATCTCGAGAACTTTGTTATTAAACTCGTTATCAAGAGCAAGAATGTACAACTGAGATCCTGTGCTCATGTAGTTTACAACCTGGTCTTTTGGAATTTCTGTATTGATGTGGCGGTAGCTGGCACCTGAGCCGTTTAATGAGATATCCGAGATCATTGGGTTGCCGTACATGTGAGACGTTCCTACAGAAAGGCTCAAAGTGCTGAGAGTGCCGACTGAAAGTTCACATGAAAGTGAACCAGTGGCAAAGGCCGAAGCCGAAGTTAGAAGTGCGAGTCCAAGAAGTAGAGATTTCATGTGGGATCCTTTTGAGGAGTTAAAATTTTGATATGAGCGGTTGTTAGCACAGGATGAATGGGATGGAACACGGGGTGTAATTATTATCTATAAGACGTGATGCAAATTCGTTTGGTGGTAACCAGTTTCCATGAAAATAACCAGATTTTTTCTCCTCCTGTCGCTCGGTGCTTACTCTTTCCAGCTTTTCGCTATCAACGAAAAATTGTGCGGGGCCGGTGACCGTAAACCCTATTGAGAATTGGAAGGATCTTCAAAAAACCAGAACTTCGATTATCCGCGAGAGAACTCAGGAAATTATTGGCGTTCATACCAACGGTGGATACTGCACGGAGGATAGCGGAAACTGCGGAACTATGATCAGCACGACAAAAATATTCCAGGAAGCGATCGCCGAGCGCCTAGGGAAATAATTTTTTTCTGAATCATTACGCTCTCCATTAATCCGGTGCTTTTTCCCTCTCAAAACGAACTCACAAATCTCTGTTCTACTGTGACGAAGTTGGGCCCTGCCTAATTTTTATGCCTTGACGTTTTTCCGGATGGCCCTTATCTCTATTAATGGACCCTCGACATTTAGGAACATAATGGCTGACAAAAAGTATCTGGTGATTGTGGAGTCTCCCACAAAGGCCAAGACTATCCGCAAATTCCTGCCCAGCAATTATATTGTTGAAGCAAGCATGGGACACATCCGTGATCTTCCTCAAAGTGCTTCCGATATTCCGGCAGCACTCAAGAAAGAAGATTGGGCCAAGCTCGGCGTGAACGTCGATGAAAATTTCGAGCCTCTCTATATAGTTCCGAAAGACAAAAAGAAAATCATCACAGATCTGAAGGCCAAGATGAAAGACTGTGCCACCATCTATCTCGCTACCGATGAAGATAGAGAAGGTGAGTCGATTTCGTGGCATTTGATTGAATTATTGAAACCAAAAATGCCGGTAAAACGCATGGTGTTTCACGAGATCACCAAGACTGCGATCCTGAAGGCACTCAAAGAAACCAGAGAAGTGGATGAAAAACTCGTCCGCGCTCAGGAAACCCGCCGTATCCTTGACAGACTTTATGGCTATACGCTCTCTCCTTTAATATGGAAGAAAATCGCTTACGGACTTTCCGCAGGGCGCGTGCAATCAACCGGCCTTAAAATGATCTGCGAACGTGAGCGTGAGCGCATGCGTTTCATGCGATCAACTTACTGGGACATCAAAGCTCAGGTTCATCCGACTGCTGACAAAAAAGCAATCTTCGATGCCAAACTCACACATGTGAAAGGCGGGAGAGTTGCTGGCGGTAAGGATTTCGACTCTCTCACCGGTAAGCTCATGGAAGATAAGAAAGTTGTTCTTCTCGATGAGAAAAAATCAAAAGAACTCGCGAAGAACATTGAGAAAGCTGAATGGAAAGTGACGAGTGTGGAAGAAAAAACTTTCCACTCAAAGCCTGCTATTCCTTTCATCACATCTACTCTTCAGATGGAATCTGCCCGTAAGCTCGGTATGTCTTCAAAAGACACTATGAGAACGGCACAGCGTCTGTATGAAGAAGGTCTCATTACTTACATGAGAACGGATTCACCGAACCTTTCCCAGGAAGCGATCAACGCTGCCAGGAACATGGTGGTTGAACTTTACGGGAAGACTTACCTCAATCCGGAAGTACGTCAGTTCGCGGCCAAACAAAAAGGCGCACAAGAGGCCCACGAAGCGATTCGTCCTGCCGGTGCTGAGTTCACTCATCCTGATAAAACAGGAATGAGCGGACGTGAACTCGCTCTTTATGAATTGATCTGGAAACGTACGATGGCGACTCAGATGAAAGAAGCTGAGAAAGCGTCGATGGTGATAAAAATCGAAGCGGGGGACGCCGAGTTTTCTGCCTCAGGAACACGGATTATTTTCCCTGGATTCCTTCGTGTTTACGTAGAGGGATCAGATGATCCTGAAGCAGCACTAGAAGATAAAGAACTTATCCTTCCGGTACTGAAGAAAGGCGACAGTCTCAAAGCTGCGAGTATTTCTCCGGAAACTCACGAAACAAAACCACCTGCACGCTTCACTGAAGCTTCGATCATTCAATCTCTCGAAAAAGAAGGCGTGGGTCGTCCATCGACATATGCTTCGATTATCGGAACGATTCTTGATCGCGGTTACGTCCGTAAGGATGCCTCAGCACTCATTCCGACATTTACCGGAATGGCCGTCATTCAGCTTCTTGAAACTCATTTCCAATATCTTGTTGAGTACTCTTTCACCTCCGAGATGGAAGAGTCTCTCGATAAGATCGCTTACGGAGAAGAAGACTGGCTGAAGTACCTGACGAAGTTCTACAAAGGGAAAAACGGTCTCGCGAAGCGAGTCGAAGAGCAGGATAAAAAAATCAAGCCTGAAGAATCGCGCACGATTCACATTGTGAAAAACGGCGTTGATATGAATATCAAAGTCGGTCGCTTCGGCCCGTACGTTGTCGACATGAATGCGGGCAAATCCGGCAAGGATGAAGTCCACGCTTCGATTCCGGAAGATATCGCACCTGCGGATCTCGAACCAGAGCAGATCAAAGAGCTCCTGGAGAATCACGCCAACGGTCCGACTCCGATCGGAAAAGATCCAAAAACAAAACAAAACATCTACTGTCTCGTTGGCCGCTACGGAGCTTACTTTCAGCTGGGTGAAGTGACCGAAGAAAATCCGAAACCAAGACGGTCTTCTCTTCCGAAAGGAAAAGATCCTAAGACCATTACGATGGACGATGCCCTTCAGGCCCTTTCACTTCCTAGAGAGCTTGGTCTTCACCCTGAAACGAAAAAACCAGTCCTCGCAAATGCGGGCCGCTTTGGGCCGTACATCATGCACGACGGGAACTTCCGCTCACTCAAAAAAGACGATGATCTTTATACGGTTGAACTGAAACGAGCTCTCGAAATTCTTGCTGAAGAGAAAGGTGCTAACCGTCGCGGTGGTAAAGTGCTTAAAGATTTTGGCATGGTCGCGAAGTTGAAGAAAAAAGTTCAGATTCTCGATGGAAAATATGGTCCCTATATCAAAGTCGGAACGAAGAACATCACGCTTCCGGAAGATAAACGTGACCCTAAAATCATTGAGAAAATGACTGATGCGGAACTCGCAAGTATCGTTCTGGCCGCCGGAAAAAAATGAGGGGTTTGACGCAGCGAAAAAGATGAGTCAAATCAAAGATCTCGTTGACATCGAGCGGCCTTGCCGGTACTTTTCCAGAACTTAAATTTTCCAATCGATGACTAATAAGGACTAATCGTATGAAAAAAGGTATCCACCCAGAATACAGAGACATCGTTTTCAAAGATGTATCTTGTGACTTTCAGATCATTACAAAATCAACTATCAAAACTACGGATAAAATCACGCTTGAAGGTAAAGAGTATCCTCTCTTCAAAGTTGATATTTCTTCAGGCTCTCACCCATTCTACACTGGTACACAGAAGATTATGGATACAGAGGGTCGCGTAGATCGCTTCAACAAAAAATACGGAAAAAAATGAATTTCAAAAAGCCACCTTCGGGTGGCTTTTTTTTTATGGTCAGGAAGCGAAGGCGCAGCTTGAGCGAGACCGGTATGCCGAGGAGTCGGCGCCTACTTCCTCCAGCGGAAGTAAAAAACCTGACAATACCCAGAATATAGACGTTTTTTATCCTGTAAGTCCTCTGAATGTCGTAGCCGCCTTGGCTTGAGCTTTGCTTCTTAGATCCCTATGAAATCGACTCTCTTCGCCTCATTCATCCTGCTTTCAGGCCTCGCTCATGCGGCCAGTGCCTTCGTCTCCTGTGACGAACTCGATGTTGGTGAGAGCATGGCTGTCCATAATAAAGATGGGAGGAGCCGTTCGAAAATAGGCCAGACCTATGCGCTTAAGCGCGTTGATGATGTGACCTATGAAGCTTACATCAATCTCGAATTCTACGATTACGAAGAAGAAAAAGAAAAATACGGAAAAATTCCTCTTCCTCAGGACCAGGAGCACACGATCAGAAAAAATCTGAAACGATGTTACGAGCAGATGTCTTCTGCGATGAAAGATGAGCATGGTCGATTAGTAAAAATCAAGCTCTTTGATGCCGAGAAAGATCTCGATATTCCTGTGCCTGCCGTTCATAAGGTCTGGTATAGCACTGCTTTCCAGCGTGCCAATTCCTCACTTTATTACAGCACCATGAGATGTGATGTTGCTGTCCACGAGGCTTATCACATCCTCGGGCTCGTCGATGAGTACAAAGAAGAGTGGAAAGAAATCAATTCGAATCTCTTTCAGAGAATGTTCGGACAGAAATATGTTCCGAACGCTGACGGAGTAGAGAGACCGATCTATGATTGCCGGGCAAAGACGAACCCAAAATCGATGATGTCAAACAACATTCAGATCTTCTCAGCTCACGTGAACGCCATCATCTATCCTAACTGCGAAGAAAAAAATGAAATCTATTTTGCCTGTATCAAGAACTCGCTGAAAACCAGCCGCAAGAATCTTAAGCTCCCTGTTCCTCTTCCTGTCGGAGGATGCGCTAAGATGCCTGACATTTGTTACACGGAAGATTGGATAAAAATTCAGCAGCACTGATGATGATGACGATGTGAGTGCTGAATGTTTTTAAAATGAGCTAAAACGAGCAGTAAACTACCACCGATAGAAATCAAGTGAGTTACCTGATCTGAGAAATGATTTTCGAGAATGATGCTTGAAAGAATCAGAAACAATCCACAAAAAGCCAACAACCCGATCCATGACAAACCGTGTTTACGATAGCCAGGAACGAAGGCGAGGGGACTTGTCATGAGGATGATAACCGCGACCACCATATGAACCCATGTCTGGTGGGTATAGGCCTCGAGAGCTGGAAAAAAGAGCGGCAGGAAGGCCACTGCAATGCAATGCAAGACACAAGCGGAGGACAAGGCAATTCCGACGCGATCCCAGACTTTTTTCATTACAGCGATATATCCTAACAGCGCGCACACCGTCTATAATGGGAGAAAAATATATCCGGGGTTAAGTTATGAAAATTACTTTAATTATTGTCGGCCTGATGTCTGCCCTCTCTGTCTGGGCCTCAAAAGTTGAAGTTGATATCAATGGAATGACCTGCGCGATGTGTATCGAGAGCATCACTAAGGAACTCAAGGCCGTCGATAAGGTCGAGAATATCACCATCAGTCTGGATGATAAGCGGGCAGCTTTTGATGAAATGAAAGGCAAGAAAATGTCTGACGGTGAAATTCGTGCGGTCATTAAAAAAGCCGGTTATGAAATCGGAAAAATTCGTCGCCACTAAATGATCCTCAACATTCTTTTCGGAACTCAAAGCGGGAACGCAAAAAATCTCGCCAACACGATTGGAAACCTTCTTGAAGCAGAAGGCATTGAAAACCATGTGAACAACATGGCCGATGTTGATCCGGATGAAATACATAAGTTCACATCGATAGTGATCGTGACGAGTACTTATGGCGATGGTGAGCCACCAGATGATGCTTCAGAGTGGATGAGTTATCTGAAATTTGGTGAGGTCATCAATCTCTCGCATCTGAACTATGCCATCATCGGGCTTGGTGATCGTTACTATCCGCATTTTTGTCAGTGTGGAAAAGATTTCGATCAGTACCTGTCCAAACGAGGCGCCCATGCATTGCTTGACCGGCTCGATTGCGATTTGTATTTTGAAGAACAGTATGAAGATTGGCTCAAAGACCTCATAGTCGTATTAAAAAATAAACAGCAAGAGTAAACTAGGTCCAGATGAAAATTGGAATCCTTTCCCGCAATCCTAAAATATATTCTACTCACCGTCTGGTGAAGGCAGCGATTGCGCGGGGCCACCTGGTTCGTGTGATCAATCCACTTCGTTGTTACATGAACATCACTTCATCGAAACCGATGATTCATTATCGTGATCGTGAGCTCGATGATTTCAACGTCATCATTCCAAGAATCGGCGCCAGTATCACATACTACGGTTCGGCCGTTCTTCGTCAGTTTGAAATGATGGGTGTTTTTTCTCTTAATGAATCAACTTCCATCACCAGATCGCGCGATAAGCTTCGGTCACTCCAGATTCTTTCCCGCTCAGGCATCGGTCTTCCAGTTACGAGTTATGCTCACTCAACGAAGATGACGGAGAAACTCATCAAGATGGTGGGTGGTGCACCGTGCGTGATCAAGCTCGTTGAAGGAACTCAAGGCAAAGGAGTGATTCTCGCGGATACGGACAAGGCCGCAGAAAGTGTCATCGATGGCTTCAGACAAATGAAGGCCCACTTTCTCGTGCAGGAATTTATCAAAGAAAGCAATGGCTGTGACATCCGCTGTTTTGTTATCGGCGACAAAGTTGTCGCAAGTATGATGAGACGGGCGAAGGAAGGCGAATTTCGCTCTAACCTTCACCGTGGTGGTTCTGCTTTACAAGTCGAAATATCGGATGAAGAAGCACAAGTTGCTGTCAGTGCCGCGAAAGCAATGGGACTCAATGTTGCTGGAGTTGATATTATCAGATCAGCGCGCGGGCCTTTAGTGCTGGAAGTGAATTCGTCTCCAGGACTTCAGGGAATCGAGACGTCCACGGGCCTTGACATCGCTGGGATGATCATCGAGTACATCGAGAATAATGTTAAAAATACTGATTACGCTGGTTAAGATTTTTTTCCGACATATTGATCGATAAGTATTATTCGCTCACTCAACTTGAGTGAGAAAAATTCTTCGAGGTTCCGGAGTTTGTTTGTATCCAGGAAAACAAGCATATCACGATAGAAGTTTTTCAGAAGATCCGGTCCCTGATAAACGTACGACGAATACACCTGGAATGCTTTTCCACCTTCCGCCCAGTAATCAAAAACATCTGACATATAAGTGAAGCCACCAACTCCGATGAGTTCAATAGGCGCGTTTTCAGCGAGGATCTGCGAGCGGACTTTTTTTGCCCGATCGCGGAGAAGTTCTCCGGAAACACCGCCGACCCCACGATCAGGCATGATGGTGGTGTTGGTCGCAATCAATCCCGTAAGTCCGTTATCGACGGCCACTTTGACGAGCTCAGAAATCTTTTCCGGTTCGAGATCCGGTGCAATTTTCAGGTAGAGGTCCCGGGGTGTTCCTTTGCGAAGTTCATTCAGTGAAGCAAAGAGTTCATCGAGATATGATTTTTCCTGGAACGAGCGCAGACCTGGAGTGTTGGGTGAAGAGACATTGACGACAAAATAATCAGCGTGATCAGCGAGCGTGTCGTAGATCAGACAAAGTTCTTCAATGCTTTCCTCGGCGTTTGATTCCTTATTCTTTCCCATGTTGATTCCGAGAGGAATGTGGCGGTCTCGAAAGGAGAGCCGGGGAAGAACATCCAGAAGGCCTTTATTGGGAAACCCCATCGAGTTGCGTAAAGACAACTCTAACGGATATCTGAACATGCGGGGTTTATCGTTCCCCAATTGCGGACGAAGTGTGAGCGTGCCTGCTTCTACTGCACCGAAGCCTTGTTTTTCAAAAAAGGGCAAGGCCTCTGCGTTCTTATCAAGCCCTGCGGCCAGGCCAACAGGTGAATGCCAGGTGAGATGACCAACGCGAGTTTTCAGTCGATCGTCTGGCGTTTTGCCGGAAAGTTGACCTAATGCGGGTGATAATTTTGCCATGAGGAGAGTCAGATCATGGGCCGATTCAGGGGGAAGCTTAAACAGAAGGGGTTTGATCAAAGCGTAAAACATGATTCAGATAGTATTCACCTTTTCTTTGAAAGTCATCCGAACCCATGAGATAATTGGCCTGAGGTCGTATGCCATCAATACTCATATTCATTCTGTTTTCACTCTCAGTTTTTGCTCAGAGCCCTGAGCAACCTGCAAAAGAAAACACAACAGACCTGCGCAATTACCTGCTCATCTTTCGCATCGAAGACGTCAAGTCCGGCAAGGTTTATCAGCTCGATCGCACTGCCGTTGCTGAACATTATTTAAGATTAATCGACGGCAAAGAAGAAGAGCTGCGCAAAGTTGATTCGAAAGATGCCAAGAAGCTCGATATGGATTTTGCTTCGAAATTCATTCGCATCCAGTACGAAATTGCGGCCATTGAAGGTAAATGTAGCGTAACGCTTCGCCTTCATATGAAAGGTGAAGAGCAAGACATCTGTGAGAAAGACGAGAAGAAGAGTCAGGAAGTCGCCACTTTTATCACCGACCTAGCCAAACGTTTCTGAGGGAAAATGATTGCTTCTGCCCCTCTATCTAAGCGAAAATAGACTAACGAATTTTTATAAGTAAATGAGGTTTCATGAAATCCCCCGTTCTTTTTTTGAGTCTTCTTCTGACGACTGCTCCGCTGTTTGCTCAGGATCCGAATCGTAGTGAAGAGCCGTCGATGTTTCAAAGTCTCGTTACAAGTACACCTCGTTCAAGTCGTGAGATGGTTCTCGGCACGATTCTTCGTGGCGCCCTTGAGAACATGCATCTCTCGAATAAAAAAATCGACGACAAATTATCGAAAGAAGCTTTCAAAGTATATTTAGAGCGCATCGACTACGGGAAACAATTCCTCCTCGAGAGTGATGTGAAAGAACTTCGTAAATACGACTCGAAGTTTGATGAAATGCTCGACAGAGGCGAACTCAGCATCATCGACGAGAGTGCTGCTCTCATGAACAAGCGCATCGGCTCGATTGAAAAATACATCGAAGAATTATTGAAGAAGCCTCTCGATACCAACAAGAAAGAAATGATCGAGACAGATCCTAAAAAACGTTCTTTCCTGAAGACTGAAAAAGAACTCTTTGCTCATTGGGAACGCCTGATGAAGTTCGAAGTGATGGGTCGTATTGTCGATCAGAAAGAAGAACAAAACGGCCTGGCCCTCGACGAGAAAGGTAACAAGAAGAAGCCGACAACTGATAAAAAACTCACAGACGTTGAAATTGAAAAAGAAGCACGTTCAAAAGTTCTCAAGAGCTATAAGAAGATTTTCTCCCGTCTCGTGAATGAGAAACGTTCAGACAAACTTGATAAATTCTATAATGCGATTACAAAAATTTTCGATCCTCACACGAACTACCTCGTACCTGAAGAGAAAGAAGATTTTGATATCGATATGTCCGGTAAACTCGAGGGAATCGGAGCGATCCTTCGCGAAGATAACGGTTACATCAAAGTAGAGAGAATCGTACCTGGTTCTGCTTCATGGAAAACAAAAGAAGTGGAAGCTGAAGACGTCATTCTTAAAGTTGCTCAGGGCCGTGATGAGCCTGTTGATGTTGTCGATATGTCTCTGCGTGATGCTGTTAAATTGATCCGCGGTAAAAAAGACACCGAAGTCCGTCTCACTCTGAAAAAGCCAAATGGCCTGATCAAAGTTGTGCCGATCGTTCGTGATGTTGTTGAGATTGAAGAGTCTTACGCGAAAGGAACAGTTCTCGAACTTGCTCCGGTGAAACAAAAAATTGGTTACATCAATATTCCTAAGTTCTACCGCGACTTCAATGACCGTGCCGGAAGAAACGTGACGGATGATACGAGAAAAGAAATTCAACGCCTGAACAAAGAAGGCGTCTCTGGATTGATCCTTGATCTCAGAAACAACGGCGGTGGTGCTCTTGAAGATGCAAAACTGATCTCTGGTCTTTTCATCAAGACGGGCCCGATCGTTCAGGTTAAAGCTTCACGTCCACCAGTTGATGTTCTTGCTGATACAGATGCGACTGTTGATTTCGATAAGCCAGTCATCGTTCTCATTAACCGCTTCTCAGCTTCTGCTTCAGAGATCGTGGCCGCTGCTCTTCAGGACTACGGTCGTGCAGTAGTTGTTGGTGGTGAATTCTCTCACGGTAAAGGAACTGTTCAGGCCGTGGTTGATCTTGATGGCTACATCTCTCCGATGGCAAAGGCTTATTCACCTCTTGGTGCTCTCAAAATTACAATTCAGAAATTCTACCGTGTGAACGGTTCATCTACTCAGTACAAGGGTGTTACTCCTGACATCGTTTTACCAGATCAGTTTTCTCACCTTGAGTCTGGCGAAAAATTTCTTGATTACTCAATTCCATGGGGCGAAGTGAAGCCTGTGAAGTTTGATCGCTGGCCTGCAAAAGTGAACATGGGCACTCTTAAGATCGCAAGCTCTGCGCGTGTGAAGAAGTCTGAGAAGTTCAAGCACATCCTTGATTCAATGAAATGGTACAAAGATCAGAAAGAGCGTACAAAACGTTCTCTTGCGATGTCTGATTTCGAAAAAGAGCGCAAGGACATCCGCGAGAAGACTGACATCTTCAAAAAAGAGGAAGAGAACAAGAATCTCACTGTGAAGGATCTCTCGGGTAACAAAGATAAAGCTCAGGTAGAAAAATTCGAAGAGTTTGCAAAAACACTTCGCAAAGATCCTGTTGTTGAAGAATCCATGATGATCATGGAAGACATGATGAAGTCCAAGGGTTAGTCCCTCGTCATGAGCTCAGACGAAAAAAAATATTCTCTTGATGAACTGCCCGATGCGGGCAGTTCTTCAATTAAGGGCCTAGAAAGTAATAGTGATGCTACTTCCACAAGGTCCATCAAGCGTCCTGCTCCAATCATCACCTCAACACCGCGCAAAGAGGCCATCAGACTTACCAAAGACGATGCCCGCATTAAGGTGATGGAGCAGTCCTGGCGGTTTGATAAAAAAGAATTTCTCTTCGGCTGGGTGCCCTTTGTTCTGATAATTCTCGTGATGCAATACCTTGCCAATGGCCCTCACTTCCGCGAAGAATTCCAGCGCCTCGAAGAAAACCTGGATGGCCTGGGTCCCTTGGCCGGCATTATTAAGAATCCCCTGATCTTTATTTTTCTTACACCGGTACTTTTCAACTTTAGAAAGGAGTCTGGTGCCTGGTTTGAGATTCTGTTTGATGGAATTTCGACAGTAAAAAAAATACATCTTGGGCCTCAGGAATTCTCCACCAGAATTCTCGTAAGATGGGACGAAATAGCACATGTAGCGAGGACGAACTCAAATGATATGGATATACTCGTGCTCTCTTCAAACGAAGGAAAAATGGCCGAACTTCTTTGGACTATCACTCTTGAAGAAAAGAAAGGTGTTCAGCACCTGTTAAAAAGTTTTGTAACCCCTGCGCATCCGTTAAGGAAGTTTTTAGAAAAGGACCTTGCTTGAAATCGACACTGACTCTGGAAGAGAAATACGACTACTACGAACGTTCAGTTCAAAGTGCAGACTCTGAAGTCGCCTTTATGTGGGATGAATATAAAAGACATTATGGACATGTTCCTTTCTCTTTAAGAGAAGACTTTTGCGGCACGGGTGCGATCTCGTGTGAATGGGTTCAGCAGGACAAGCGTTGCGAAGCCTTCGGGATTGATCTCGATCCAGAACCCATCGACATGGGTAAGGAAAGACATTTCTCAAAGCTCACCAAGCAGCAGCAAGGGAGAATGAAGTATCTCCAGCAGAACGTGATGAATGCGAAAGCACCATCGATGGATGTGATCTGCGCATTTAATTTTTCCTACTTTATCTTTCGCGAGAGAAAACAACTTCTGCAATATTTCAAAAGCGTACACAAATCACTCAATAAGCAGGGGATCTTTTACATCGATCTTTTTGGCGGGCCAGAGAGCCAGAAGCTTGTCACTGATACCAAAAAAGTCGGCAAGCTTACTTACTACTGGGAATGCCAACATTTCAATCCGGTTACTCATGAATGTACATTTGCGATTCACTTCAAAGATGCCAAAGGTAAGAAACATCAAAACGTCTTCACGTATCACTGGCGACTCTGGACCATGCCTGAGCTACGTGATCTTCTGAATGAAGCAGGTTTTTCCAAAGTCGTTTCATATTGGGAAGGCGATGACGACGACGGCGGCGGTAACGGAGAATTTGTTCCAGCTGACGATGCTGAAAACTGCGACGCCTGGGTTTCTTATATCGCGGCCCTGACCTAACCAAGGATTCGGGAGTGGATGATCGTAAGTTTGACGAGAAATCCGCAACCGAATGGACCTCGCTCATTGAGAGCGAGGGAGCAAAGATTCGCGAAACCTATCTCTATCCCGTGCTCTGCGACTGGCTTCTGGAAAATCACGTGAATTCCGTACTCGATGTCGGATGCGGTCAGGGCATTTGTTCCATGCACCTTCCTCCCACAATCCAATATAGCGGGATCGATCCTTCTCCGTTCTTAATTGAACGCGCGAAAAATTTTTATCCGGCGAAAGAATTTAATTTAGGTTCGATTTACTCTCTGCCTTTCAAAGAAAGTTCATTTGATGCTTTCTTCTCCATCGCCGTTTTTCACTTGCTCGAGAATCCGCAAAAAGCGGCCGAAGAATGTGCGAGGATTCTTCACCAGAAAGGACACTTCTGGATCCTCACGGCCGATCCTGAGCAGAAAGAGGCCTGGACTTCATCTGATCCTGGAACGTGGAATGGGATCCGCTTCGATGGAAACGATGTCCTTTATTTTCATTCTGTGAAGAGCTTGAAAGAGTCATTGAGCAAGGCCGCTCTTAAGGTTGAAAAGGTGAGTGTGCTTCGGCAATTTATTGTTTTACAGGGGATTAAACGGTGATCGACTGAAGGACGTCGATGATTTTCTGGAAGCGTGAAGTCGGGAATGAATCACGAAGTTCCCTGATCATCTCAGTGCGATCAAACGGTCCATCTTCACGTCTTAAAACGATACGGGTAAATTCCTCAGCGACGATAAAGACAATGGCCACTGGTGATACGTTATTACCGTAGTGTTCCGAGAATCCCATTCCATTCAGAGTTCCATGATGCTGACGGATGATCTGATCAGCACCCATGGGAGCATGAGGGAACTTCTGAACGATCTCGGCCGCCACCTGGGCGTGCTTTTCGATCATTTGTTTTTCGTGCACAGGCAGATCGAGTTTTTTCAGCTCATTGTTGCTGTGAACTTGTGCTTGAGTATCATCTTCGAGAGCAATATCGTGGAAGAAGCAGATGAAGGTGATTTTTTCTTCCTGCTCCGGATTTCCCCAGTCAATGTGCCTTATGATGTGGAGTGCGACGAAAATCATGATCTGAGTATGACGATAGAGATAAGATGTCTTATTTGAGAGCAAGCGATCCATGAGCTTCGCGAGCTGAGGGTAAGTCTTAACTTGGGCCTTCATTGTCACAATATTCTTCTTGGCGAGAAGAATCGTTTCTTCGGTCACGCCAATAGCGGCCAGTTTCTTGCCCAGAAGCTCAACACTTTTTTCAGTGGCAGAGATCTGTTCGTCAGGAGAAATCTCTTCTTTTTCAAGCTGGCTCATGAGTTCTGAAGTCACGTTATTCACAAACTCCAGGCGATCCATTTTATCAACGTAGAGGCGCTTGATGCCTTCGCTCATAAGAGCTTTGATCAAGCTATCATCAAAAGTTTTCAATTTATCAATGCGAAGGTTATAGAGTGAGGGATCGGTTGAATCCTGAGCGAAGACAGGACAAATGGATCTTTTAATGACGGTGAAATAATTAATGGGAATAGGGAAGTAGTCCGGAACAATTTTTTCATTCATGTCTTTGGCGGTGATATGAAGTGCCTTGGCCGCCGATTGAATGAGAGACTTGAGCTGGAGCGAATTGCTAATGTGAGCGAAACTTCCGGCAACTTCCTTTCCGGGGCCTATGACGATGACAGGTGTTGAAATATTCTTAACTTTCAGGTGATCAATAATCAGTTTAGCGGATTCTTCTTTTCCAATGGTCGAGCGGACGATAATGAGATTGAAATCAGTGTGAGAAGATTCAAGAAGTTTGATGGCACTTTCGGCCTTCTGGCAGGTCATCGTCTCCAGGCCCAGCCATACCGAGAGATTAAGCATGTAAAAGCTCTCGATCTTCAGATTCCCTTCTACTAAAAGCGTTAAATTCAAAAATCCTCCGTGAATAGAACTATTTTAATGCCGGAAGGGTTTTTACTCAACAAGGCAATAGTGCTAAGATGAGGCATATTTCACTCTCAAAAAGGGAAAGGTCGTGACCATCTCATCCAACTTTTTTCCAGAAGTTGACCAGTCCTCACAGGAACAGTGGGAAAAATTCTTGAAAGCGGAATTGAAGCTCGAAGATATCAGCAGCAAGACCCGTAAAAATTCGCCCGATGGCCTATGGCCGACATTGAGCCTTAGAAGTGAATCTCCCGTACAGATTCCCTCTCATAGTGCCTGGAAGAAAGCGGCCCAGACCTATGTGCATCCACCCCAGAAACAGACGGTTCTGGAAGACCTCTCTCATGGAGTCAAAACTTTTTTCATCGAAAAGGATTTCTGGAAGCAGGATCAGCTGGATCAGTTCTTCACAATACTCGCTTCGGCAAATTCGCCTCAGGAGCTCGAGGTCTTTCTTCTTGGTGATCAAAAACTTTCTGCAAAGAATAATTCGTTCCTTGTGGTTGATGAATCTGAGTTCATTCATGGCAGGGGGGCGTTTGCTCCCGGTGGAAATAATATCCAGGAACTTACACAAATCTCAACTTCGCTTATTTCAAGTCTCAGTGATGCCAGGCCTACATATTTCATAGCTGTCTTCATAGGCCCTCAGTTTTTCCGCAACATCGCAAAAATCAGGGCAGCGAGACTTCTCTCAAAAAAAATTCTGGATGAAGCAGGACTCTCAAGCGACATCCGCATAGTCGCTCTGACTTCCTATCGTGAGTGGACACTTTTTGAGCGCTACTCAAACGTACTTCGAAACGATGCTGCCGTGGCCTCAGCTTACATTGCCGGTGCCGATCATATCCAGAGCAGCGGATATCAATCGATCTTCGAGCTTGAAACCTCAGATATGAGTAAAGAGCATAGTGCACGCTCAAACCGGATTGCCCGGAATACTTCTCATATCCTCGCACTTGAAAGTTTATTAGGTGTTGTCGGTGATGCTGCTTTCGGAAGTTATCATATAGAAAGTCTTACTCAGGAACTTTGCGAGAAATCCTGGAATACGATGCAGGAATTTCTCCCGATTAGTGAAAAACAACATTCTGAAGAAATGATGAAAGTGACGACACCAGTTCGTGAAGAGCGTCGACGTCAGATGAACACAAGAAAGATGGTTGTTGCAGGTATCAATGATTTTCCCGATAGCCTGGAAGAATTGAAAGATATTTCGATCAAAAAAAGATTTTATCGACTGGCCCATGATTTTGAAGAGCTTCGTCTGAAAATGCAGAAGTCTCCTCAGCGTCCCGAAGTGACGATCGCGCTTTTCGGTGATTATGGTGCCCTCAATGGCCGAATCAATTTTGTAAAAAATTATTTTGAGCTTCTCGGACTGAAAGTGAACGACCCAGCTCATTCAGTGACTGATAAAGCCGTCTTCCAAAAAAATCTGCAGAATCAGGAGTCGAAAATTCTTGTCCTGTGTAGTTCCGATGAACTTTATCCGGAAATCGCACCGCTCGTTCAGGGTGTGAAGGCTGGAGAAAAATTCATAGCTGGTAAAGTTGAAGTCGCTGGGTTCAAGAATCTCACTGCTGGCCAGAATGTGTACGACATCCTTTCAGGACTGGTACAAAAATGGAGCGGCCAGTGAAAAACATCGACTTCACTAAAATTAAATGGAGTTCTCCGGGATATCCGGTTGAACACGGAAAGAAAATTACAACTTTTCCTGAAGGCATCGACCTCAAAAATGCTTATGCACTCTCTGATGTAAAATTTGAAAAACTTACGCACTCAATTCCTGGTGCGGCCCCGTTCATCCGTGGACCATACGCTTCAATGTACTCAGTGAAGCCCTGGACGATCAGGCAGTATGCAGGTTTCTCAACTGCTGAAGCTTCAAACCGTTTCTATCGCGATAACCTGACGAAGGGACAGAAAGGTCTCTCGATTGCGTTCGATCTCGCCACTCACCGTGGTTACGATTCTGATCATCCCAGAGTGAAAGGTGATGTCGGAATGGCCGGAGTTGCCATTGATTCGATTCTCGATATGAGGATTCTTTTCAGCGGCATTCCGCTTGATCAGATGTCAGTCTCAATGACGATGAACGGTGCTGTAGTACCGATTCTCGCACTTTTTATCTTGGCAGGAGAAGAACAGGGAGTTCCACCCGAAAAACTCACAGGCACTATCCAGAACGATATCCTGAAAGAATTCATGGTGAGAAATACTTATATCTATCCGCCAGCTCCTTCGATGAGAATCATCGCAGATATCTTCAGCTACACTTCGAAGCACATGCCGAAGTTCAACTCGATTTCTATTTCCGGTTATCATATGCAGGAAGCCGGAGCTACGGCGGATCTCGAACTCGGCTATACACTTGCCGATGGACTTGAATATCTGCGTACAGGTATCAAGGCCGGACTCGATGTCGATCAGTTTGCACCGAGACTGTCTTTTTTCTGGGCCATCGGTATGAACTACTTCATGGAAGTCGCGAAGATGCGTGCCGGCCGCCTTCTCTGGAGCAAGATCGTTTCTGACTTTAAACCAAAATCACAGAAGTCTCTCGCCCTTCGCACTCATTCACAGACTTCGGGATGGAGTCTCACCGCACAGGATGTTTTTAATAATGTCACCCGAACGTGTGTAGAGGCACTGGCCGCAACTCATGGCCACACGCAAAGCCTTCATACCAACTCGCTGGATGAGGCCTTGGCACTTCCTTCAGAATTTTCAGCGCGCATCGCCCGCAATACTCAGATTTTCATTCAGACGGAAACTGACACCTGTGACGTCATTGATCCATGGGGTGGCTCTGCGTTTGTAGAAACACTCACGCAAGAGCTTGCGATG
Organism: Bacteriovorax stolpii; assembly: GCA_945883845.1. GTDB lineage: Bacteria > Bdellovibrionota > Bacteriovoracia > Bacteriovoracales > Bacteriovoracaceae > Peredibacter. Next base: position 6,616 of record CAMCYI010000017.1, on the reverse strand, counting down.
AAAGCATGGGCCCATATTGAAGAAGTCGAATCTCTTGGTGGAATGAGTGCAGCGATTGCGAAAGGCATTCCAAAAATGCGGATCGAAGAAGCGGCAGCGAGAACCCAAGGCCGTATTGATTCCGGTGTCCAGCCTATCGTCGGTGTGAATCTTTATCGCCGCGAGAAAGATGATGTGCCGAATATCCTTCAAGTGGAAAATTCCCTTGTTCGTGATGCTCAGATCAAGCGTCTGCAAAAACTGAAAGCAGAGAGAAATCAGAAGCTCGTGGATGAAAAGCTATTTGCTCTTACTGAAGCCGCTCAAAACGGAACAGGAAATCTTCTCGCTCTAGCCGTGGATGCTGCCCGTGCCCACGCCACTGTCGGTGAGATAAGTTTCTCCATGGAAAAAGTGTTTGGACGTCACCAGGCAGAAATCAGAACCATCCAGGGTGTTTACCTTAAAGAAGTACAACAAGGGAAAGTGGACGTGAAAGAACTTCAATCGCTCATTGAAAAATTCCAGAAAGCCGAAGGCCGTCGTCCCCGGATTCTCATCGCCAAGATGGGCCAGGACGGACATGATCGTGGACAGAAAGTTATCTCCACTGCCTTCGCCGATCTTGGCTTTGATGTTGATGTGGGCCCTTTGTTTCAGACACCAGATGAGACGGCCAGACAGGCCGTTGAAAATGATGTTCACATTGTCGGCGTTTCTAGTCTCGCGGCTGGACATTTAACTTTAGTTCCTGATCTGAAAGCTGAACTCAAAAAACTGGGTCGCGAAGATATTCTTGTGACGATCGGGGGAGTCATTCCCCCTCAGGATTACGAGAAACTCTATCAGATGGGTGTCGCCGGAATTTTTGGACCGGGCACAGTCATCTCAGATGCGGCAAAAGACCTGATTAAAAAACTTCTTCAACTTTCATAGCATGAAGTGGAAAATACCTGAGCCTCTGAAAGTGAGGGAGCTGGGTCGAAAACTCCTCAGGACTAAAGAAGAGGAGTTGAGCAATCTGGATCTGGCCGTCGGCGCTGTTCTTGTCATTCTCATGAGTCCGATTTATCTCCTGCAAATCCTTCGCTTCTTCTTTCTGGGTTTCATCGCTTACCTTGTCATGAGACTCACCAAATTCCTTTTTCCGAATCGCCCTGCGCCGCCTGAAGATATGATTCAAATGTTCTCCTTCATCATTCTTCTGATTCTCGGACTGGGTTACGGAGGTAGGCCCTGGAAGGAGCAGCAGCACAAGGCCACATTTGAAACCATAAACGATCGTGATATACTTTTCTCATGAAAAATTCTCCTGAGCTCAAGGACTATATCGATGGCATCAAGAACCGGGATCGAACCCTTCTTGCCCGCGCGATCACGCTGATCGAAAGTCAGAATCCTGACCATCAGGTGGTCGCACAGAAATTACTCCAGCACATTCTTCCTTTAACCGGAAAATCCCACAGACTCGGAATTTCCGGAACTCCCGGAGTCGGTAAGAGTACATTCATTGAAGCCTTCGGCAAGATGCTCACTGCCAGCGGGAAAACCGTCGCCGTCCTTGCGGTAGATCCCACATCACAAAAAAGCGGCGGAAGTATTCTCGGCGACAAGACCCGGATGAATGAACTGGCCATTGATCCACAGGCCTTCATTCGTCCTTCTCCATCCGGTGAAACACTCGGGGGTGTTGCCCGCAGAACGAGGGAATCTCTTTTACTCTGCGAGGCTTTTGGGTTTGATTACGTTCTCGTTGAAACGGTTGGTGTCGGACAGAGTGAAACAACCGTTGCCTCCATGGTGGATATTTTCATCATGCTCCTTCAACCAGGCGCAGGGGATGACCTTCAGGGAATCAAGCGCGGAATTCTCGAACTCGTAGATATGGTCGTTGTCACCAAAGACGACGGAGATCAGCAGAAGATTATCGCAAAGGCCAAGCACGACTATGAACAGGCCTTACATATCCTTCGTCATGAAGGATGGCAGCCGCCGGTCATGTCTTGTTCTTCGCTCACAAAAGCGGGGCTTCCGGAAATCAAAAAGAAAATTGATGAATTCTTTAAGGCCCACGAAAAATCACTTTCTGACAAGCGGATGAAGCAAGGTGAGGAATGGGCAAATGATCTGATTCTTGAGGGTCTTGAGAATTCATTCAAAAGCTCATTGGGTGAGGCAGCTCTTAAGGCCGCGATGAAATCCATCACAGACGGCTCTCAGACACCTCCTCAGGCAGCAGATATACTTCTAAAAAAATACTTCTCAAGGAAAGATCCATGAAGTTACCTTTTCTTCTGATTTTTTTTCTCTTCAGTTGCACGCAGATGAAAGAAAACTATCGCGCCAGAGTCTGTCATTATGACGGAGCATTTGAAGAAGGAAACAACGACGCTCAGGCTGGCCACAAGATGAGAGGCGAGTATGTCGCTGATAAATGTCCGGATAGAGTGAAGGCCGATGTCAGACGCGGTTATCGTGAAGGGTATACGACGGCCCGTACGAACTCCAATACTGGTGTCGTCGTTCACAAAAACGAGAAAGAATCTCACTACCGTCGAAATACGAACAATAAGATGTGCATTGAGAATTTCGGTAAGAAGGTTTGCGGCTATGGCTGTATTGAATCTTACGGGAAAGCTAAATGCGCCCGTCACCCGGGAAATAATTGTCTCGATGAATATGGGAAAATTGTCTGTGGTTCTAACTGCAAAGAAGAATCCGGCAGGGTCTTATGTGAGTGGCGTGAGTAATTAGCTGAGTAGTAAACTGCCTCTAAGTACAAAAACCACTCGGTCTAGCTAGTTAAAGCCTTTTTTCTCAAACACCTGATTCAGAAGATTCATTCCGGTTCTTGGATTCTCGCAGTTATCGCGACATGACTCAAGGAGGGCACGTGTCAAATGATTCGCGATGTCTGAATTCTCATCGAGTTTTTGGTGAGCGTGAAAGACGAGCTGCTCGTAGTCTACGTTGTTTTCTTGACCGCGCTCCTGGCGAGACTTATTGTATTTTTCAAACGCCTCACGACCTTGCCAGAGAACACTCAGAGTGAAGTCGGAGGTTGAGTTCCATTCACCTTCGAGGAAAGGGTGGTAGCGCATTTTACTACCTCGATCCTTACCTTTGTTGCTCGAGATGCCTTTTAGTTTTTCGTACATGTTACGACGATCTGCGATCGTAGCCGCGAAGTAATCTGCCATACCTTCGATGACTGGAACCGAGTGGACGGTTTTCATGGTGTCTGACATCGCGATGTGCGCATACTCGTGGTAAATGATCTCTGGTACCATGGCCGTATCAATGAAGTAGTACTTACTCATAAACCAGTGGTCAGCTCCCTTTGAAATTTCAATTGCACCATAGAGAAGTGCTACGGCCCCCAGAGTCTTAAGCGCATTCGAATAGACAGCCGAATCTTTAAAGTTATCAGCAATGGCCAGGGTTAAACCTTGGTAGATGAGAGCGTTTTTGTTGTATTCCATCAGTGGATCTTTCACCAAAATCAAGCTCTGGTGAATGGGGTTACTGCCGTCTGATTTGACGAGTTTCTTTGACTCCAGCTTTTTCATGGGGCTGAACCAAATTTCTTTCCCCCATTTCAATTTTTCTTGAGCGGTCTTGGGAGTCTCGCCCTCCGGAATCGTCCACGCGTTGTTAAAGTTTTTTTCTTGTTCTGCATTTTTAAAATGTCGCACGCTCGAAAATGTATTGGCGATATCAAGACGAATCGTGATCTGCGGTAGTGATTTTACGTAGGCAGAATCGACGACATTCACCCAGTGATTCCTGGCGATAGTCAGATGGTGATAAACGTTTGCGGCTTTCTTGACGAGCTCTGGATCAACATGCTCAAAATGAATGGGCTTGCTATTTGTTCCATGTACAATCTTAAAGTATTTCCCCTCAAAGGTATCGTCACAGTTGAGGTCTTCAAGAGTGCGACTCTGAAACGTGAAACCGCTACCTTTAGGGTTTCGTTCAACCACATTAAAATCTTTCGGACACGTCCCCACCTGTGCACTCGCCACGCTGGACGTGAAAAGAAGGATCAATCCTAACTTATTCAAAAATGGTTGCCGGGTTATCATGATCCGCTCCTGTTTCAAATTTACTTTCAACGATTCCTTCCGTCACACCGAGTGCAATGGCCGCAGCGATGTTCCAGGGAGGTGGTAACACAAAACTTCCATAGCCTGCGACGTCGAATAGGAAGCCGAACATTTTTTGCTGCCGCGACTTCGTCGGATTCCAAAGATCGTCGTAGGTGATGACAAATTCAATGTCCTCGAAGTTGATGTAGCCAGTTTCGAGGGCCGCCATGACTACGTCTTCGTAAGTTATCTTGAGCTTATTGAATGAGTCCATCATCTGGAGATTCAGGACATCTTTGCGGAGCATGCGGCGGGCGTAAACGTACTGACTCTGGGGATCGAGCTCGTGCTTCTCTACGTACGTTTCACGTTTTCCATTTTGAAGGGTGACTTCAAAACTCTGGATGATCGCCGGTGCAGAGGATCTGGTATCAGGATCAGAACCCATCCTACGGGATGCGTTTTGAAGAACCGTGGCCAATTGGATGATTTGAGTCTCATCGTATTTTAAATAGAGGAGCTTCCTGCGAGTGAGTCTTTCTTTACGAGAAGCCTTTTCTGTTGAAAATTTATTCTCTTTATCAAAGTCTCTATAAACGTAGAGCTTTTTCTCCGGGATCATTTTGTTTTTAGCATTGAAGATGATCTTAAAGTAATCCTGCAACCACAATTCGCGCTTCGTGATGGTGGACTGAGTCCTCAGATACTCAAGCTTTCGGAATGTGTTGTCGTCGATCACTTTATTATAAAGAGCGTGACCGTTAAGGTATTTAAAGTCATTGGTGTCTTGGGAGAGTTTGTTGTCTTTGCTAAAGATAATATTTTTGAGGTGAATGAACTCCTGGTACACACACACAGAGTTTTCATCAGGAAATTTTCTAAAGTTCTCGTAATGCTCATTGATGTCATTCACTTCAAGGAGCTTCGCTTTTACTTTTGAGATTCCTTTCTCCGTACGGTTCAGATTTTCAAGATCTCTCATGGCGAAAAGATCGACAGTGATATCTCGAACTGATTCGTAGAGGATATCGTCAATGAAGTTATTCACCCGGAGCATCTTATAGTGCTCAAGGATATCTGCTTTGGAGTAATTGAGCTTGGCCTTGTGTAGGTAATTTTCAAAAAAATTAGGGATCCGGAATTCGCACTTAAGGTTATCGCTTCTTAAGTAATCCTGGACGGATTGATAGAACAGATTCTTGATCTGATTGTTAAATTTAGGATCTTGATAAGCCGCAGAGATTCGTACTTTCTCTTTTGAATTGAAGCCAGCGATCGTTACTTCTTTGTCATTATAGAGAAGATTTAAATTCGCAGCTTGCGCTCCAAAATTTAAAAAATTCGAACATAAAATTGCGGCCATGATGACTTTTTTCATAGAAACCTTCAGCTAGGTAGATTTTCCTAAATTATAGGGTTGGATACGTAAGTCACGGGTATCTCTTGAAAACTAGACATGGGATGTATAAAAATTAGGCAGTGCAGTATCTTGCCGCAATTTATAACTACCCAATTATGTTCAAATTTTCAAAGTCTGCTATTGTCACGCCACATCAACATTAACTCGAGTCTTTTTAACCAACACGGAGAACACAATGAGACGTTTTATCAGTAATGCAGTCGTAATCGCGATGATGATGAATACGGGCCTCGCATACAGTGGACAAGGCACTCATAGATCAAGCACGGCTTCGGCGAAAGTTGCTACAGAAAAAAATACGGAACACATTCAAGATGTTTTTAGCGAATACCAATACAACATGGACGGTTGGGATGGCTCGAGTCAAACCTATAAAGAAGATGCTGATGCAAGATTAAAAGACGGTCTACGCACTCTCCTTAAGTCGGGTGTTTCTGCCACAGAAATCCAGACAGAAATGGAAAACAGAATTCTTAATCCACGAAAGAAGGCCGAGTATAAAAATCTTGTGAGTTCTCTTCGCACGCAAAATCTTTCAGAAGAAAGAATTGCTCAAGCGACGATGAAGTTCATGACAGCATCAGATAAACAAACTGGTTCTGCTTTCATCGGTGGCGGATCTGGATCAAATATCAATTACACAAAACTCGCGATCATCGTTGGTGCTGCAATCGTTGTTGCAGTAACAGTTTACGTTGTTGTGAAAGTTTCTAGTTTGAAAGATGGAAAAGATGGCGTGAACGGGACGAATGGTGCTGACGGAAAAGATGGCATCAATGGAACGAACGGAAGAGATGGCGCCCAGGGAATCCAAGGTGTCATGGGTGTGAAAGGCGACAAGGGTGATAAGGGTGACAAAGGTGACAAGGGTGATAAAGGTGACAAGGGTGACAAAGGTGATCGCGGGGAGCAAGGGGAACGCGGCCTGAAAGGTGACCAAGGTGATCGCGGAGAGAAAGGTGACACTGGAGCTAAAGGCGACAAAGGTGATACCGGAGCTGCTGGACCTAAAGGTGATAAGGGCGAGAAAGGTGATACCGGAGCTGCTGGACCTAAAGGTGATAAAGGCGACAAAGGTGATACCGGAGCTGCTGGACCTAAAGGTGATAAGGGCGAGAAAGGTGAT
>CAMCYI010000016.1 GCA_945883845.1 Bacteriovorax stolpii | reverse complement strand
ACTCTTAATGGAGTACTCAAAGATGTTTCTTATCTCGGAATAGCACGTGTAAGCGGAAATCTTGATTCAGACAGAACAGGTAGGTCAGCGCTTCTCGTACGTCAAAATAACGGTATCATGGAAAAAGTCTCAGTCCATGGGCACGGAATCTTCCCATCATATGGCGCGGGAATAGTGGCAAATAATTCAGCTTCGGGCGCACTTAAAAATGTAAAATTCAGGGGCTCTCTTAATGGTAATGATGGTCTTGCTGGCATAGCAGTAAGAAATGAAGGCTTGATCAGTAAGGCCAGGTTCAACGGGTCGTTGGTTTGTGCGACTGATGATACTTCTGATCCAACGTGCCGGGAGTTCACTGGAATTGCTTATGAAAATTCCGGAACTATTCAGAAAACGACGATGAGTGGTAGAATCTATGACCAATCTTCAAATGCAACCTCATATTTTGCGCCCTTTGCAATTATCAATACACCCAGTGGTGTGATCATTGATTCACTTGTATCAAAATATAGTTCGTTTGAACTTTTAGGTAACAACCATAGTTTCTTCGTGGTTGATAACCAAACAATTGTAGACGGAGATTCTGGTTCGCTGATTCGTTTATTAAATAATTCAATGACTGTATCCAAGGATATTACGACTGCGACCGCAGCGATGACTGGTTGGCCTTCCACAAAATATGGACCGGGGAAGAGTGCGGCAGATCAGGGCTCATTCGTTAATATTGTAAGAAGGGGACGTTCTGGAAAAATTCTTCTCAGTGGTGCTCCTTATACCTGTACTAACTCCTCAACCGTAAATATTTCTTCGTGGGGGTCGTCTACAGCTGCTTCCACTAATGGATGGGATACTTATATTACTTCTACGATTAACTACAACTCTCTCGGGTCTGCAGGTAAAAAGCTTGTTCTTGAATTAGATTACAATGGACAATCAAAAATTGTTCAAGTTCTCAACTATGCGGGTTCAAATAATTTTGTAATAACAGCTGGCAAATGCACCAACCCTGGCCAGGCTTACCTTTATTGGACGAAGGACATCCCGGTAGCTCCGGATGGATATTCACTTCTTGCAGGTTCTGAAATTGTCACACCACAATTTGCAGCATCTAAAGCCGTCTATGGTTCAACCTGGTCCAAACTTATCTGGAAAGATACTGTAGATTCAGCAGCGATCATGAATTTTTATAAATTTTTTATGGGTATCACGACTGTTCAGGAAGTCCCTGCTACTTGGGAGATCTGGGAAGATCAACTTGCTCTCTTTAAAGAAGAACCTGACGAAGATGACGAGTAATTAATACACACGCAGCCCCCCATGGCCATTAATCTGGCCATGGGGAAGTGACGACTCAAGCGAGTCTAATGTTTTCTTTTGTTATGATTATGGTCAACACTCACCGGCCCCGATCCATAAAACATGATCAGCAACAGCCCGCCCATCATCGCAATATTTTTCATAAAGTGCGCCATCTGATTCTGGGCCATCGTGACGTCGTCAAAAGTCCAGAACGCGTGCATCGCAAACGTAATCGGAATCATGAAGAGCAACAACACGAGGGCCCCCATTCGTGCGTGAAACCCCAGGAGAACAGAAAGACCACCGACAATGGCCATTGCTCCCGAGATGGGAACGAGCACAGAGGCGAATGGTACTCCCATCGAAGCAGCATAGCTGATCGTTGCACCTGAGAAATGACTGATACCGGAGAAAAGAAAAATCAGAGATAAGAGAACTCGTCCAATCGGAACAATCCACAGTTTGGCCTTTGCTCCAGTGTGATCAATTGATAAGGGTTTTTGCGTATAGGTTATTGTGCCCATGAGAACCTCCTTGGTCTCAGCATTTTCCATCTGCGCGATCGACTGGTGAAGGTGCGGATGGTTAATAGGAATCAAGTTGGTTATAAAAAAAAGGGCCACTCTCGTGGCCCCATCTTCAATGCATAATTGTGTAAGCGGCAATGATGAACATGCCCGGTGAGAAATTCTCAAGCTCAACCATGTACATGAATTTATCGGAAAAGGTTGAACTCAGCATACGTGCCTCCTACAAAGAGTAGTTTATTGGGGTAAGGTGATTATGCGTCCAATATTCTCTCCATCAAAAGACAGCCAGTTACAGAGCAAAATTATCAATAAATTTTAAGGAATATTGTGAAATACGGCGCAGGAAATTGGCTATTGGGATTTTTCCATATCTTCCAGGTCGAGCTTTCGGAGTGTTGGGGATATCACGGCGACGATGGCCACACAGAGCAAACACATGACACCGCCGAAGATGGCAGCAGGAACAGTTCCGAGGAGTTTCGCCGCTACTCCAGATTCAAATTCGCCCAGCTCATTTGATGAACCGATGAAGATGGAATTCACAGCGGATATTCTTCCTCTCATCTGATCAGGCGAAGAAAGTTGAACGGCAGATGTTCTGATCACCATGCTGACACTATCGAAGGCGCCACTGAGGGCGAGAGCGAGCAAGGAGAGCTCGAAGTTCTTGCTGAAGGCAAAGACCAGGATGCATGCCCCGAAACCTGCTACAGACCAGAATAGCTTGATTCCTGCTTTCTTTTTAACATCCCGACGGATCAGGTACGCACTCATGAGAAAGGCACCGATGGCAGGTGAGGATCGAAGGATTCCAAGGCCGGTTGGCCCCACGAAGAGAACTTCTGCCGCGAAAATGGGAAGGAGTGCAGTGACCCCGCCAAAAAGCACGGAAACCATATCAAGAGTCAGAGCAGGAAGCAGTATCGGATGACGGAAAACAAACTTCGCACCGGAAAACAAATCTTCAGTGACTGATTTTCCTTTTTCAGGAACATTTGCTGGTGCATTGAATTCCATCAAATGCAAAACGACTGAAGTTGTGAGCAAACACAAACAGACAATGGCCGCTGTACCCGAGACACCGATGAAACCGAATAAGAGTCCGCCGACAGCAGGCCCGGAGATCCTTGCAGTCTGCATCGCAGAGGCCATCCACGCAGATGATTTCGGAAGAAGTGCGCGCGGAATAATTTTCGGCACGATAGAATACATTGATGGTTGCGAAAATGCGCGAGCACAACCAGTCAAAAAAGATGAACAGAAGAGTAGTGGAACCTGCCAGTCTTCAGTGATCCCCATTCCCGGCCACTGGGAGATTAGCATGATAATTCCTGAAGTCAGACTGACATAAACCAAACGGCGGTAAATGATGAGTGGACGTGATCGATCAACAATATACCCAGCGAACAAAGCAAGACTGAGGGCAGGGATGGCCTCAACAAGGCCTATGAATCCGAGGTAAAGGGCGTCATGGGTAAGTTCGTACATACGCCATCCAAGAACGATGACCTGCATTTGTACGCCGAAGGTAAAAAAGAAACGAGCGGTCATGAGTTTTTTGAAGTCAGATGGCATAGGAGAATTATAGCACAATCTTCTCTCTTGCAAACGAGTTGATCTCTCTTATCCTATGAAGATGAAGCTCCTCTTGTTAACAATTTTTTTAATTCCTCTTATCTCATTTGCACGGATTCCAGAATCGCTGACAAAACTTGCAACCATAAAAGATAAAAGTTCTGATGAGTATATGTTTCTTGCACAGGAAGCAGCGATTGATACAAAGAATGCTGCCGAAAGAATGCTCGATGGAGAGAATTCAGCTGGTGCATTGAAAATTCTCGAAGTCGCTGTTCACCTCATGCCTCATCGTACGGATATTTCGCAACTTCGTAAAAAGTCACTGGATACATATCTTCTGATTACAAAAAAACTCGAAGAGGACTCAGTAAAAAACTGCTCACTTCTGCAGGAGAGATATACCTTCCTGAAAAGTATTTCACCTGATGCTCTGGCCAGGCTCAAGCTTGAGAGTAGTTGCGCTGATGCGGAACTTTTAAAAATTCCTGAACCTCAGATTCTTAAATCCCTGGAAGAAGAATTTAAAGCCGATCTTGTTAAGACTTTCCCGTGGGATGATGTTCTCGGGAACTCATTCATGCTTCTTCGTTCTTTATACGGTGAAGACTTTAGTGTCATCTGCGATCAGTTTAAATCTGGTGAAGCAAAATGTTCAACACCATCATTTGACAGTGCTGACTTTAAGGAAAAATCGCTTCAGTATTGTGGTTATGTGGAAGGTCTTCTGAGTGTCTCTACAGGAAAAAAGTCTCTTCTTTGTGTTTATAACAAGAAGCAGACCTTCAGGACAAATGATGAACTCTACCAGATTTACGAAAAGGTTTTCGATAACAAAGCTTTTGACGATGATATTCCCACATATGCTGTGAGCACGATCACTCTCAAGTATGCTGACAGAGTAGAACACCAGAATGTTTTGACAGTTCTGGACCATCCTCAATTGCGCCAGAGAAAATTACTTCACTTGTCTTTCATGGGAGAGACCGGGCCGGTGGATCTGAATCAGGGAAACCTTCAGCATAAGCTTTCAGAAAAGCAGCTTAAGGGTCTGGTAGATATGACGGTGGTGTTTAATTACAAACGGACTTTCGAGCTTTATCAGGGGAATTTCCAGAAATCCCTCAAACAAGAAATGGTGAAGCTCCTCGAAGAAAATTTCAAAAAATAATTTCCTAACTAAATTATTTATTTATTTAAAATCACATTTATAAATTATGCGGAACGCCCAAGTGGTTTGAAAGTTCATCCATCGTTTTGATGAGGTATGAAGGTCCTCTCTGGCGATGACCTTGTAAGACCTCACGGAAAATTTGACGGCGTTTCCATACTTCGCAAACATCCTTGCACCAATTTCAAACGGATCTTTGCGCATCAATGGAGTCAGCGAGATCAGAGCTCGTAAGCCTGGCCCTGGGATGGGTTTAGGTGTGACGGGAACGATTGCATGATTCATGAAATAAAATGATCAAGAAAGCTCACGAGAAAAATGGCTCCAGGTATTTACCAAAAGATTTTAAAGCATCTTTTATGCTACAATTATCCTCAATGACTATTCTTACTGGCCACAGACCTACGCGGGCCTTGATCTATTTCGGACTTCTCGTTTTAAGTTACGGACTCATCCTGCAAAACGAACTCATCGGCGATGACATGGGCCGGATCGTGAATAACCCTGAGCTTAACAATCTTATCTCTGCCCTGACGGGGAAACTCGGAGATCGTCCCCTCCTGATGTTTTTCCTCTGGATTCAGGTCACAGTGCTGGGGCTTGGAAGCCTTGGACTTCATGTAGCGAACCTCATCTGGCACACGCTTGTCGCGGACCAACTCGCCCAGCTCGTCGATGAATCCGGAGAGAAGTCTTCTGGTAAAGTGACAGTGGCCTTCGCCGCTGGGCTTCTCTTTGCTCTCCATCCCCTCCACAGTCAGTCGATCAATATCGTAGTCCAGAGTGGAGCCATTATGGCGGCACTCTTCGGCATCATCTCATTGCGCTATTTTCTAAAGGCGAAGTTTCTGCTTTCTTTCGGCGCTCTCTGCCTCGGCATGCTCTGCAAACCGACGATCTCATTTCTCCCGCTTCTTTATTTAATCTCACCCACGATCCTCGGAGAAACTCACAGAAAAAAATGGCGATGGTTTCCGCTCTTCATTCTCCCGGCCTTGTTCCCGGTGATATTTTATGCGGTCTTCAATCAAAACCGACAGGACCTCTATGCTATGGAGCCCTGGCGCTATTTCTTCACGCAGATGGAAGTGATCTTCACTTACCTGCGACTCATGGTTGCTCCCCTGGGTCTCAAGTATCTCTACGACTTCACTTCGCCGGAAAAACTCTGGCCCAACTTGGGATGGGCCTACCTCGCGATTTACCTGGTTTGTATTCCTCTGATAACTTTGTCCCTGAAAGAAAAAATTCCGCGTTTCCTGTTCATCGGCTTCTGTCTTTCGTTTCTTCCTGAATCAAGTTTTTTTCCCATCATCCACACGGCCTTTGAGCACCGAACTTATGTGCCGCTGTTGCTGATCTTCGCGACTCTTGGTAGCTGGTGGAATCCTAAAGTTTTACCGCGTTCTGCAGTCATCACCATTTCTCTCATCGCCCTGATCTATCTAGGCCTCAACCAAATGAGAAACTTTCAGATAAGAACCAAGCTCGACTGGATGTCGCACACTCTTAAGAACTCAGTTTCACATCATAACTTTAACTACGGGTTTAACGTCCAGCTCGCGCAGGCGGGTCGGTTCGAAGAAGTTCATCAGAACATCGCCCGCTATAAAAAGATTCATGAAGAAAGTGTGCATAACCTGATCCTCGAAGACATCGTTCTCTATTCTGAGAAACCGGATCAACGAAAGGCCATTGCAGAGAGGCTGGAAAAAATTGTCCTTCATCCCTGGGAAGGCCACACTCCACGACTTGATGCGAACTGGGTTCTTATTGGGGAATTTGGACATAAGTCGGCGTCTCTTGAAGACCTCTTGCGCCTTGAGGAAGATCTGTCGGTTCAGATGAGGATCTTTTTCGAGTCCCACATGAATCACTACTTTCTTCCTCTGGCCGCCCGCTATCCGGACATCGTCGCAAGGATCTTCGAGCGTGAAGCCGAAGTCCGGGCCCTCAAAAAAGACATCGAGCTCCTCAAGATGAAGACAATTCTTTTTTATTACTACGCAAGACCTTCTGGCACGATTCGGGAAGAGATCCTCACCAGGCTGGAAAGAGATCCTAGCTCACCGGTGCTTTTGAGACTTAAAGAGATGACGGAGCAAAGCAGGCGCGCACCCAGTCCGTAAGAAGGTCCCAAACAACTTGTGCGGAGTCGAGCAGCGGACGAAAGCGGGAGTGAGAATTGTTATCAAAATACAAGGTCGTGATCGGTCTTTGTTCAACCTTGACCCCTTTCTGCAGAAGACGGAAAAGTGAAACTGTCTCGAAGCTGAAGCCTTCGCTCTGAGATGAAAGAAGCGCTGGAATCAAAGAGCGGTGAAAAGCACGAAGACCACTTTGCGTGTCCCTGATCTTCACGAACGTAAACACAAAAAACAAAAGCGCCATCACCTTATTACCCAGAAAACTTTTCCACGGAACGTTCCGGTCAAACGCGCGAACTCCAAGATAAAAAGTTTCCGGCACGAGTGCTCCACTGACAACTCTCGCAACGTCGGCGGGAAGATGTTGTCCGTCATCGTCACAGGTCACAATGAAGTCTAAATCCTGACGCTCATACATCAGCGCAAGTCCATGCTTAATCGCCGTGCCTTTCCCGTAGTTTTTTTCAAGATGAATAACGCTCACACCGAGGTCAGCGACAACTTGAAACATTTGTAGAAACCGAGGGCAGGAACCATCGTTTACAACGGTGATGTCTGAGAGGCCAAGGGCCTGAAGTTCTCGCACGACATCCGGAAAATTTGCCGGAGGATTGTAGCTCGGAATGAGTACCGCACGTCTCATGGTGAGAACGCCTTCTCGAGTGCCCGGACCGTCGCCCGTCTCTGGGCCTTAATTTTGGTCATGGGGATGGGCTCGAAGTAATCTGTTTCGTAGCCTTCCGGTAAAACATCGGCGTATGTCGCCTGATGAGAAACGGAATCGATATCAAAATCCGCCTCTGAAAGATTTCCGTATTTGAGCAGGGAGTTACTCCAGTTGAAGAGCCAGAAATAGAAGTGAGACATTTTCGCCGGTGACCTGAGGGTCAATTGAAAGGCGCGAGCAACGTAGTAGACTTTTACCGCTCGATTCAGCACAAGAGAGAGTCTCTTCACAAGAGAGATAAGACTCCCAGGGCTTCGCAAGGCCAGCTTGAACAGCGATCCAACGTTAATGTAGCTCCCTTTTGTTGCCTCTTTTTTAGTTTCGGCCAGTGACGCTACAAAATTCTGATAACGCTCCCACTGATACTGTGGTTGGTTGAACTCTGCCACAAACTTCATAAAATCTTTCATCATCTGATCTTTCGGACGAAGATAGCGGATGTTGGTTACGTATTTTTTTCCGCCGAGGCCCAGCTTTGACTTGCGAAGTCTTCCGGCCAGTTCCATGCGGCGGTAAAGCGGCGTACCCGGAAGTGCCGTCAACAGTGACGGATCCCCGGAGATAAGTCCCGATTTCCGGATCCCTTCGAGGGCCACATCAACGGCATCATCAGGATCTGTATCGAAACCAAAGATCAGTCCGGCGACGACAACAAATCCCCGAGACTGGATCGCGCGAATCGAATCACCCATGTTGGTCTTTGTGTTCTGGAGCTTTGCCGTCTCAAGAAGCTGAGCAGTCCCGAAGCTCTCGATGCCGATGAAGAACATGTCAAAGCCCGCGGCCATCATTTTATCCATAAGGCGAGGATGATCAACGAGGTTGATCGTGAGCCAGGTATAGAAGCGAGGAGCATGATTTGTTTTCCTGCGCCATTCGATCACGGCATCACAGAACTCTTCTGCCCAGCGAGGAGAACCGATGAAGTTGTCACAGGCCAGGAGCACGTTCGTAACCCCGAGGCTCAGATAGAGATCGAGTTCTTCAATGATGACAGAGACATTCTTATTGGTAGCTGAATTGTTATCTGGCTTAGTTCTGATGTCACAGAACTCGCACAGGAACGGACACCCGCGGGACACTTCAATTACAGCTCCGTAATATGAGGCATACGTCGACTTGATGAGAGCGGCGTCCATTGCCCTTGCACCCTCGATCTGAAATTTTTGTTTTGATTCGATTAGCTTTGGAAGAGTTATTCCACCTTTCAGGTCTTGAACAAGCTTCGTAATGGCCGATTCCCCGTCACCGAGAAAAAGATGATCAAAGCACTTAAGATCAGCAAGTTTCCCCGCCATTTTAAACGAAGAAACGATCGGTCCACCCAGCACGATTTTTGCTGAAGAAAATCTGTCTTTTAAAAAGTGCTGGTAAGAAACCAGAGCGTCGAAATCCTGATTGATCCCGCTGATAAAGTAGACATCGGCCTTCGGTGTTTTTATCTTCGCGTGAATACGGGTGTCATAGAGTTCAATTTCCACACCTGGCACATCCCTGATGTACGACGCCAGCGTGTAGGCCCAGACTGGCATATAGCGAACACCAAACATCTGGGTCTTTTCGATCTGGTCATCTACACAGGTCGCGAGAACAATTTTCATAGACTAAATAGTAATCAATCGGGGCAGTACTTGAACATAAAAAAAGCCGTAATTTACTCGACAATGCTCAAGTAATAATTGGAACTTAACTAACTGCAAAATATAAAAGAAGACTTGTCCTCCGTACCTTAGTAGGGAGGACAAGATGAATCTATGTAAAAGATCACAATCGGAAAATCCGAGGCAATCCGCCTGCTACGAATTCAGAATCGAGCGCTTCGAATTCATGTAACATTGCTTTTGAGGCCATGATCACCAATGAGTTTTTTAAATAAAACGATTTCGTAAATTTCAGCCTACTCCGCCAAAAAACGACGAAGATTTCCTTAAAACTGAGACCGAAGGTCATCGGAGCAAACTGCTCTTATTTTTTACTGCCCTCAGGAACAAGATGGCCGTCGGTGCGCATGTTGAACACGAAGTAATTGGGCACGCAGAAGCCGATTTCTTTCTCAGTTAGTTTGAGCAGCCGTGAGGCCACGAGATTTTTTTCAGAACCAGCATAGAGTCTCGAGACTTCAACTGGCAGTCGCTGGCAGATATAATCTTCGCGACAGAAGTGTCCTTCGTAACACGTATCAAGAAGTCCCCGTGCGATTTTTGCATTCTTCAGGCACTCGGGTGGATTGACTGATTTCGCACATTCATCGAACTGTGTTCCGCCTCTCATGGCACATATCTGCTTGGGAGGTGTGACTCCTGCCGACAGCCTGTCCACGAACTCAAGCCTTCCTTCACTGGTATTTGAATCGCACGCAGCGGAGATCCTGCCGAGTGGAACCCCACCTGAGGGATTCCCACACCCGAGACTCTGATGATGGGTCATAGCTATGTCGATTGAATCTTTTGTGCCACCGAGAGCATAGAGATCACCGTTTTCCAGTTTTAAAGCTGCATTTGTAATCATGCCATCACGGCACACGTGCCCGGCCGTGACGTTTGGAGTAGCGACACATTCACCGATATCGATGCCTAGGGCATTGTTACCTACTGTCGCCCGGCAGACTGAGTTTGCTTCGCAAGTTGCTCCAATGGAGAAATGCTTGGTAACGGTGCAGAGGTCTCGCACTTTTCCTGGAAGGAAAGAAGGAATTGCAGAAGTCGAATCCCACTTTGCTCGTGGATAGAATGACGGAGGCCTGAACGTCTGTGGTTCAACATTTGTGACGAGGGCCTTAACGTAAGCCTCGCGCCGTATTCTTTCGGCGTAGTAATGAGGTGAAAACGGAAGGATCACCTGATTAAAATTTGAATTAAATTTCTGAGAGGCACCCAGCATGTGAAAGCCTGCGGTCCCTCCGGCCTGGTGGCAGCCCACACAGCTCAGGTTATTGAGTCGCTCGATGAGACCCCTCTTCGATTTGATAAAATTAAGCTTAGAAACATCGACATTCAGTTCTTCCGCCTCTTTGCCAAGAAGCAGATTGAAAGGCTTGTTGGTCAGGCGGCCTCGGCCAGCGGTGGAGAGAGAAATCGCACGGGTAGCGAGGAGCTTTCCTTTCGTGTTCTCTAGAATGAACGAACCGTCGTCGATCTTCGGAAGATTAGAAGGGTCTGAGAGCTGTCGGAGAAGATCGTCTTTGAGTTCTTTTGATTTCAGAATTTCAGAAACGTTCGGTGTATTTTCCAGAGGTAGAGGAACGAACAGATTATTCTCCATTTTAAAGATGCGGAACATGTAAACTGCCTGTCCGCCAAAGTCTGTTTTCTGACCTGAAGGATAGCGCACGATCTGCATGTTCAACTCAAGCTGTTTGAAGATGAGGAGAGTTTTATCCAGGCGTTTTTCAGACTTCTGAGTCCACAGGGCAGCTATGTCGCTGCAACTGGAACTGTTCTTCGGATACGAGTAAATGAGGTTAAAGAAAAACGGCAGAGATGACTTACTCTGCCCTTGAGTATAAGAAAGGCGATAGATGAAGCGGGCTTCACCGCAGGTTGATTCGTCTTCTTTGTCTGGTCTAAACACAACTGCGACAAGCGGCAGCGCTGAGCGAGAGGACGTCAAAAAATGACTGTCGAAGTGACGGGCCACGTTTCCGGCAGGTGCCAGTTTCTCTGCTTCTTCAGATGAGTAAGCCATTTTTTCGCCGGACATTCTCTTGATGTCATCTACGTCCTGCTGAATGGTTTTTGTGAGGCCTTGAAACTTCGCTGAGGTGTGAAGAGCGTTTAGTCGCAGGAGATTCAGAGAAACCTCTCCCTTCCCTAAAGCATGGGCTTCCAGTTGCGTCTGCCCCATAAAAGTCGCGAAGCTAAATTTCCCTGGAGCATCGAGTTCGGCGAGTGATGCGGGATCAAGAATGTCCACACTTCCCGATGAAATCGAAAACGCTGGCAACGAGAGGAGTCCGAGAAGACCTAAGATGATAGTTTTCATACCGCAACAAGCAGCAATGCCTGTGCCATGGGAGTCAACGGAATAAAAGTCAGTTACGTCGAAAGTGTCAAAAGCTTTGACACTGCCGGAGTTGAAAAGTTCGACAGCGCCATAACGAATATCTTTGGCAAGTCAGCTTCTCACAACAAAACTTTTAAATAAGATCATCTCGTAAATTTCAGCCGACTCCACCAAAAAGCGGTGAAGATTTCCTTTAAAAGTGAGACCGAAGGCCATCCTTAGCTGACGTCCAAACTTGAGAGGCTGATGAGAGAAATAAATCGGCGAATAAAAAAGTTTGCTTTCAATTAGTCTGAGCGAATGAAGTTAAGCTGAAGCATCAAGCTGACTTTTGGAGGAATCTCGTAGGGGCGTGTACCAGTTCGTCGACAATTTCTAGATTTATATTGAATTTCCCCAGCGAACCTTTGACCGGAATGATCATATCTCAATGGGTGATCGTTATTTCAGACAGACCCTCAGTTTCTGGTCGCATGCCTGCTTACATTGTTTTTGGTCAGTAGTGTTATTGGTCTGCTTGTTGCAAGTCTGAGCACAGGTGAATCCAGTTTGCTGACAGGCCTCTCTGCGCTTGAAAGCTGAATAAATCTGCGGTTTGATGTTCAATCCTTGCATAAGCGGCCAGAGCGCTTCTACCTGGGCAACGATCGCAGCTCTTACTTGTTTTTCCACTTTCATACGTAGACTTGGAAATGTCGCGAGCTCCATGCAGTTCGGACAACTCGCCCCCGGTTCGCGTACTTGAGCTGCTCTTTCGAGTGCGGTGAGAATGCCCTGAAGAACTTGCGAGGCTCCGAGATGCATATCCAGTTTAGTTCCTGAAGCATTGATCTTTCCGCTCTTAATGATCAGCCTTGCTGCGATCTTATACTCTTTGCCGTAGTTGAAATCCATTCCATCTCTGGAGTTCATTGAAACCGAGTAGGGATAAATTCCATTCCTGTCGCCGGTGAAGTCAAAACTTGTGTTGTAGAAATCATTGCCATGGATACCGACGCGAATTCCGTACATGTT
This sequence comes from Bacteriovorax stolpii, assembly GCA_945883845.1. Classification (GTDB taxonomy): domain Bacteria; phylum Bdellovibrionota; class Bacteriovoracia; order Bacteriovoracales; family Bacteriovoracaceae; genus Peredibacter. Next base: position 61,626 of record CAMCYI010000016.1, on the reverse strand, counting down.
GAAAGCTTTATTCGCTGGTGGAAGAAAGTTAAGGCCTATGTCTCCACGGTAGTTCGGAAGATTCAATGATGTTGTATCAGTTGATGCCGTGAAGATGCTTACGATGGCTTTAGCGATTTCAAACGTACTTCCCACAGTCTTCTGAAGACGGACTCTTTTAAGAAGAGCATTCGCTTTCACGATTTTCTTGCCGAAGGTATTGCTGATGGCCTCAGATACTTTTCCACTGATGTAACTCTGCGAGAGACCTGTGATATCGATCGGGACTTGTGACTTGGATTTCATCCCTGCCGGTGTCCACGTCACAGAGTCTACATAAACGCGAAGCTTGTATGACTTAACATAGAAGCCAGCACGCGGTCGAACTTCCATGTAGTTTTCTTTAAAGGTAAAATCTATCGGCTGATTACCTAGCAGCTTCACTTGCGTCCAGCCATCATCGAACAAGACTGAATCTGAGTTGAAGTAAACTGTCCCGCTGATAAACGCCGGAGTCGAACGAAGAAAATTAATGAAGGGAACGAGCTCGGCTTGCGCGAAAGCGGACGATGAAAGCAGGAGACTCATGATGAAAAGAATTTTTGTAATAAACTTCATCTGATTATTATTGAGGGGCCTGATATTTTATGGGGGTATTTCGCGGAGAGGTTGTATTTTTTACCGTTTAAAAAACCTAGCTGAGGATGGGACGGAGAAGTGTGTGTTGGCAGATGGGGGAGAAACTTCGAAGTGGTTTAAGCTTCTTGTTTCGGGGAGTTGTTTGGGAACTTTTGTGGTGTCCTTCTCCTCAGCTCGAGATTTATAAAGCAGGAACTGTGCCAAGTTCAAATGCCTGATTAAACGTGTTTGCTACTTCGCGCTAATTGGCCAGTTTGATACCTCAGGAGTCGTTTAGCACCGGCATTGGAGTCAGAAAAAACCGGTGCTCAAGACTTATGCGGACTTAGTGGCAGGATCTCCCCGGACGGCATGGGGCCTCTCTCGCTGGCGTGTATGTGAGTTACCTCCGTTACTCATGACATTGATACTCGCTGGAGAATAGTCACTGTAAGAAGTGGAGACGCTACAAACGAGTCCATGATCATCAACGCCTTCAGGGTCTGGGTGTGGCCAGACTTCCTTATTACCTTGTAAAAAATGAGATTGAATCTGGTAAGCTTCTGCATATCTATCCACAATACGACCTCGCGACCCATCCTTTGTATCTCGTGTATCCGGCGCAAAACTACCGCACAAAGAAGCATAAGATCGTGAAAGAAACGATCATGGAGTGGATGGGAGAGCAGTCAGGTGTGCTCATCCGCTAACTATTTCAGCTTCGGTTCCTGATTCGCATAAAGCTGGGCACCGTTCTTCATTTGTTTTCCTTCAGAATAACTTGCGTAACTAAACAGTGCGATGAGACAGATAGCTAAAGGAATTGAGGCCATGGCGATAAACATACAATCCTCCTGGTTTGTAACTTTTTCAATTATAGGCCCTGATTCCCGTATGCGCTGGCGGCTGATATAAAACCAGATACACTTTGGATGAAACCCATAAATGTTGGATTGCAGTACGACCCCTAAATTGACGGAGATAAACGGAGTTAGTAACTTACTTTTTATGAAAAATTTTATTCTTTTATTCTGTCTTTTCTCTACATCTCTCTGGGCCGTCCCTGAGAGAGGCTACACGCAGTTATGGGCCGATAAAATTTTTCCAAACTTTCAGGCCATGCAGTTCGGAGAGTTTACAAATAAAGAAGGCCTCGTCATTCGATTCCATTTTTCAGTAAAGCCGGATGCGAAGAGATCTCTCGTGATCCTTCCAGGTCGCGCTGAACCAGCGGTAAAATATTCTGAAGTCATTTACGATCTCGAAACAGCTGACACAAATGTCTTCATCATGGACCATCAGGGACAAGGTGAATCTCAGCGATCACTTCCGGATACTCACAAAGGTTATGTTAAAAGTTTTCAGAACTACGTTGCTGACGTTGATCAGTTCATGACAACAGTTGTGATTCCAGAATCTGCCGGCAAAGATCTTTATCTTCTTGCTCACTCAATGGGCGGCGGAGTCAGCGTTCATTACCTTGCCCAGCATCCGGGTGTTTTCAAAAAAGCTTTCCTTTGTGCTCCGATGTTAAAACTGAACACAAAACCATATGCTGAAATCGTTGCGAAGATCTTCGCGTTCTTCCTTCAGAAAACAGGCAAAGCAACTGAATACGCTCCAGGTAAAGGTCCTTACGTTCTTGAAGAAGATACATTTGCTAAGAACGTTGTTACTCATTCTGAAGCACGTTTTGACATGATGAAGGCCTTATTCCGCGATTACCCTCAGCTTGTTGTTGGCGGCCCTACCGTTCAATGGGTGAGTACAGCTCTGAAAGCAACCGGCAAAATCCAGAACCTTGGTCCGAAGATTAAAATACCTCTTTTCCTGATTCAATCAGGCAACGATGAGTACGTGAAAAATGAAAGACAAAACAGCTTCTGTGACAAGGCCCCTGACTGTAAGAGAGTTCTTTATCCTCAGGCGTACCACGAAATGCTGATGGAGAAAGACGAGATCAGAGACGATGTCATGAAGAACATCCATGAGTTCTTCGGTTTCTAGATGCTCAGTGTCGTCAGTTTTTCCATGATTTCTCCTCCATAAAAAACCCAGATCGGTTAAAATAATACTTCTATCTTCTCAGGAGTGTTTGCATGAAATGGATTTTCAGCCTTGTCCTTTTTTCCAATCTTTTTAGCTGTTCGACGTCCATGAATAAGAGCCAGGACTCAGGGCCAATCAACGCCCGTGTTGAAGGTAATCTTCAGGCAGAAATCGTTGTCGACATGACCAAGAAAATCCAGGGGACTGCACACCAGGCAAAACTCTTCGGCTTTATCTGGCTCAGAACGGCCCATCACTTTGCTGATGGTGTTGCCTATACTGGAGCAGGCGATGCTGGCGGTGGTTGGTTTGGTCCGGGTATGGTAGAAGAAACGAAGTCTGCTGCTGCCTACAAAGCAGTCGTTCCTAACAAGATTGATATCATCGTAGCTCCTCAGTACATCACCAAAGTGAACAGCTACTTTTTTGGTTTGTACAAAGAAGTCACTGCGACTGTCACAGGCTATGCCGGCAGAGTGAAAAACATCCGTCAAAAATAAAGACATCTCTCAATGAGGATCCGGTAACTTCGCTCTGAATTGCCGGATCTTTTGTTCGTTTTGTAGACACTTTCCCTATGAGACTGCTTAATCTTCATTCAACTGCTCTTATGGTTATTATGATAAAATCCTCCTATGGAATACTCGATGTACGTCGCAAAAACCTTCATGGTGGCCTTCACTAAAATTGGCCCTGTTCTTGGTTTTATTTTTTTTGGATATCTCATTTTCATTAAACTTCCGTTTTTACTTTTTAGAAGTTCGCTGAGAGCAAGTCGTGAGTTCGATTCCACTCCTGTGGTGACTAAGCCTGAGTATAAGGAAGGCTATACGGTCAATGACTACAACAAATTTATGAAGCGCCAGGCACGTCTTGAAGCGGCCTCAGCTCCTCATGAAGAGGCTAAGCAGGAGACGAAGCAGGAAGCCAAACAAGAACAGAAACAAGGGCCCAAGCAGGAGCAACGTCAGGAAAAACGCAAAGAAGAGCGTAAAAAAGAAGCTCCAAAAGCTGAGAGGCCAAGTGGCATCTCTCCAGAGGAAAATCTCTTCAGTTTCGGTGCAGGTCAGCGTTTCACGAAAGATGAACTCAAGAAAAAATACCGTGATCTCCTGAAGCAGAGTCACCCGGATAAAGTCGCCTCACTGGGACCTGACTTCAAGAAGCTCGCTGAAGTTAAGACTAAAGAGATCAATTCCGCCTACGAGAAACTCAAGTCTAAAGCGGCTTAAGCCACTCCGGAAATAATAAAGTACATGTTGAAATGGAAATCAGAGCGAGCAGTGAACTTCGTGGTCACCCTGAATTGAGTGTCGATCATTTTACAGCGCAAGTTCCGACTCTCTTACATAAACAAATCGATTGTTCTGAACTTAAACGGCGAACACACTTGTGCTGTTGTTCTCGAGGAAATTCTTGAGTGCGAGTTCATGGTCGACGTGAATGCGAAGAATGAAATCGTTGTTTCTATCGTTATGAATCACTAAAAAACCAATACCCGGACGGAATTCGCCTCTAAGTGATGAATTTCGTCTTTATTTTGGCCTTAACGTCCCTGGTTAACCCACCGCAAATCCTTGAAACCATCCACTCCCATCGCTATAGTTAGTCTCACTAAAAAAGCGAGGACTGTATGAAACTTCTTGAAGGCAAAAAAGCACTTATTCTGGGTCTGGCCAATGACCGGTCCATTGCATGGGGAATCACCAAAGCATTTAAGGATAACGGAGCTTCGATAGCCCTTTCATACATGAACGATGCGATTAAAAAACGTGTAGAACCTCTTGCTGCAGAAATTGGTGCAGACTTCACATTCGAGATGGATGTGACTAACGATGCTCACTACGGTTCGATGAAAGAGACTGTTGAGAAGAACTGGGGCAAGTTTGATATTCTTGTTCACTCACTGGCGTTTGCAGATAAAGAAGATCTAGGTCGTCCGTTTATGCACACGAGTCGTAAGGGGTTTGCCATGGCGTGCGATATCTCTGCTTTCTCACTTGTAGGCATGACAGATGCACTTGCACCTCTCATGAATGACAACGGATCAATCATCAGCATGACTTATTACGGTTCTCAGAAAGTGATCAAAAATTATAACGTCATGGGAGTAGCGAAAGCAGCACTTGAAGCTTCTACCCGTTACCTTGCATATGATCTTGGTCCACGCGGAATAAAAGTAAACTGTATCTCTGCAGGTCCGATCAAAACTCTCGCAGCTTCAGGCATCACAGGTTTCAGATCACTTCTTACTCAGGTGGAAGAGATTGCGCCGATGAAGAAAAACGTCACGCCGGAAGATTGCGGTGGAGCAGCTCTCTATCTCGCCTCTCATCTTTCTGGTGGAGTTACCGGCCAGATTCTCTATGTGGATTCAGGCCTCAACATTCTCGGCGGATTCTAGCCATATGTTCTCTCCGGAACAGCTGGAAAAAATAAAGCCGGGGATCTTTCTTTTTAATGAGCAAAAATATTGGGAGTGTCACGAGGCACTCGAGGATCTATGGATGGAAGACCGTCAGGACCCTGCTAGGAATGTTTTCTGGGCGATTATCCAGGTGGCCGCGGCCTGCATCCACTACCGGGATCAAAATCTCATTGGCGCCCAGGGCATGATCTTTAAATCGCGGGAAAAATTCCGTCGCTGCCGTGATCTTCACGTCCTGACACCGGAAGTGATTGAATCACTCAACTGGTCAAAGCTGGAATCGATTGTAGCAGCTATTCCTGAACAAAATAGCCAGCTCGACGACTTCCGCGACCTTTTCAATTTTAGATTTCCATAAGAGGATAGATTTCTATGTTTGGTATGAATAAATCCTTCAGTTTCGCCCTTGGAATGATCTTCAGGGATCCGATTAATCTGTTGCTTGCGATTATTCCCACGCTGATGGCGATCGCCATTTACATTTTAACCATCGTTTCCATTTACCGAAATTCAGATCGCTTTGTTTCCATGTTTCGTGGATACATTTATACCGCAGATCAGGCGTCGCTTCTGGCAAAAGTTCTGACGGGGATTTTGATCATTTTTATTTTCTTTCTGATGAGCTGGACCTTTATCGTAGTGGTCGGCATTATCGCTGCTCCATTCAACAGCATGCTGAGCTCAAGAATTGAAGACAAGCTTTGTGGCAAGAAACTGGACAACGATAAATCACGAACCATGAAGGAAATGGCCGGAGAGTTGGGCGCTACTTTCAAGAACGAGATGAAAAAACTTATTCTGATTGTCTGCATGGCAGGGTTCGCTTTCGTGCTAAACTTTTTTCCGCTTTTTTATCCCGTGGGTCTTTGTATCCTCGCGATTCTTCTCTCCATTCAATTTATCGATTATTCCTGGTCGAGAAACAATGTCACTTTCGGCAAGTGCATGAATGATGTTTTTAAAAATATCATTCCTTATACTCTTTCCGGGTTAGTATTCCTGATGCTGGTGAGTATTCCACTCGTCAACACACTGGTTCCGGCCTTTGCCACGAGCTACTACACAATCCTCTGGCTTCATCGCCAGAATAAGATTCCGGCATGAAAACAATCGTCATCAAGCTGCCATTTGATCTTGAGGAAAGAATTCTGAGTTTTCCATTCCTGCATGCGATTCGAAACAAATATCCGGAAGCAGACATTCATTTCATTACTCCGAAATTTAATATTGAAGTCCTGAACCTTCTACCGTTTAAGGCCTTCTACCATGAGTTTGATGAAGATGAATTCAAGACAGTTTTTGATGTTCATCGATTTTGCGTAAACTCGAAAATTTATCAAGTTGATTTATTTTTCAATCTCACGAATTCCTTTTCGGATGCTTCCTTTGGGCTCGCGCTTAAGGCGCCTCAGCGTGTTGGCTTTTCTGACGGCTGGAAAACCACGGTTTTGAATCAAAAAACTCCGAGACCACGTGGCCATCACGTTTGTGAGGAGTTTCTGTCGCTTTATAAAGTCCACACTGGTGAAGAAGCTGATCCCCGCCAGAAGGTCATGTCCCGGGAAATCGAGCCGCACTATGAAGACTGGAGCTCGGCACCGTATATCGTTATTGATCTCGCTCCTCTCAGAAATGCGATGATCGCTGATGAATGGATAGAGTTTTTTTCCATGATCCAGAATCAAAAAATCATTCTCATAGCTTCTCAGGACCAGGAGAAGATTCAGTCCATGATGAGTACCTTCGTAGGCATTTTGCCTAAGCATAATACCTATATCAGTTTCATTTACAAAAACTGGATTGAACTCGCCAAAGTATTAGCGTTTTCCCGCGGTGTGCTCGCATTTCAGGGCCCGTTGCCTTCATTTGCAGCTTATCTCGGAGCGCGGACTCTCGTTCTTTATGATCACGATGATCCTCAGAGAACTGCTCCGCTTTATTTTATGACTGACATCGCATTCATGAGTCTTCAGGAGCAGGGCCAGCCGGAACCTGCAAAGGAAGGATCTCTCATGCCAAGACAGCAATTTAATATGGAAGCTGTGTTTATCAAGACGATGAGTTTTTTTCGGCTGGATTAAGGCTCGAGATAGGTAATTTCAATATCAATAATCGTCTGCATGAATTCTGGAAATGTAAAAATCTGATATCCCTTAACAAGTTTATCGCAGTATCGATCATTCTCCACTGAGATTTTTTTCATCGAGTACTTGAGACCGCAATCAAGCTGGATCTTCTCTTTCTCTTTTGTGAGGAGAATGAGTTTGTCTTCTTCAGTGTTGATAGAGTCGACAATGTACTCGCCTCGCATGGTCAGCTTGCGATGAGGATCATTATCGATTTCAAACCGACAATACTTCTGGATCTCACATTTTGAATCCTGGTAAATCGTTTCTTCTTTTCGTGCCTGAACAACAGGCTCTTTTAAATGAATTTTAGTTCCAGGAAGGAAGGCATCGTACTTACTTTTAAACGCTGACGGTGAACGGATTAGTGTCTTCTGCGCGCAAGAGGCGAAAAAGATGAACATCAGAATGAATGAGAAGCGCATGAAGACTCCGTCAGGGAAGTGTATGTCCCTATCGGAATAAATTAAGAGGAAATTAATAGCTGATGGTTTTATAGAATCTTGTTTAGATTTTTATAACCGAGTGTCGAAAAATTCAACACTCGGTTCGCTGATTTATTGAAAACTCGAAAGGATTTCGTTGAGAGATTTTAGCTTCTCCTGAGCAGCAGAAGCTTTTTCGCGCACTTCGTTCCGGACTTCTTCAGGAGCATTGTTCATGAAGTTCTGGTTATTGAGCTTGGACTCTACCTTACCGTACTCAACTTGAGTCTTCTCGATGTCTTTCTTGATCCTGTTGATCTGATCATTGATATCGATCAGCCCTTCGAGAGGAACGAAAATTTCTGTATGAGTTGAAGCAAACGTAGCTGATTTTTTAGGTCTCTCCTGGCCTTTGTTCCTGATTGTCCCGGATTTTACATTCGCTAGATCTTTCAGAAAGTGGCGTGATTCGAAAATAAATTTCGCAAGTTTCTTATCATCACTAAAGAGGCGAACATCAATTTCATCTTTCGGCTTCAGGTTCACAGCAGAGCGTACATTTCGGATCCCCGTTGTTACGTCGATGAACTTATTCATCATCTCCTGAACTTCAGCATTTTCGAGTTTTGGATCAAATTCCACGTATTCTTGAGTGATCAGAAGGGATTTTCCGCCTTCCAGATGTGACCAGATTTCTTCAGTTAAGAAAGGACAGATCGGGTGGAGGAGAGTGACGATTTTCTTGAAGCAATAGCGAAGCATAGTTGCTCTGAGGACTTTCGCCTTTTCGTCTTCACCGTAAAGGATGTTTTTCGATAGCTCGATGTACCATGAGCAGAATTTATCATACACAAACGCGTAGATGTCAGAGCAGGCGTCATCAAAGCGATACTGGTCCATCGATTTGTTCATGGAGGCAGCAACAGAATTGAGCTCGGCCAGAATCCACTTATCGTGAAGATGCCACTCAGACTTCACAGGAAGATCATCTTTTGCCTTATCAAGAAATGGATACACGAAACGGAATGCGTTCCAGAGCTTGTTAACGAAATTTCTGTATCCTTCAATTCTTTCCGGGTCGAGATTCAAGTCGCGGTTGTAACCTGAACCTGCTGCGAGAGTGAATCTCATCGCATCAGCACCGTATTGTGCCACCATGTCGAGAGGGTCAATTCCATTACCGAGGGACTTACTCATCTTGCGACCTTGTTTGTCGCGGACGATGGCGTGGATATAGGTGTGGGCGAACGGAGACTTATTAGTCGCTTTCATTCCCATCATCATCATGCGGGCAACCCAGAAGAAAATGATGTCGAAGCCGGTGATAAGAGTTGAGTTCGGATAAAATTTATCAAACCCTTTTTCTTCCATTGCTTGTTTGTCAGGCCAGCCAAGAGTGGAAAGAGGCCAGAGGCCAGAAGAGAACCAGGTGTCAAGAACATCAGGGTCCTGGAAAAAATCTTTGCCTTTGCATTCAATGCACTCTGAAGGATTTGTTTCGGCGGCCCACTTGGCGTCACAGGATTTACAGTAAAAAACCGGGATCTGATGTCCCCACCAAAGCTGTCTTGAGATACACCAGTCTTTCGGATTTCTGAGCCAGGCAAAATACGTGTTTTCCCATCCTTTCGGATAGAAAGTCATCTCGCCGTTCTCAACCGCTTTCACGGCCTCTTCAGACATGCTCTGTGTATTCATGAACCACTGTTTGGAAACCATTGGCTCGATAATCTCATCAGATCTCTGACCGTGCCCCACTGAATTCATGTGATCTTTTTTCTCAACCAGAGCATCAAGTTCAGTGAGTAGCTGTTCGATTTTCGCGCGGGCCTCTTTAGGTTTCATTCCTTCGATCTCAGGAGCGAGCTTGTTGAAAGTTCCATCCTTGTTAAGGATGTTGATGATCGGAAGATTATGGCGTTTTCCAATTTCAAAGTCGTTAAAGTCGTGTCCCGGAGTGACTTTCAGACAACCGGTTCCTTTCTCAATGTCCACATGCTCATCACCGATGATCGGCACCTCTCGGTTTGAAATGGGAATAATCGCCGTCATTCCGATGAGGTGCTTAAACCTTTCGTCGTCTGAGTTAACGGCCACTGCAGTATCGCCATACATCGTTTCAGGACGAGTCGTTGCCACGATAAGTTCAGTCCCCGGAGCTTCTTTAACTTTGTATTTTATCGAATAGAAAAAGCCTTTTACATCTTTGTGCTCAACTTCAGCATCCGAGATTGCACTCTGTAGTACTGGGTCCCAGTTAACGATATAATCGGATTGATAAATGAGCCCTTCGTTGAAAAGCATAACGAAAAATTTGTTTACTGCTTTATTTGGAACTTCATCAAGTGTGAAAGTTGAATAATCCCAGTCACAAGAGACTCCCATCTTCTGCTGCTGATTTACGATCTCTAAACCGTATTGCTCTTTCCATTCCCAGACACGGCGGAGGAATTCTTCACGTCCGAGATCGTGGCGGTTTTTCTTTTCCTGTTTCCAGATAAGTTTTTCAACCACTGCCTGAGTTGAAATCCCGGCATGATCTGTGCCTGGAATCCAGAGAGTCTCGAAACCTTTCATACGCTTGAAGCGGATAAGAGCGTCCTGAGTGGTCGCATCGAGGGCGTGACCCATATGGAGTTTACCAGTCACGTTTGGTGGCGGCATGAGAACTGTAAATGTTTGTTTCTGTTTCCCCGGTCGCGGCTTAAAGCTCTGGGCCTTCATCCAGACGTCATACCATTTGTCTTGAGCGCTTTGAGGATCAAATGTTTTTGGGAGATCATTTTCAATTTCCATTACGCAATTCCTTTAACAAGACCGATGATTTTTTGAATATCTGTCGCTTTAATGTTTTCCTGCTTCTGAGACTTGAGGTGCTTGACCTGGACTTCTCCATTCTGGACTTCGCTTTCTCCGATCATGATGACCGCAGAAAAATTCTTGCGTTCGGTCTGATTGAAGATTTTCTTCGGTTTGGATTCACCGAAATAAAGCTCAACTTTAAGTCCTTTCTCCCGAAGCGCAGAGCTAACTTCGTAGGCCAGCTTTTCTCCGGATTCTGTCATATAACCAACAATCACATCGAATTCTGGTTTTGAAAAATCAGGCATGAGCTTGTGTGATTTTAAAAACTCAGTGAGAGGAACTTCTCCGAGACCGATACCGACTCCTTCAAGAGCAGGTTCATTAAAGATCTGCAGCAGATTGGCGTAGGAACCCCCGCCTGCGATAGCACGGTTATTATCAGGATGCTTATCGAAAATCTCGAAAACAACACCTGTGTAGTAATCAAGTCCACGTACGATGGAAGGATCAAACGTTACATACTCAGCAATACCAGCGTTCTCAATTCTTTTAAAAAGTGAGAAGATTGGACGGATGGATTGAGAAACCACTTCATGGTGAGCACTTTCAGGTTCTTCGAGGAGGAAATCAATTTTCTCCGCAAGGTTCAGATGCTTCTTCACAAAAGTTTCGAGTTCTTTGATACTTGTCACTGACACATAATCGTTAAAAATCGTGGCAGCGAGCTGGTCATTGGTGATAGTCATGACTTCGGCGTTAAACTTCTCGGCCGGCATCTTGTTTTTCTTATCGACGAGCTTATAAAGTTTTTTATTTGCTTCAGGTGTGAGCTTGATCAAGTGATTAAATACAAAATCCACAATCCGGCGATCGTTCACATGGATATCAAATTGAGAGGAGTTCGCACCAAAGCGTTTCATGATCTCAATTGAGAGTTGAATAATTTCGAGATCACCATAAGCACCGGCTCCGAAGATATCAGCGTTGTACTGATAAAACTCACGGAGGCGCCCTTTCTGGGGCTTTTCGTATCTCATAAGATTAGGAATTGAAAACCAACGCAAAGGTTTCGCAACTTCACGGTGAATCTGCGCCACCATTCTTGCAACAGTCGGAGTCATCTCTGGACGAATGGCAACTACGCGGTCACCGCGGTCAGTGAATGAATAAACCTGATCGTTGATGAGTTCATCACCAGATTTTGCTTTATAGAGTTCAATCTCTTCGAGAATAGGACCATCGTAAGGTTCGTAGGCAAAACGCTCGGAGACTTCCGACATCATGTGAAAGATAAAATTTCTCAGTCGCATGTCGGCCGGAAAAAAATCTCGGGTGCCTTTATAGGGGGATTTATTGAGGGCCATGAGGTGTCCTTTACATCGGAGAACTGTGTCTATTCGACTATGTTTTCGATGAAAAATTGTAGCTGATTTTCGCCACTTTATCCCTCACAAACCGGGCAGACCTGGTCGGAAAGTTGTTTTGGACGGTTAATGCGGCTTAAGTTTTCGATGCTGCGGGGCGAAGCCGGGCTATGGGACCTTCTTGTCGAGCTCTTTCGAAATGTCGTCACTGATCGTACTCATATCTGTCGGCGTAATACTTTCAACTGCTGATGTAGCTTCTGTTTTTTCTTTTTCACCCTGCTCTTTGAGGCTCAACGGTGTTTCATCCATCTGCATCCGCTTGATGTCTTCCGGATGGAGGTTCGTCAGGCGCTCAGGGATATTGAAGATCATGATTTTCGAATCACCCACGGCAGTAGATGAGTATCTCTTAAAGAGAAGTGAGCGGTCGTTCATTCTGCGGAGGATGTTCCAGGAAACTTCTTTTGTCAGCACATTGAACTGAGTAGCGTCGAGACTGTCCATTTTATCAATCCATGGCAGGAGATAATCAAGATAGCGTCTGAATCTTTCGGCTTGAATTCTTTTCTCACCATCGAAACCACTTACGGTGAATGATTTTTCAGTGATGAGTCCCTGGTTTTGCCGTGAGCGGAGTTCCGCAATGACTGATCTCCAGATCCAGAGTGAAAAAGGGGTCAGATACTTCTGACGTGAGAGGAGTTCTTTGTCGAGCCTTTCAATCAGAAGAATAGAAATATCAAACTGACGGACATTCTTAAATTTATACTCAAGAACGTTTTTAATAACCTCAGATTTCATCAGTAAATAAATCTGTTCCTTCGGCAAAAAGCCAAGGTTCTGATCCAGGTCCTGACAGAGACCTACCATGCGGATTTTTTCCGACGGAGTTTTGATCATGAGCTTGAGAGAATCGAAGAGATAATTAAATTCAAGAGGAACTCTGTCATTCACCGTTTTGAAGTCCTTATCAAAGGCGTGAGCAGACAAGCTACAGGTGAAAAAGAATGTGAGTAGAAGTTTAAAGTTCAAGAGGAAGCTCCTCTGTCTTAGTAGGCGTAATCGATTTCAGGACGTCGTCGCTGATATTGGAGCGTCCTTCGAGGACATAGTACTCGCCACGATCAGGAATCAGAATTCGACCATCCATTTCAAGAAGCTGTGTCACGTGCTTGAGCGAAGTACGTGCTTCTATTTTTCCGGTATCAGGCTGGAGGAGGACGACTTCAGTTACTTTCAAAGAAAGTTTTTTATCCTGACTCATGGTCTTAATGAAAAAGACACCTTTCTGAGTGCAGACGATATTTCCAAGATCCTCATCGAGCGAAGTATACGCCGAAGTGTAACCCGCGAGGTTCATTCCTTGACTCGTCTTCAGGTAGAGGATCTTGCTGCCGCGGCTCACGCCTTCATAGGGAAATTCACCAATCGCGACATAATTAGGCATTGAACAAAGTTCGATTCTGGTGGCGGTTTGAGGAGCTTTATAAATGATGGCATTTTTTTGCGTCAGGAGATTGTAGCTGATAAGAGCGGCGTAACCTTGTTCATTAATGTCTGTATAAAGAACTGTATCGGATGTCACCATATCCACTTCCGGGCGGAAGAAGGGATTCATCTTCGCCTGCAGCTGGATCGTGAACTTTTTCTGAGTAATGAGATTTTGCAGGGTCAGGATTTTCTCCACAGGGTGGTAGTACGAAACCCATTCATCTTCAAGGTGAAGTTTGCTGCTGATTCCAAGACCCACTTCTTTCGGATTACTATTTCCCCAATCCATGGCCATGATCTTGTGGAGCTTGTAAAAATCATACTCACCATGAACTGCCGGAATAATTTCTACCAGCAATTTTCTCTTCGCGCGAGAACCCTTGACCATGAAGTCACTAGTCTGAGCATCGGAGAGGAAATCAATACTTCGGAAACTCGAAACGAGGCCCAGAACTCCCGGACCTTTCTTCACGTAGGCATATCTGCCGTCAATGCTGATATATCGGATAGTATCAAGTGAGTGCTTCGTCAGAAACTTTGGAAGCTCCTGAGAGTGGGCAGATGAAAGTCCAAAACTGATGAAGACCATGATGATGTTAATCAATACCATAGAGCGTCCATAGTTTGAGTGGATGGTATCTTTGATAACTCCTGACAGCGGAGAATATGTTGCTCCAACTCACCAGGCGCGGAGCCTGAAGTGAATCAATGGCGGTTCTTGTGACAAAGACAACTTTGTCGTTTTCGCGAATGATACCGTCAATGATAAAAGGCGTAGGAGTACATTGACCGAAAGATTGTACTTTAAAAAACGATGGCAGAAGGCCTTCTACACATCCAACACCGTGGATGAGGCCGCCTTTGGATTTCTTAAAGTAGTTCACCATATTTGATACGTTCGAAAGGCTCTTACCTGTTTTCTTATAATCGTGAGTCAGCAGATAGTTCTGAGAAAATCTTTCTCCTTGAAGGGAGGTCGGAAAATAATCCATCGTCACGCGATTTTTAATTTTAATAAAATCTATCGGACGATCGTTGTAATATATCTTGTGCTTACACTGAGACATAAAACATCGTGCAGGATCGTAGACGATGAAACATCCGGTCCTGAACTCGAGAATTTGCGGATTAAAATCTTTCGAACTCACCATCTTACATTGAGTCGTCGTTTCGGCGCCTCTCATGTTTTTAAGAATTGTGGCAACGACAGTTGTGAACGAAGCTGGATTGTTCAAATAGGAACCGAAGAAAATTTTCTGACAGACTTCTTTTTCGTTTAACGTATCGTCGTAACAGGCTTCAAGTTTCCAGCTTTCATCGTTGTCAAATTTTTCATTGAATTCGTAAGCTTCTCCTGCAGAAATACTGGCGCACGATCCACCGAAAGGTTTAATTTCGGAACGTGAGAAATTAAGAAGAAGTCGGGAAAGATTTGTGAGTGCCAGCTGATCGCTGCCGGCCGGACAATCCAGGTAATTTGAACGTAACGAAGAGTAATTCAGGGCGAGCGAGAGTGACTCACAGTTCATCTGTGGTGTGAGTCCTCTGTTCTTGGCCGTTGGATAAAGGCAAAGATCACTTTCTTTATTTACCCTGGCGAGACACTGTCTGACTTGTGGATCTGTTGGTTCGGAAGCACCCATAACGTAACCACAGATACCCTGTGCATAAATCTTATCTTCCATGCCGCCAGATATTTTATTCCAGAAAGAGACATTCAAGAATTCCTGGCAGAAGAGATCTTCGTCATCCAGATGCTTACAAATGTTCTGGAGATAATCTTTTTGAACAGGTGTTATCTTCTGGTCGAGAACTTTCGCAACGGCTTTTCTCTGCTCAAGATCTGCTGGATCACCTAAGCCTTTCTTCGCCTGATCAAGATATTCATGAATCTGACAGAGAAAGGGAGTCTTTGGATTCGTTAACCAGTTTAAGTGAACCGTCTGGCACTGCTCACGGCCCGCAGGGATTTCAAAAGGAACGTCTTTCATCGTCGCATCGAGATATTTCACCTGGAACAAGTTGATAAGTTTCTGAGTCTCCGGACACTCGAGGTTCACGACTTTTGTGAGAAAATCTTTCCGGGCCATGATCGACGACTGTCGATTGCCTTTGCCATCGATGTAGGTCACGAGAACATTCTTAATCTTGCCCTCGGCACTTTTTAACAAGTCCGTCAGGATCGTGTCGTAAAAACG
The DNA here is from genome assembly GCA_945883845.1 of Bacteriovorax stolpii. Classification (GTDB taxonomy): domain Bacteria; phylum Bdellovibrionota; class Bacteriovoracia; order Bacteriovoracales; family Bacteriovoracaceae; genus Peredibacter. The sequence continues at coordinate 46,140 of CAMCYI010000016.1, read as the reverse complement.
GCATTTGGCCATGCTTGCAAGCTTGAGATAGCTCGGATCAGAATGAAGAATGATAGAATTTAAAAAATCAGGCTCAAGATCGAGGGCCGTTACAGCCGTCGCATCTGTGAATGTGCGGCCATTTTTTGTCAGGTCTTTTGAACGATTATTAAACTTGTCGTTATCGACAGTGATGATCTTTTCAAACGTTTCAATAATCCCGGGATAGCTAACCGTCGCCGGAGTTGTGATTGGTGATATGACTGGTTTATTAGATGGAGCAAGAGTGTTTGCGGAAGTAGGATTTGGAGTTGTGACAGTCTGGGCAGAAGCAAAAAATGAAAAGCACAGCCCTGCAGTGAGGACTGTGCTTGCTAAAAATTTAGAGTACCGACTTGGCAAGAATGGAGGCCACATCTTCAACTTGAAGTTCCTCGGTTGCTTTAACACTTCCCTTAGAGGAGTTGAAGTTAATCATACAGAATGAGCACGATGTTGCAAGTTTTGGAGCCTGAGTTTCGCCAATTTCCTTGAGGCGATTTTCAGCGAGGTGATGGCCTTCAGGAAGCTCGTACCACATGTTTCCTCCGCCCATTCCACAGCAGGTCGCTTTATCTTTCGCTTTGACCATTTCCTTGAGTCTTACACCTGGAATGCTGGTCAGGATGTCACGAGGAGCATTGTATTCACCGTGGTGACGTCCGAGGTAACAAGGATCGTGGAATGTGAGTTCGCCTGCGACTTCTTTTAGTGCTTTTAACTTACCTGAACGAAGTAGCTCAGAGAGGAGTTCCGTGTGGTGAACAGTTTCGAATACACCGTCATCAAACTTCGCGTACTCTTTACCGATGGTATGAAGACAATGTGGACAGTGAGTCACAACTTTATCAAATGTGTACTGTCTCATGTTCGCAATGTTTTCGATCGCGATTTCATAGAATGAGTACTCATCACCGAAGCGACGAACAGGGTCTCCGTTACATTTTTCAGTTTTCCCCATCACAGCGAATGAAACGCCGGCCTTCTTCAGAAGGTTGACGGTGTCTTTCACTACTTTCTGGTTTGAACCATCGTACGATCCGGCACAGCCGACGTAGTAGAGGTAATCAACTTTCTTGCCAGCTTCGATCACAGGAACATCCATGCCCGCGGCCCAGTTGAATCGATCGTCTTGAGAAATACCCCACGGGTTTCCGTTCTTTTTCACTTTATTGGTGGCATCTGCTGCTGCCGGAGGGATATCTCCGAGGGTCATCACCTTGTAGCGCTTCAGATCCATGATCATCTGGACGTGTTCGATGTTGGCGGGACATTCTTCCATACAGGCGCCACAGGTCGTACAAGAATCCAGCTCGTTTGACGAGAAGAGCATGTTCGGATCCCAAAGATTGATATCTTCGCCTTTCACTTTCGCTTCACCCATCTGGACACCCATCACGTCGCGAAGTTTTGTCACGATCAGTTTTGGATCAAGCGGCTTGTCAGCGAGGTTGGCCGGACAAACTTGAGTACAGCGTCCACATTCCACACAGGAGAGTGTATCGAGGCGTTGTTTCATCGTGAGCTCGGAGATTTTACCAAGGCCGAAGGTTTCTGCATTTTCATTGGCAAAATCCATCGGATTCAGGACACCACCTCTCCGATACGGAGTGATGATTGCTTCGAAAGGAAGGAGAAGAATGTGCATGAATTTTGAATGCGTCAGAGCCGCAATGAAAATCATGGTGTTGATCATGTGAAAGAGCCAGAGGGCCTTGTAGGATGTGGCAAGAGTAATTTGCTGAAACCCAGCCGAGCCGATGAGAGCTGCGAATGTGTAACCAACTGGTGACCACATACGTTCGCCTTCAGGCATATTGCTGACGTAGATGCGGATGGCTTCAAGGAAATAACCAACGACAACGAGAACGATCAGCATCCAGTACATGAACTTTTCCTGGTTCGGTCTGGTGGCTGAGAGAAACTTCGGTTTACGAACGTAGCGGCGGACATTGGCGAGGCCGATACCGAGAAGGACAAAAAGTCCTCCGACATCAGCAAGCCATGAAATCACAATGTAGGTCGTGCCTTTGTAGATTTTAAAAGGAGTATCAGCATGAATAGCCACTAGTTCAGTCGCGATAAAGAGAATAACAAATCCGTAGAAAATGAAAGAGTGGAATAATCCGACGAAGGGATCGCGCTTCACTTTTCCCTGAAAGAAAATCGTGCGGAGAAAATTATCGAAGTTCAGTTTCTTCGGAATGAGTTCTTTAAAACTTTTTCCGTTTGTCACGAACTTGTATTTTTCTACGAGGCCCAATGAGAAAACGATTGTTGCAGCTACCATGAAGCCGTACATTGAGAACTTCATCCATACCGGAATCATCCACATGACTTCGCGGCTCGCTTCGTTCATCTCCATTCATCCCCCTACACTTTGCGGCGTATCATTTCAACGTAAATGCCTTAGGACATTTAATCGAAAATGTTTATAATCAGATTATTATTTTATTCCAGCGGATGGTTGATGCATAGTTCTTTCCTCACTTGTGTGAATGCAGGCCTCGCCCTCTATTCGACCATACTATTTTTTAAGCTCGTCATTCAGTTTGGATTACCGAACCATCCGTCGCGATTCACATCCTATGTTATCTCGATGTGTATGAGCGCGTTTCTGCTCCTCGACGCTGCTACTGCTTTCGGATTTATCGGACCACTCATCTGGTTAAAGTGGCGCGCACTTCCTCTTGTTTGCGGAAGTCTCGGCTTGCTTTTCCAGGCCATGATGACATCGGGTCAGTTCAATCTTATGCAGCAGAAAGTGATTTCACGTCTTCCCCTCATTGCGGGGCTCATTTGTTTTGCATTTTTCCCTCAGAGAGCTGATCTTTTTATGACTTTGGCAGTTATCGCAGGTGCTATATTCCTTAGTATTTCAGTAGGGAAAGCCCGGTATCAGAAACGCGTCTTCATCAAGATGACTTTATTTCTTCTTCTCGCAGCTCTTTGTCGTACTATGAATGAGTATTGGGTCTATAACCTGGGACAGGCATTTTTGTTTTTTGCCATTTTTTATTTTTACATTTTTGAACACACATTAGGTATTTCTGCTCTCATAGATGATTTTGAATACCACCGTAAAGGACTGGTTGGATGATTAAACTAATCGTTTTGTTTTTGATTGTGGGCTGCGCGCAGGTCACGACATTGAATATGAAAAAGCATCAATTTGGTGTTCTTCCTACGCGAATTATCTGGTTTCAGATCGCAGGCCTTGAAGAAGAGCATATTGCCCTCCTTCGATTTTCAGAATCCGGTGACAGGAGAACTTCTTTTGAAGACAACATCTGCATCGGTAAAACATGGGCTTATAATTCCTACGAACTAAGAACTTCACCTCAGGCCGGATTTATCTCGGAAATTACCGGCAAGAAAAACGTTAAGAATACCTGTGAAGATGCCAACCTGAGACCGATCTGGAACTACCTCTCCGGTAATGGATACAACACAGGGATCCTCGAATCAGGTGCTACACCAGAACAAAGTATTGTCTCTCTCAGCCAGTGCGGTGAGAAAGGGCTCGTATTTTTGAGTTCACTTTATCTTTGGCTCAAACGTCAGCCGACTGCTGGAGATGAAACATACTCATCGTCTGAAGCGATCACTTTAAAACCCAACCAATTGATTTTCGACCGCAGTTGTGGAGCAAAAATTTGTACTTCAAGTTTATTTGAAGATTTCAGGGCGATCTATTCACGCTTCTCGAAAGCTTCTCACAAAAATCTTTTTATCGTCCGGGATTTCTCTTATCTCGAAGCTCTTGAGAAAAAAGATTTTGCACGGGCAAGGGAAATTCTCAGCGACATTGAGAAAACCTATGAAGTGGCAAACAAGCTTACTGAGAATGGCAGTGACCATCTTGTTCTCTTGACGACAGCGTCTTCGAGGTACATTGATCTTCCGAACCAGGGTAAAGACTGGTACGAGTTTGATAAAAATTTCAAAAATGCTGAAGTTAAGAAAAGCAAGCTCACAAATCTTGTCATTGCCAATGGTGTCCGTGCTGAAAACTTCTGCGGGATGTATGAAGATTATCAGATCTTTGAAAGAATTCTCAGTGGTCCCAAACAGCAGGGTCACGAGCTTATGATTATCAATCCATTTAAATAATAAAAAAGGCTCCCGAAGGAGCCTTTTTTATTTCATAACTTCATCCATGTGACTTTCCAGAACTGAGAGTGGTAAACAACCTTCTTTCAATACTTCATCGTGAAAACGACTGATACTGAATTTCGTTCCTTGTTTCTTTTGATATTTCTCCCTGAGTTCGCGAATTTTCAGTGAACCGACTTTATATCCAAGCGCCTGGCCTGGAATGGCCATGTATCTTTCAATCTCTGCAACTGCGGCGTCGTAAGGAATTTGCTCATTATCCATCATGTATGCAACGGCTTGATCGCGGGTCATTCCCTTTGTATGAATGGCAACATCAACTACAAGGCGAAGCGCCCTGTGCATCTCATCTCCAAGAGCACCCATATACTGATAAGGATTAGTGTATAGACCGAGTTCTTTCCCTAACGATTCCGTGTAAAGGGCCCATCCTTCACCGTAAGCTCCGTACCAGCCAAATTTGCGGAATTCAGGAAGCTTCATATTTTCTTGCTGCAGAGAGATCTGAAAATGGTGGCCGGGAATTGCTTCATGAAGGAAAAGAGATTCCATACCGGATGTAATATTAAATTGAGCAGCATTTATAATGGGAACATAAAAAATTCCGGGGCGTTTTCCGTCTGGTGAACCTACACTGTATTCGGCACTCGCCGTAGCTGCCCTGAATTCTTCTGTCTGTCTGATTTCAAATTGCGATTTTGGAAATGTCCCGAAGAGAGTGGAAAGCTTTGGCTCGATCGTTTGGTGAATCTTCCTGAACGCATTCAGCACATCTTCCGGAGTCTTGTAAGGAGTGAACTTCTTATCTGTGTTGAGGTGTTTGAAGAAAGACTTGAGATCTCCCTTAAAACTAACTTCAGATTTAATTCTCTCCATTTCTCCTCTGATTCGCGCAACTTCAGTTAATCCAAGAGCGTGAATCTCATCCGGAGTTTTGTTCGTCGTTGTGTAGACCCGTACAAGGTAGCGGTACATCTCTTTACCGCCATTAACGCCATCGATTCCATGTGAATTGCGTGCATGAGGTAGGTACTCTTTCTCAAGAAATTCTGCCATCTTTGCGTAAGTCGGGATCACCGTATTCATGATTTCGGCAGTAAAGTCCTGCTGAAGTTTTTGTCTCTTCGCAGCAGTGAGATCAGCTGGTAATTTTTTAAGCGGTCCAAAAAATACATTCTTGGCCACGTCATTATTGGCGAGATCACGCATCTGCGGAATCATTTTGTTGACGAGAATTTTCGGAAGAATAACTCCCTTTTTCATTCCTATGCGAAAGTTATCGATAGCAGATTCGCTCCAGATTTTGAATCCCTTAAGACGCTTCATCCAGTTCCTGAAATCCTTTTCCGTTTTGAATGGCTGGAATTGTTCACCTGAACCAAGTTGACCCATGGTCAAAGGCAAACCCCAGAACTGCTGGAACGGCATCATCCAGAATGGGTGTTGAAAATCTTCCAGGTTCATTTTTCTTTCAAAGATAAACAGGTCCAGGCTGATCTTGTCAGAATCATCGAGTCCGGCACGGTCAATGGCCTCAGCCTTTTTTAGATAAGTCGTGAAAAAAAATTTCATCTCTTCGCGAAACTTTTCCGATTGATCATTCGGCAGGAGATCGTTAAAGCGGTTGTCACCTTGTTGCGTAGCTTCGAGTGGGTAATAAGGTGCTCTTTCCTCCCAGAAAGTCTGAAGAAGATCTTTTAACTTCTGTGGATTTTCATTTTTATGGGCACATGAAACAATGGCGGCCAATAAGGCCAGAATTGTCAGGATCTTTTGAATATTCATTGATTCAACTCGCTTTCTTTGATGATGTAAACTTTACGACAATAATCACATTTAATTTCGACTTCGCCTTTTTCAGAGAATAATTCTTGCTGATCTCCCGAATACAGTCCTTTAAGATTCATAACCATTCTCTCGTGACTACAGGGACAAAAGAAAGAAATCTGCCGACTTCCGAGATAGGCAAGACCCCGATCTTCAAAAAGTTTAACAATCTTTTCAATGTCATCGGTAGCTGTCTCGAAAACTTCGTGAAAAAAGTGACTTTGTTTTTTGATGTATTCTTTTCTCGCCGGAGTTTCAACGAGAGTTGATTTTGAATTCAATGGAGGAAGCCGAGTGACCATCACTGATTGATCTGCAATTTCGGCCACAATGACTTCAGAATCCGTCTGATATGATTCAGCGAGAATCTTGTTGATCACATCACGGGAAGCGACTTCTTTCAGTTCGAGCATTGAAGTATAGGGCGCGGAATTATTGGAATACATTTTTGAAACTCTGACCTGACCGCTGATTTTCATCGGGAAAGAATTGAATTCTTCCGGAATCAGGAGTGTTCTGGTGTGACCACCTGAATTGGTTTCAATCTTAAAACGGAAATACGGTTCGTCAGAATCCAGATAAAGTCCCAGTGATTCACCCGGTTTCAGAAAGAAAATCATGGGCATGAGACCGAGAACGGTGTCTCTGAAGTACGCAAAACCAGTTCCCTGCATCGGATGAAGGAGAACCAGGTCATGGATAAACTTTTGACCTTCAAGAAAGTTTACGTTGAAGCCGTTTTTATGATCGAGAAAGCTATAGAGTCGGCTGACTGCAAGCATTGAGCCTCCTTGGAAAGTTCCATATTTTATAACCTGTCCCGCGTTTTTTGTTAATTTTTCTCCGCCTTCGGGTTAAAATCGTGTCTCTATGATGCAGATTGTTTATTTCTCCCGCAAGGCCCAGCTCTGGAGCGAACTCGCTTCCGTGCCTGGTCAAACAGTGTTCATCGCCCCAAGTCCGGCCAAGGCAGACTCACTGCGAGCACAGTTAAGAAGTAGCGACAATCCTGATGTCATTACGATCAATAATTTTACCACTCAACTTCTCAACGCACTTTGGACCGAAGAAGAAAAACCCCGTTTTAAGCGTAAAGCTGATCTCTTAATCATTTTTGGATTTCTTAAATCAAAATTCTTTCCCACACTAGGCTATGAACAATTTATTCAGGCCTACAATTTATTTTCAGATCTCAGAAGTTTTACGCTGAATCATGAAGTACTTTCGCAAGTCCTGGATGAACAACCTGAAGAGATCCGCGAAGTCACTTTGAAATTCTGGCAACTGCTTGAGAGTCTTGGTTACAGTGATGAACATTCCACTTATCACCAGATTGCCGAGGCCCTTCGGGGAGGCGATGAGATTGATGAGTTGAAAAAGAATTTCGTTTTCTGGGGATTCCAGCATTTAAACGGGCAACAGGTCGACTTATTGAAGGCGCTGGCGATCAGATACACAGTCATTATTCCATTTCCGTTATCTTTGAAAGATAAATTAAAACGTTCTGACTGGGTTCACTGGCTACAGGATAGCAACGTGACATCCAAAGAGCTTGAGATGATTCCCGTTCATCCGAAAGGTGAATGGACAAAAATTAACTCCAGGGAAGTTTCACTCTGGCTTCAATCCGAGCTTCAACAAAACATGCAGGTCATCCTTGGAGTAGCGAAACTCGGACCTGAGCACATGGATATTATCCCGTCTTCCCAGGTGAATTTTAAAATCCCTCATGAGCTTGTTTCCACAGAAATCGAAGAGCTCACGACACTTATCCTTAACGAATCTCCGGCAGAGCTGCCGGTATTCCTTGCTTCACAAAAAGTTCATTTACTCGCGACTTCACTCAAAAGAAAAATGCCTTTTAAAATGCTGAAGGCCATTCAGCTCTTTGAAGAAGCATTCCAGGGTCTCCGGGAACTCACTGATGAAGCATTTCCGATGGATCCATTTTCCGTGAAGCTCTTGCGTGACGTTGTCCTTCTGAATCAGCCAAGAACTTCCTATGTTCCTCTGTCCAGTGAACAGGAATTAATTGAACTCAAGGACATGTCTACTCTTGAAGATATTGATCGCAACAGGCCTGTTTATCTTTGCATTGATGATCGTTTTCAGGAGATCCAGTCTCTTGGTCAGAATTATACAGAGAGTATCCAGAAGCATCTTGGTGCTCTTGGCCCTTTGAAGAGAAATGATCTCGACCTGGGCTTTAAGCAGTGGGAGTTTGAGAATCTCTTTTCTGAGTGTAACGTCAAAGTGTTAATGCCTGAAGCTGTTTTGAAACATAGTCTGGTCTGGAAGCGAATGTTCACCAATATTTCTCTTGAACCAGATGGCAAAGAACTTGATCGCGCGATCAGGAAAATCATGGACCCATTTGCCACGCAGGCCATTGTTGCCTATGAAGGTGGCTTTTCTGCAAGCAGGCTGCAGTCTTACGTCGATTGTCCGAGAAAATTTTACTATTCGTTTGTCGAAAAGCTTGAACCGCAGATTGAACTTGAAAACGATATTGACCAGAAAATTTCCGGAACTCTGATACATAAAATCATTGAAGAGTATCATCGTCATGGCCTCGGCCCGGATGATCTGGAAAAACTCACTCATGATATTTTTACCCAGCATTTGAAAACGGAAAATCTCGTTCTTCCCGTTGATGTTTTCAATCACAGGAAATTGACTTTCACTCATCGTGCGCGAAACGGGATTGGATTTTTAGGGCAAATTGAGGACGCCCTTGAGATGAAGTTTAAATGGATTATTGAAGAGAAGTTCCTGGGCGATGAAAACTTTCCACTCCGTGGGAGTATGGACTGTCTTGGTGTCAGCGGGGATTATTTATTCCTTCTTGATTTCAAATCCAGCAAGGAGTCAGCTTCGACAAATACAAAAGTGGAGAGCTTTGAGAGCCTTCAACTCTGGGTGTATTCTCTGGCGGCGAGATTGAGCATCAAGGATTTTGCGTCGAAGACGGTGGTGATCGGGTATGTAGTTCTGGATGATTCATCGAAGTCCAATCTTCTGAGTTCGGATGAAGATCTTGTAAAACTATTGAAAAGCAAAAAAGTTGGAGCGGCTGCTCTGTTCAAGGATTCTTTCTCTGAAAAAATCGATCTCGCCTGGACCAAGATTCAGGAACTCATGAAATCGATCAAGGAAGACCGGACATTTAAAGCTGAACCTGTTAACGGTTGTAAGTATTGCACCATGATCAATGTGTGCCCAAGGGGGCCTCTTGTCTAAAGCCAATGCTGAACAACAGCTTGCCATTCATCATTCCGGAGGTGTCCTGCTTAAGGCCGGTGCTGGTTCAGGAAAAACATTTGTTCTGGTACAGCATATTCTTCACCTCACTCTTGAAGCTATGACAGAAGCTGCAAAATCTACGGTCGTGGGATTTGAAGAACTGATTCGTCAGAAATATTCCCGCATTGTCATGATGACCTTTACAAAAAAAGCGGCCGGCGAGATGAGCATTCGCCTGACTGAGGAATTCATTCGTCTTTCTCTCCTCGAATCTCCTGAACAAAAACTCTGGAAAGAATCACTTGAAGCTCTCCCTCATCTGACTGTTACAACGATTGATGGATTCTGCCGTAAACTCATTACTGCCGGGTATTTTCCTCATCTTTCCACTGAAGCCGAAGTTATTTTCGAAGCCGAACGCCTGGATCAGGTAAAAAATCTTTTCGAAAGCTGGTACGAACATCGTTCAGCTACGTTGCCTCGTGAACTTCACGAAATCGTCATTCGAGAAAAACAAAAGCTCCTTGAGAATTTTAGTGATGTTTTTGCAGACCCCGGCCTTCGTCTCGTCTGGAAAAAATTCAAGGCACAGGATGCATCACCTGCTCATCTCGGCAAAGTTCTGCAGGAATCTTTTTACCTCAGTGGCATTGATAAAGCGCTGATGGCCATCGGTGAACTTGAGCTTCGTTCAGATAAAGACCGTAGTGCTTTTGAAAAGAATATAGGGATCCTTCAGGCTACCGGACTTCTGGTTGTGGATACCGTGGAGAAGCTCGCCATTTACGATCAGATTTTTTGCAATATCAGTTCATTGCGTGGCGAGGCTGCCAAAACAAAAACTCCACAACATGAAGCTGCTCTCGAAGGTGCCCAGACTCTACGGGCGTGGTCGACCGGTGATTCCAAAAAGACCGGTTGGGTTGAAGTAATCACTCCTTACGAGCAAAATTTCAGCGATAAAATTCTTCCATGGATCAATGTGTGCCTGGATATCTTTAACCATATTGATCACGGACTCGATCCCAACCAGGGTATGACTTTCGGTGATATTGAATACCATGTCGCCCTGGGGCTCGAGGATACAGCAATCAGACAGCGCATCCAGAAAATTTTCTCTTATTTCATCGTCGATGAGTTTCAGGATACTTCTTCTCTTCAGTTCAAGATAATTTCGGATCTCATGGGAGGTGATTACAAAAAGCTATTCTGTGTAGGAGATCCCAAACAGGCGATCTATGGTTTCCGTGGTGGGGAACTTTCTGTTTTCCAGAATTGCGCCCTCCAGATTCCGGTTACCAGGACACTTGCCAATAATTATCGCTCGCTCCCATCTGTGATCAGATTTAATAATTCTCTTTTTCGAACGATCCTTCCTGCCGGCATTTCCTATGAAAATCTGGATCCATTTACCGTGGAAGCTGAAGACCAGAATATCCCGGTCGAAGTCACCCATGCGCAGCCGGGTGAGATCGAAGTGATTTCCAGAATGTTACCCACTCTGAGTGACGAAGAAGATGAAGCTCTCAGGGCCGATGCGATTGATTTCGAAGAAGCTCAGGCAATTGCTGATTCTATCCAGACCGAACGGGCAAATTTTCCTGATCGCACATGTACTATCCTTTATCGGAAACTGAAACCGACGAAGGATCTGATTCGCGAACTCATTCAGCGAAATATCGGTTTTACGGCCCAGTATAAAATTGACCTCAAGGATGATCCAATCGTCGGCATGTTTCTTATTCTTCTCAAGCGTCAGTTTGATACTGATGATAAGACACGCGACCGATGGCCACTTTTTATGTTTGCCCGTTATCTTGAAATTTTACGTATTCCGACAGCACCGACAGTTGAAAATTTGAAATCTTTCGATCACGACATTCGCTATTGGGGACTTGTCGAAGCCTTCCGGAAATTCCTCTCAAGAATCAAAATTACCAATGAGAATGCTGATCTCAACCTCGGTGTGATCAGTACCCTCAGTGATCTTTACTATCAGGATCAGGAACATATTCTTCAGCAAATTGATCGCGGAAGCAGTGGGGAAATCAGACTTGATTTCCGCTTCGGTAAAAATGCCCATCGTGTCCAGCTCATGTCTGCCCATGCATCCAAAGGACTTGAGTTTGATACTGTTTATCTTGCCGGTATCTATACAAATGGCAGAGATAAATCGGAGTCGGAATTATTTGGAAAGCATCCGGCGAGTTTTTACTGGTATCAGGACCTCGCGAATCGGAAGAAGATCAAATCTCCACACTATTTTCTAGAAAGCACCCTTTCCGGGTTTAAGAATTTCTCTGAATCAAAAAGACTTTTTTATGTTGCTGCTACAAGAGCAAAGCAAAAACTTATTTGGATAGAATTCTCAAACATCGCTGAACGCTACAAAGTTCACAAAAACAGCTGGACCTGTGGTCTCACACTTTGGATTAATTCCACCCGCGATGCAGATGTCTTAAAAGCATTGAAAGTTTCACCTCCTGAAGAGGGGAGAGAGCTTGCACCACCTGAGAAAAGTCCTGATCTTCCGCTTTATTTTCACGACACGGTTGGAATCGTTCCGAGAAGAGGAGAGTCTTCTGAACTTGCCATCATGGCCGAGCTCAGTGTGACACGCTTGAATTCTCTTATCGATTGTCCCCGAAAATTTTATCTGGAAAACGTCCTGAAGCTCACTCCAACAGGCAAGCCATCTTTTATCAGGGAAGTCCTTAATGATACGGATGAGATAAGGGCGATATCAGCATCTGAACGTGGAACTTTGATTCACGCTCATATTGCCACCGGTATTGAGAGAAATTTCATTGTTCCCAGAGAGGCATTCGACAGTGAACATCGTGCTCCCATCGAGTGGGCGCTGAATTCCTTAAAACCTCTCGCAGCGGATTATCACTTAATTGCGGAGCAACCACTGAAGTTTAAATTTTTCAATTTCATGATCTCCGGTATTCCCGATCTTTATCTACTTCCGAAAAAAGATTCTCTAACGGCGGAAATCTGGGATTTTAAAACCGGCAAAATTACTCCGACAGCATTGGGCCACTATTGGATTCAGTTGAAAGTGTACGCATATGCTCTTTATCAGCTAGGCCTTGTGGATACTAAAAAATCCATCGATCTCAAACTTTGCTTCGTCGATCAGAAGGAAGTTCTCGCTGTTAGTATCACTTTCGATACTATCAAACCTGAATTGTTCGATTTATGGAAGGATCAGAATCAACCGTGGAAGATCAAGACTGAGCATTGCGCTCAATGTTCGTACGGAGATATTTGCCCTCGTTAATCCAATCACTTGCAGTCACTCCGAAGAATGTTAGAATTTAAGAATAGAGAAATAAGTTCTAACAAGTGAAGAGTATAATGAAAAAAATTGTATTGCTGATTGTGTCCCTCATTTCAATGGCCGCAATGGCCGATGAAAAATCCCTTTATCATTTTTCCTGGTTGGATAAGGACAAAGAAATTTATGTTCTTCAAAACCGAAAATTTCGAAAAGATGGACGAGTCTATCTTGGTGCCACAGGTGTAAAAACCGTCAGTGGTGCATTCATTGATTCATACGGTGGAACAGCACGCGGTGGTTACTTCTTCAGAGAAGATTGGGGCATTGAATTTGTTTATGGGAAAAATACCGGCAATGAGAATGACACTGCAAAAGGTGTCAGAGAGCAGAGTACAGTTCCTTTTTACAGGAAAGTTGATTCTTACATGACCGCAATGGTGATGTGGTCACCGTTCTATTCAAAGATCAACACCTTTAACCGGATCTTTTATTTTGACTGGATGCTGGGAGCAGGCCCGGCGAGCATAACAACTCTTGATAACAGAAAGAAATTTGAATCGGGTGAGCCTAATACTTTGACCAGCGAAAATAATATGGGTCTAGCCTGGGATACTGGTTTGCGTTTTTACGTAAATGAAAACTGGAGTATCCGTATGGATATGACTGGTCTTCATTATAATGCGAAGAAAACTAAAAGACAGGGTAATAATCCAAATACTGCAGCTACAAAAGCCAGCATCCTGTTTTCTAGTTACGACTTCGGCATTGGCCTGAACTACTCGTTCTAAATTTTACGAATTTTTTTTAAAAAAAAAGGGGAACACGGATGTTCTCGAAAATATTACCAACGGTCTTTTTACTTTCGATAATGAGTTTCTCTGTCGCTGCAGACGCCAATCTCAGCAATTACAGATCAACGATTATTGAACTCGTCAACGATGGCTATTATTTCTCAGTCGTTCCATGGATGAAAGACTACCTGGTAAAACACAATGGTCAGCTGGATTCCGGAACAGAAGCCGCTTTTGATAAGCTAATTTCCCATACAGGTGTAAAAGTATTTGAATCTCTTCCTGAAAATGTTCTCAGCAGATCACGCTCTCCTAATATCAGATATATTCTTGCAAAGAGAATGATGAAGAAAGGGAAGTTTCAAAACGCTCTTGGAGAACTCAAGGGAGTTTCTGGCGATCACCCTTCTTATCCTTTCATTGCTCACATGATGGGAACTATTTACGGTAGCCTTAATGAGAATGACTCTGCCATCAGTGCGTTTAAAGACTGTATCCGTACTTCTGACTACCGCATGGGCAAAGTTGATACAACACTTCAGCGTGAACAGCTCGAGGCGAACCGGGATTATTGTGTTGCAGGTGTAGCACGTTCACAATTCGCACAAAAAGATTATAAGAAAGCAGAACTTACATATCTTGATATTCCTAAAGACTCTTTTGTCTGGCCGGAGATTCTTTTTGAAGAAGCCTGGACCAGTTATTATGAAAAAAACTACAACCGCACTCTGGGAAAATTAGTTTCATACAAAGCACCTGTATTCGATTTCATTTTCAAACCTGAAGTTGAAGTTCTGAAGTCACTGACATATCTCAAAATGTGTCTCTATGATGATGCCAAGAAAACTGCTGACGAATTCTATACTGGTCTCCTGTCTTCTTCCAAAGATCTTCGTTCGTTTCTCATGAATCATGGCAAAAACTATGGTTATTATTTTAGCCTTATGGCGGACCATGAAGCCAAGCGGCCCGCACAATCTGAGATGATCGATCACATCCTGAGATCTGTCAGTAAGGATGCTGCTTTCCTTGAAATGAAAGGTGGCCTTGCAGGAGCGATGCACGAATTGACGAAAGTCAAACAGATGCAGAACAACCGCACAAGCGACAGTCTCGAAAGAAATCTTCAGACGGTTGTTGAAGAATATCGCTTCGCCATTGGTGCGTATGTGCGCGCCGGTCTCGTTTCGAAGTATGCAGAACTTTACAATGCCTTTCAGAGCATGAGTTACATCAAGCTCGAAGTTCTTGCACTCAAAAAAGACAGACTCTACCAGACTGAAACAAATGCGAGTGGCAAGCGTGGGGATGTGAAGTACATCGAACGTAACGACAAACAGTACTTTTGGAATTTTAACGGCGAATTCTGGGCAGATGAGCTTGGTGACTACGTTTTCGCTTTGAGGTCTGAATGCTAAAGTCTCTTCTCTTATTTCTTTTAGTTTCGCAGGCAGCTTTCGGTGAGAGACTGTCGTTGGATTCCCGTCGTAAGAAAATCATTTCGATTGTTGACGAGGAACTCGCGGAAGTTTCGCGCCTCGCCCGCCAACAGGACTATAAATCACCTGATACTCTTCTGCGAGTCGCTGAACTCAATCTTGAAAAAGCCCGCCTTTGGCGTGAAGCTGAGAATGAACAGTATCTCTCGATCCCTCCTGAGGAGCGTGTGAACCTGAGAAAGAACGAATATTTCAAAACATCTGTTAGTTTCTTTCAGGCCGCTAATGACTCAGCTATGGTCGTTGCAAAGAAATTCCCTAACTATAAACTCATTGGTGAAGTTTATTACATTCTGGCCTACAACAGCCGGGAGCTTGGTAAAGGCGATGAGTCGCTACGGTTTTTCAAAGTCGCGGCAGCAAAGGCGTCTCCCAAATCAGCTGTTGGCGCCCGTGCACGTCTTGCACTCGCTGATATTTATTTTAACTCTCACGAGTTCCGCGAAGCCATCCCTCTTTATGAACAGGGCCTCTCCAATATGGATGAAAAGTGGTGGACCAAGGACTCCTTCAACCTTGCCTGGTCATACTACCGGACCAAGCAATACGACAAGGCCATCACTAAGATGAGGGAGATTCATCGCAAAAGTGAGAACTCGAAATACATCAATATGAAGTCCAATGTTGAAAGAGACATTGGTATCTTTTATGTTGATGCCGGCAGGATGAACGAAGCGGTTAAATTCTATGAAAGTCAGGGCATCAACTACACTGAACAATTCATTAAAGTTGCCACATCTATTATCACTCAGGGTCGCCTGTCTCAAGCCGAGTCACTCCTTGACCAGGTTGTGAAAAAAGAAACAAACCGCGGTCGTAAGATTGAAATCTATATGGCTCAGCTCGAACTGTTCGATAAGTTCAGCAAAATTGCAGAACACCTGAAAGTTGCCCAGGAACTCGTCGCACTTCATGTCGAGAAACCGCTGAATGAAGATCAGTTGAGAAAGCTTTCTTTCCATGTGAATAAGAAAGCAGCTGAACTGCAGAAGGCTACGGCGTCTGATACTTACTCCAGCATGGCGAAAGTAAAAAAACAAAAATCACAGCAGGCGATTGCTTACTTCGAACTTTCTTCACAGTTATCTCCGGGAGAAAAAGCCGAAAAGACTTTCTTCCAGGGGGAGACTGCATACGCTGCGACTTCTTTTGTCAAAGCCCTGAACCTGTATATCAAAGCTCACGATGCAGCCAAGAAAGACGGGAATAAGAAAATCGTCACACAAAGTTTAGAGGGAATGCTCTCTGCTCTAGGGCAACCAGGGCTAAGCAAAGCGAGTGCGGATAAGTTTTACATTCCGGTCTACACCCGCTACCTCGCCAACGATGGCAAATCGGAAAGGGCCAAGAGCATCTACGTGAAACTTTTCAACGCCCAGTATGACAGCGGTGACATTGAAGCAGCAGAGCGCACTCTGGAACAATTCGCAGAACAGAACCCTGACGATTATAAAACTCAAGAAGGGATGCTGGCAAAAGTGATGGAGTACTACCGCTCACGGAAGAATTACGTGAAAGTTAAAGAGTACGTGACCCTGATCAATAAAGGTCAGTTCAAAGTCTCTGATAAGTATGCCGATGCTCTTCGTTCCCTGATGACAAAGATCCAGATCGAAGGTGTGCAGGAATCTTTGGAGAAGGGCGAGAAAGGTGTGGCCCTCAAGGGTTATCACATGATCTACACCAGTGCTGATAGTACTCCGAAAGCCAAAACGAACGCAGCTTACAATTTATCTGCTCTCTACTACGAACTCGGGGACGGTCAGCAAAGTTATCAATGGGGCCTCATTGCTGCCAAAGACATGGAAGAAGCTGAAGTTAACAAATTCGCTGACTCCTTCCTGAGTATCTCTGCGGGCCTCTTCCTCAGACAGCAGTTTGCCCAGTCTGCAGATCTCTCCTACCGTGTGCTGACGAAACTATGTAAGCAGTCTTCTATCAACAAGACTGTGGCCTTTAAGAATGCTGTCTACATCTCGCTTGCTAACGGTGACCTCGATAAAGCAGTTGAGATCAAGGATTTTGGTAAATCGTGTTCGATTGAAGATAAAGTTCTCGCAGATGTGACTCTTGAAATTCTCCGTGACATGGCCCGGGCGAAGAAGTGGGACAGGTACGAAGCCACCATCTCTGAACTTGAAAAAAATCCGAAAAATCATGCTCTCCTGATCAAGCCTTATGAAGATTACCGTAAGGAACTCATCAATATTGGTGAACTGACTCAGGCCAAGAGCATCGAAACGAAGCAGTTTTCGTTCTTCAATGATGCCAGAAAAAATAAACAGGATGTCCCAGTTGAAGGTCTGGATATTATCGCCCAGAAGCACATTCGCATTATCCTCGATAAAAAACATAAAATTGATCAGGTCGCGTTACGCTTTCCGGAGTCAGAGTTCAACACGGGTGTAAAATTCAAGCTTCAGATCCTCGACAAGCTCACGAACGAAGTGAATACTGTTCAGAAAACGGGATCTGGAAAAGGAATCGTTGAGGCATACAAATACGTGATCGAGGCCTATGAAGACTTTGCGTATTCCCTCAAGGAATTCGTACCTGAAGGCAAATCTCCTGAATACCTCGCAAGTTTTAATAAGGCGATGGCAGATGTTTACAATCCCATTCTTTCAAACGCACAGAAGCAGAGAGAAGAGATTCGGAAACTGATTAATGAAAATAAAATTCTTTCACGGTCGAACTTCGCCGTTCTTTATCCTCGTGATGACAATGAAAAGAGGTACGTTCCTTCGAAAGAAGTCGTCCTCATGGATCGCGGAGGTAAAAAATGAAATTCTTAACGATATTCATTTTTCTCCTCGTTGTCGGCTGCGCAAGTGCACCGGAAAGCAAACCAGTTGTCGCAGTTCCAAAGGCTGTTCCGAATGAAGCCTTCAAAAAAGAAAAGCAACTTAAGACAGACGAAGTCCTGGACTACTACGCAGGCTCTGCTAAGGCATTGAGTCCTGCTCTCCAGGATGAAACACTCGATCGCTACAGTGACGACGAACTCACACAGTTTGTAGAAGACGCTGATCCGCTTCTCGAGCTTTCTCTTCTCTGCCGAGAGGGTGATTACGAAGGCGCGTTCAACCGTGCTTCAAAAGTTTTCAACCGTTATCAAAAAGTGGCGTTGTACTGGAACCTCATTGCGAACTGCCACCTTAACAGTGGATCTTACCGGAAAGCTCTCCTCTTCTATAACAAGGCGCTTGAAATCCAGCCAAATTACGTCCCGGCCCTGAACAATGTAGGTGTGATGTATTCCCGGCAGGGTCAGCACCAGAAAGCACTCGTTGCTTTTGAGCGCGCGTACAACCAGTCTCGGTTCTCAAAAACTCCGCGCTACAATCTCGCAAAACTCTATCTCACTTACGGCATGGCCCAGCAGGCGCTTCCCATTTTCCAGGGTTTGTTAAACACATCTCCTACGGATGTTGATTTGCTCAACGCTGTGGCGACCTGTCATCTTCTGCTTTCTGATTACGCCAGCGCCATGGCCTTCTTCCAGCGTATTCCAGCGAAGTACTGGGCTCAGGCAGAGATTGGTTTGAATGTGGCGATCACGATGAAAAAACTTAACCGA
This sequence comes from Bacteriovorax stolpii, assembly GCA_945883845.1. GTDB lineage: Bacteria > Bdellovibrionota > Bacteriovoracia > Bacteriovoracales > Bacteriovoracaceae > Peredibacter. Next base: position 27,780 of record CAMCYI010000016.1, on the reverse strand, counting down.
CCTGAGGATGCCAGGAAAACTTTCTTGTCCATCCAGAGTCCGGCTTCAACTGAATTAAAGAGATACTATGCTTCCGTCGGGAAGATTCTCGGGGGTGTCGAATGAAATTACTTCTGGCGATCATGATCGCAGTCCTGACTTCGTCGGCTTTTGCTGATTCCGCTAAGACTAAGATTCGCTATGAATATAAAAAATTTGAGAAGTTCGACTTTGATGAAATCGGAGTAGAAGGTGAGTCCGGTGCGCCAGGCGACCTATCGATTTCACCGCGGGTCAGAAATGAGTTTCAAAACCGTCTTCCTGAGCGAGCGAACTTCAATCAGGAAATGCGGAAGTCGGTTGAAGGAATAAGATAACAAGGGACTGACGTGGAAATTTCAAAAGAACGGCAATCAGGTCTTTACGAAGTAAGTCCGACTCAACCAGCTTCGAAGGTAACTTCGGGAGTGTTTGGAAAAGGTCGTCTCCTTCTCGGAAGAACTGAAAGCTGCGATCTCAGTGTTAACCACGATGCGATCTCTGCAGTTCACGCAGTTCTCGAAATCTCTGACACTAAAATCATGTTGTACGACATGAACTCCACCAACGGTACTTACGTGAATGGTGAAAGAATCGTCGCGAAAGAACTTCACGTGGGAGATAAGTTCCGTCTAGCCGACATTGAATTCACTTTCCATAGATATGTTGCCAGCGAGGCACTACCGCCGGTTCTCGATTCCCTGGAGCCTGAGAAAGGTGAAGCATCAGTCATTGTTCCTCCACTGCCTGAAATTTCTCAACCTTCGGTTGCAAAAATTCTTCCCACAAATGCTCCTTCGGTTTCTCAGCACATAACTCCCTCAATCGTTTATCCGCTCGCATCTGATCCTAAAGCAGAGTTTAGTGAGTATATCTTTGAGGATAAAGATGACTTGTATCCGATCTTTAAATACGAGTCTGCAAAACAAGCCGTCGAAGTTATTATTCTTTTTAAAGACCAGATTTTCAGCATTGATTACTTACCGGAAGGGAAATCGACTTACTTCATCACCGGTGTCATTACATCGAGCGAAGAACTCGAGTTCCCGTATCTTGGGAGAAATGAAAAATTTCCATTTGTGGACGTCCGCGGCTCCATGGCAGTTGTTCATTCTATTCCTGGATTCAGCACACTCCTCCTGAGTGATAGAAAGAAAGATACTGGTCACGTTGGTGTCAACGTTGAACTGAGTGGCTCTGATCTCGTCAGATTCCACAAGGGCGATCTGCAGATTTTTGTCAGAAACGTAAGCGCACCTCCAAAAGTTCTCTCCGCTCCCATTCTCAAACGTGATCCGGAATTTCAAAAATATCTTTTCCTCTTCATGTTCATCGTCATCGCCCTGTGTGTAGGGATGAATTTTGTTGCGCCACCAGAACCAGAGAAGAAAGACGAACTGGCCCCTGAGCGACTTGCAACTATTCTCTACCGCGAGACTCTTGTTTCATCGAGAAATAAAGCCGTCGCTAAAACGGATCTCGCACCAAAAATCCTGCAGAAGTCGCCGAACAAGGTAGAAACGGCAAAAGATATTCCGAAAACTAACCAGCCTGTGATTGAAAAACCTGACGTGCTTACGACTAAAGATCAGACTCAGAAACCGGATCCAGGCTCGAAAACGGCAAAAGAAAAACTTGTCGTAAAACAGGGCACCGAAAAAGTACGCGATGTAGGTCAGATGGCCAAGCCCATCCAGACGTCTAACAGCACGAGTGCCAGTGCTTCAAAAGTTTCTAAGACGAAAGGCCCGACAGCTTATGCTGCGAACCCGTCAAATGCAATTGGACACGTCGAGGTTTATAAATCGGCTGATTTCAGTTCATCAGTTTCTTCCATCGTCGCGAAAGGTGGTTCCCTCTCAGGTGTCAGAACACAAAGTGCTTCGGGTGGTGGCGGTGAGTTTGCCGGTGCAAATAATGGTGTGAGTTCAGGAAGCGGAAACATCAAGGCAGCAGGGATTGCAACGAACCAGGGCTCTCTCGTAGGCGCCACAACAGGTGTCCTTGGTACTTCGAAAGGTGCTGAGGGACTATCTTCAAAGAAAGCCATTTATACAGCTGGTATCCCTTCAGAAACGATTGTCTTAGGCTCAATGGATCCTGACATCATCAGAAGAATTCTTCTCGAACATCTTCCGCAGTTCCGTTACTGCTATCAGAAAGAATTGGAAAGAACCGCGCAAGAAACTTCGGGAATTATCAAACTGAACTTCACGATTGGAGCTTCCGGGCACGTGGCCCAGGCTGGAGTTGATGGCAGCTCAGGACTTCCTACTGAAGTTAAGAAATGTGTTGTTGGTGTTCTGAAGGGGATCGCTTTCCCGGAACCTAGCGGCGGCGGTACAGTTGAAGTGAAGCAGCCGATGAATTTCTATCCTAAAAAACTCTGATTCATATCAGTGGGACAGCTTAAAACTGTCCCACATCATGTTCACGATTTATTCTTCATCGATAGCAATGTGCCAGACTCCACCCAATCCATCACCTTTCATCTCGCCGGCTTTTTTATCGCCAACGTAGAGGTAAAGCGGATGACCGTCAAAGTTCAGCTGAAGCTTGCCGTCTTTTCTTTTTGATACTGAAAAATCATCCTCAGCTCCGCGTGCTTCTTCGTCTGTCAAAATGACCGGTGGCCATGCTTTTGCACAAGCATCGTAGCAGTTTGACTGAGATGTTGAATCTGGATCGAAAGTATAAAGAGTCAGGCCTTTTATATTGGTGATGAGCTCGACCTTCTTCCCGTTGTGCTGAATCACGCGGACGTCAGTTACTCCCGGGACTACGTGGGCCCATACCTGAAGGGAGGCCATAAGAACGGCGATAGTAAGCATTGATTTCATGAAAGCTCCTTTGATGTTTTTGTCACACAAAAGAGATTTATCAGCAGAAGGGATCGGGGGATATATATGTTATGGAAACAGGTGATGCTGAAGGGGAAACGGGCTTAGTTACCTTCAGCAAGAACGACGAACTTAAACTCTTTGAATCCGGCAGCTGCACAGGTGTACATCACGCGTTTCAGGTAATTGTAGCGAAGTGACTTCTCCACAACAAGGTTTACGAGTCCCGAGAACTTCGCCGCTTTCGGAGAGAGCTTTTCAGATTGTTTGAAGGTTTCTTTAAGTCTCACCAGTTCGTTATATAAAGGAACGATCCGTCTGCCACCTTCATCAAAGGTCTGACCTGCATCAGCGGTTTCAGAATTCAAAATTTCTTTGTCATCAATCCAGATATTGGTTTTAGAAACCTGAACGTTCACACCAAAGTTGTTCAAGGATTCAGAAGCTGAACGGGGAAGATCGATGCCTTCAGGAACGTTAATCACAACACCTGAAGAGTTATAGCTCTGGAGAAGGAACACGAGAAGGATCGTAAGAATGTCGAGAAGAGACGTAATATCAATATCGAAGACTCTGTCTTTTCTTTTTCCACGGCTAAATCTGGATGCTCGTCTTGCCATAAATAAAACCCTAGCTCATGAGGTTACTGAAAACAATTTTATCAAAAAGGTATTTCACTTTTTCGTCGAGACCTTCGCGGTTCGGACGGAAAATAGCTTCGTCAGTCTTGTTGAGCATCCGGACTGCATCCATGATCTGCACGATCTCATTGTACTCAAGATCACCGACTGGCTGGAAGATGATGGTGTCTTCCTCAACGAATTTCTTTTTAAGGTCAATCAACGTTGTATGGAGATCGATAAGATCGAACTTGCCGTCTGCCTGACGTGCAAAAGACTTAATCTGATGAGAAGGAACTCCGCGGGAGAGAATAATCGCGTTGTCCTCAATCGTGATCGTGAGGGCAAGCGGATCCTTATTCTTATCAAGAGGCTCGTTCTCCGACACGATAGGAATCGGGCTTCCGATCTCATAGATCTTCAGGAACTGTGCTGACATAAGCAGGAAGAAAATGAAGATAAAGACTGAATCCATGATCGGAACCAGGTTCAGTTTATCTTCCGGCTTCTTTCTCTTACGACTGGTAGGAACTCTTAGCATGAGCTGGCCTCTTAATCGTCGATAGCTTTTTTAGTACCGAGGAGATCCTGGAGCTTCACTGAAAATTCATCGATCTCGTTGACGATTTTTTCTGACTTCGCCATGAGAAAGGCATGAACCATCATGATCGTGATCGCAGCGAGAAGTCCAAGAGCAGTGGTATTCATCGCAACGGCAATACCTTTTGCGAGAACTTCTCCCTTCTGAGTCGGATCTGCAGCAGAAACTGCAGAGAACGACATAATCAGACCCTGGATCGTTCCGAGGAGGCCGAAGAGGGTAGAGAGGTTGGCAGCGAGCTGAAGATATGGAATGCGCATTTCAATTTTGGGAATCACTTCGAGTGCAGTTGCATCGATCGCGTTCTGTACTTGCTCAGGAGACTGGTTAGCGCGCTTAAGACCGCTTTTGAGCACTCTCGGTAGTGCAGCTTGCGACCCGGAACAAACGCGGATAGCACCCTGAATGTCGTTTGAAAGAATGTATCGCTGAAGTTCATTCATAAATGAAGGACCATCAACGTCGTATGTGTAGGAGAGTTTTTTAAACCTTTCGACTGCCACAGCCAGAGCAAATGCCCATACTGCGAGAATGACGTACATGAAAAAGCCACCCTCAACGATAAAGCTCACGAACCATTGGATATATTCCATCATTGTTTTCCCCTTCCATGGAAAAATAAACATTTAAGAACATTATAAGGGGTAAGTGTGAATCGATGAGAATTTTTTTGAGCAAGTTTTCTAAATAATAGGGGCGATCAATTCGCCCCTATTATGATTAAACTAAAACAGGCAAGTAACGAATTGATTCTTGTAAGCGACTTTCACTTTCACGAGACGGCCTTCTGGTGAAATATCGAGAGTCGTGCCGGTAGCAGTTTCATCGTCAGCATAGTTCAGGTCACGTGCCTCAACCTTGTCTCCGACTTTAAAGAAGTTAGTTACACTAACTTTAGTTTCCTGCTTAATCTCGATCTTTCTCTTTTCATCGCGGCCATCAAGAGTCACTTTCAGGCGAACACGGTATCCAGGGTTTCCGTATGAGTCTTCAGCCAGAATGTTTTTAACTTTCTCGACTTCTGCCCGGCAGGTGGTTTCAACCGCATTGATAAAGACCTTAGATTTCAATGATCCTTTAAGAACCATTGTTCCTTCGATTTCATGGGCCGCACTTGAAACTGCCGGCAGTGCCAGAACAGCTAAGAGGATAAATTTTTTCATATGGGTTCCTTAGTATTTAGTCGTTGGTTTGCCGGAATCGAGGCCTTCGTAGGTTGTCTCGTATCCCTTGAAAGCTCTGCGGGCATCCTGAAGTTCATCGAGAACCCAGTGGTTTCTATCCGCACCCTGAACATCACGTGCTTCAATCGTGAGCGGGCTGAACTGGTACATAGGAACTTTCATGAGGTAGCAAAGTTTCTTGTACTGAGCATTTGGTGCACCCATCTTGCTGTAGTTATCAATGATCGGACATGTGACCTTGTCTGAACGGATGAAATGACTTTTCCAGGCTTCAACAGAGATCGGAGCCTTCATAAATGTTCCATCAAGAACCATTTCTTTACCTTTCACGAGAACCATCGGAGCTACGTGGAACCACCAATCTGCATCTTCTTCAAGCATGACGAAGCGTGAAGCGTAGAAAATAAAAATTTTCTGCGACTGAATACCGAGGTTCGACCACATGTCGTAAGCCCAGATGTGAGCACGCTTGAAACACTGTGAGCGACGAAGATCTCCGTCATTCAACATAGAATCAAAAATTTCCTGCGCACTTTCCGCTGACTGAAGATCAGTCGGAGCGAATGTGCGAAGTTGATTGTACTGAAAGTGATTTAGATCCATTGTTCTCTGATCAACTTCGCCAGGAGCAACCGGACGAATGTTAGTCATGATCAGGTCACTACCATTATCGACGTAAGAAAGAGAAACGACTTTCCCTTTCATGGCATTGAGTTTCTTTAAAAGATCTTTCTCTTTTTTGATTTTGTAGACCTTTCCATCAACACCCGAGAGCACCATCAATGTTTCAGAACGCTGGGATTCATAGACGTTGAAGACAGTCGTGACGACTGAGTCAGCATGGGAAATGGCAGAAACGGCGAGAGAGAGTGCCGCGACGAGCCAACGGGATTTAATGGACATAAATACACCTCACATTTGTAATTGCTGCACTTGTACAGACTAATGCGTTGCGGTGGCAAGGGGTGTTCTAGATGGAAGTAATTATTACCTTGTCAGCAGTTAAGGGCGCTTAATGCGACGCCTTCTTTTGCGAGGTTGGCCTGCTTAACAACAGTGAAAATGAAGGTCTTTTAGAGATAATTTTCAGGGAAAAGCTGGCGCTCGATCCCTTCAATAAAAATGTGAATGCACTTGATATGAATTTCCTGAATCCTGTCTGTAATTTCGCACGGGATAATGAGGGGAACATCCACCATCGATTTGAGTTTACCGCCGTCTTTGCCTAAGAGACCAACGACTTTCATGCCCTTGGCCTTGGCCACTTCAACGGCCTTGATGATGTTAGCAGAGTTTCCACTGGTAGAAATCGCGAGAATAACATCCCCTTTCTGTCCCCAGGCCTCAATATATCTTGAAAAAATGTGCTCAAATCCGAAATCATTCGCAATACAAGTGATGTGTCCAGCTTCAGAGATACCAGTAGCTGGCAACGGAGCACGGTTCTTACGGTAGCGTCCCGTGAGCTCTTCAGCGAAGTGAAGGGAGTCACACATTGATCCACCATTACCGCAGCTGAAAACACGCCCGTTGTTTCTGAAGGCATCAACAAAGATCTGAATCGATTGCTCGATCATCTTGATATTTTTGTCATCTTCCACGAATTTGTTAAGGGTGCTCTGAGCTTCGACGAGAGAGGATTTGATGTAACTCATAATAAAAGAGGCCGGGAACATGCCCGGCCTTTCCTTGATAGAAAAAAATTAACCGATGAGAGAGTTGAAGTTCTTAACGATTTCAGCTTTTGGCTGGTTACCAACGAGTGTGCTTTTCACTTCGCCGTTCATGAAGAAAATCAAAGTCGGGATACCGCGGATGCCGTATTTCTGAGCGAGATCAGAAGCCTGATCAACATTCACTTTTACAATGTTCGCTTTGCCGCTCATTTCTGATGCTATTTCGTCGAGAACTGGTGAAAGGGCCTTACACGGACCACACCACTCAGCCCAAAAATCTACGAGAACTGGTTTGTCAGACTTCATCACTTCTTGTTCAAAATTAGCAGAAGTAACACTAGTTAAATTAGACATAAAACTCCTTATAGGACTGCAGGTAAGCACAGGCCATTCTACCTTAAGACACCTTCGGGGACAAGTTTTTGGCTTTTGCGCGACTGATTAACACGCTCAGAAAACGCTGAAAAACCGTTCAACCTGTGATTTTTTCGCTACAATGTTCCGGATGAACAGAAAGGACCTCCTGTCCGGAGCCAAGTACAGGCCCCGCTGGTATCGATTGATCGCTAAATGTATTGATGTGGGCCTCGTGATCGTAGGCGGCGTATGCTATTACCCAATGGGACTGATTCTCGGTCTCGTTTATCTTTGTATCGCTGATTCATTGTACGAAGGTCAGTCCATCGGAAAGCGCCTGATGGGTTTTGGTGTCGTTTCTCTGGTTGATGGAACTCCTTGTTCACTTAAACAATCCTTCATCCGCAATCTTCCGGTCAGTGTGCCTATTTTCTTCCTCGTCTTTCCTTTCTGGGGCTGGATTTTTTCCGGAGTGTTCGCACTCCCGTTAACGATGATGGAAGTTTATTTTATTTTTCGATCTGGTGATCATAAACGTCTGGGAGATATTCTCGCAGACACCACTGTCATTGCTGATGACGGATCAAGACTGGATCTGCGCAAGATCAACAGTCCCTGGTATGCAAGTCGCCCAATTCCCGCGCCCTGAGGATTCATGAAAAAACTGATTATTATCGATCTCTCGAATTTTATCTTCCGCGCCTTCTTCGCGATCAGACCGCTGCATGCTCCAGACGGTACACCTGTGAATGCGGTTTACGGTATTTTATCGATGTTCCACAACATGATTGTAAAATACAAACCAACTCACATTCTCATTGCCCGTGATACGAAAGAAGGATCTTTTCGTCAGGAAGTTTACGTCGAGTACAAAGCGAATCGTTCTGCACCACCTGATGATCTGGTTCCTCAGTTCGCCCTGGTAGATGAGCTGGTGAAATGCCTGGGTCTTCCTGAAATTCAGGCCCCGAACTATGAAGCTGATGATATCATCGGCTCAGTTGCTCTTCAGTGGAAAAATGATTTCGACGAAATCCTCATCGCCAGCGGTGATAAAGATCTCATGCAGTTTGTAGACGGACCGATCAAGATGCTCGATACGATGAAGGAAAAAATTTATTCGCGCGAAGATGTGAAAGATAAAATGGGCGTTTATCCCGAACAGATCGTGGATTATCTCTCTCTCATAGGGGATACCTCTGACAATATTCCCGGCGTAGCCGGCATCGGGCCAAAAGGTGCTCAGGGACTTATCGAAGATTTTGGTACTTTGGAAATAATCCTTGAGAACATCGACAACATCAAAAATAAAAGATGTCTGACGGCACTTAAAGAACATCATGCAGACGCCATCCTTTCCAAAAAGCTCGTTCAGATCGTCACTGACCTCAAACTGAAATTCGCGCCATCGGAAACGGCTTTTCAGTTAAGGCTAACACCGGAAGCGGAAGAATTCCTCAACCGCGTGGGTTTCAAATCATGGCTTACGAAGCTAGCCGACTACAAGACTGTAATTCCAGTTGGTGAAAAACCTGCAACACCTGCTCGTGATGCCATTCCAGGAAAAACAACAGAGAAATGGAGCTTGAAAGATCTCGCTGACAGAATCAAGGGTGAAGAATGTATTGCGATCACTCACAACTGCGATGATGAACTCAACCAACATCAATGCTGGAAGGGCATGGCCGTAGCGACTTCTAAAGCATGTGGGTATCTTGATCTGAGTACAGAAGAAGCGAAAACTTTCATCGACATCGTTCATGAATCCAAAACGATGGTTATTTGCTATCAATCAAAGCCCATTCTCCAGCTCGCTTTGAAGGCTGGAGTGAAACCTGACTTTGAATACTTTGATCTCGCGCAGGCCCACTTCCTCATCAATCCGGAAATGCGACATGACCTTGATACTCTCACCGAAGAATTCCTGGGGAGAAAACTCGCTGCTGAGTCAAAAGGGCAGGGAGATATGTTCGGCGGAGTGAGTGATGAAGTCGTTCTGCTTCAGGGAAATAAAGCGCAGGCGATTTTTGAACTTTATCCGCATCTTCGAGAGAAGATGAAAGAACTTGAAGTCGAGAAGCCTTATCTCGAACTCGATATTCCCTTGATCAAGGTTCTGGCCGCCATGGAGCTTGAAGGTGTTTCGCTGAACGTTTCTTTTTATAAAGAAATTGAGATTGAGTTCAGTAAGCAGATTGAGGAGATTGAAACAGAGGTCATCAAAATCGCGGGAGGAAAAGTGAACCTACGATCACCGAAACAAGTTGGTGAACTTCTTTTTGAAAAATTACAGTTACCTGTAATCCGGAAAACGAAAACCGGTTATTCAACAGATGCAGAAGTGTTAACAGAACTGGCAGCTATGAAAGTGAGTCCTATTCCTGAGCTTCTTTTGAAGTATAGGGAAGTGGAGAAACTGCTTTCAACCTATGTGAAGGCTCTTCCGATCCTCGTGAACAGTCAGACCAATAAAATTCACACGCACTACCAACCCAGCAATGCGGCCACGGGACGTCTTTCATCAGACAATCCCAATCTGCAGAACATACCTGTGCGTACAGAGAATGGAAGAAAGCTGAGAAAAGGTTTTGTTCCGAGTCCTGGACGCACTCTTTTATCCGCCGATTATTCCCAGGTTGAGTTGCGTCTTCTTGCGCACTTCTCTCAGGATAAAAACATGCTCGAAGCCTTTCAGAAAGATCTCGATATTCACAAGCAGACAGCTGCTGAAGTTTTTGAAGTTCCGCTCGCTGAAGTGACGAAAGATCAGCGTAACGGGGCCAAGGCAATTAACTTCGGACTCATGTATGGTCAGACGAGCTTTGGACTCTCTCAGGCACTTCATATCTCTCAGGGCGATGCTAAAAAATACATCACATCGTATTTCAAGAAATTCTATTCGGTTAAAAGTTACCTCGATAGCTTAAAAGAGAAAGCTGAACAAACCGGCTATGCAGAGACTTTATTCGGAAGAAAGCGTGTGATCCCCGATATCAAATCGACGAACCGTCAGATCAAGGCCATGGCCGAAAGAGTGGCGATCAATAGTCCGATTCAGGGTACAGCAGCCGATATTATAAAACTTGCCATGATCCATATTCAGGATGATCTGGCCCGTCTGAATCTGCAGTCAAAAATGATTCTCCAGGTTCACGATGAACTGATCTTTGATGTTGTCCCTTCTGAGATGGAGCAATTGAAGAGTATCGTCCGTGATAGGATGGAAAATGCTGTTAATCTCAGCGTGAAACTCAAAGTCGAGATGGGTCAGGGCCAGAACTGGTACGATCTTAAGTAATCCGGTCAGTCTTTCCACTCTTTAGTACATTCGTGGATTTCCGATGAGAAGGCATGTTCAAAACACTGGCCCTCATTGTGACATTCATCCTGAGCTCAGTTGCCTTTGCGATTCCCTGCAATTGTGAAGTTATGATTCAGTCACCGACAATGGGCCCCAACAAATACGAAGCAAACACTCTGAAAAATTATGATCTCGAAAGTTACGACACTTATCGTGTCCGTAACCAGTATTCTTGTCGGAACGCCTGTCTCGATGCTTTTCACCATGATCTGACGACGAGAAGATTGAATGCTCTTTTGGTCAAGTACTCCAAGAGTCTTATTGATGAAAGAGTTGTGGGCCATAATTGCACAGGACTCACGACCTTGAAGTACCCAGTCCGCGTAAAAGCTTCATTGGGTAAACTTGGACTCGGAAATGTCATTGATCAGACCCATGTCGTGAACCACGAAGAGGTCTGTTTCTAGGTCTTACCCGAGCGTATCACTTCTTCTATTTTTCCCGTCACTTTAATCCTTTCAAAATCCGATACGACTAACGGGAGTTTTTTCATGCTCTACGTTCTGTTTATCATTCTGGCGATCGGTTTTAACTGGAGAAAATTCCAGCGTGACCGGATAGCACTTATTCAATCTCTGGTTGAAGCGAAAAACTTTTCACATCGTGAGATGATTCTCAGTCATCACTTCCATGTCTTTATCCTTGAAGTATTCATGGCCCTAGTTGTTGCTCACCTGATCTCTGAAAGATCATTTGCCGTGGGATTGATGGGCCTTGGATTCCTCTATATCATTCTTCTTTTCTTTGGTTTTGGGATTTATCGCTTCTTCATCAAGTATCTCGAAAAACACACGGGACTTGAGATCTGGAAACCCTTTAAGAGTCATATCATCAAAGAAGTGCGGGTGAGTTTTGCTCTCATCATGCTGCCTATCCTGATTTACGCCGTCATCAATTGGACCTTCCAGGACGGAGTTTACGAGGAGTGGGGAAGTCTCTGGTTCGTTGGTATTTTCTTCAACATTATCTTCGTTTCTGTTCTCTCAATTCTCTGCACTGTCGTGATCATGCTTCGCCTTATTCCGAATCGTGAGATTACGGAACCGGAGTACCTGGAAATCATCAACAAGCGACTCCAGCAGATCAACATGCCGAACCTGCGCGTGAGATGGATTGAAACTGACGTTAAGAACGCTTTTGTCGTTGGACTCAAACTTCTCCGCTTTTCGAACCAGACGATGTTCGTAGGAAGAAAGCTCCGTACGATGCTGACACTCGAAGAATTCGATGCGGTTATCTGCCACGAGCTTGCTCACGTTGCGAACAGACATATCCATAAACGTCTCATTGATCTGATGAAGAATTTCATCTCCGTTATTCTCGGTGTGGCCCTCATCATGATCCTCATTATCGGATTCACGCTCCTATATTGGGGCGAAGATGCTAGTCTTCACACGCACACCACAACGATGGTGACCCTCATCGGATGTCTATCCTGGTTTATTTTTAACTACTCACTTCTTTTTGAAACCATACGCTCGCATGAATTTGAAGCTGATGGATATGCCGTCATGAAACTTGGCGCCACTGTAGATGCTCTGATTTCGTCACTCAGGAAACTGAGTTCACCAGATGAGATGCCGGAATATCTCCTCGCCAAGACAAAGAAGCCCGAAGAGAAAAACTGGCTCGCGAAGAAAATTTCAGGATTGTTTTCAACTCATCCGGATCTTGAAACCCGGGAGAGTTTTCTTCACAACAAGATTGAACTCGGCTTACCTTTTAACTACTACGTTTCTTCGGCACAGAAGATGCGCAATTTCCTGGCCCTCTTTCTCAACTGGAAAGTTTCCGTACCACTTCTCGGAAGTTTCGTTGCCTTTTTCGTCTGGATGAGTGTCAGTTACCAGCGCGGAGTAGAGGTTGTCAGTTATGTTCAAAAAGCGAGTACGGAAGAATTGATGAAAGATAAAAAACTTCTTTCTATTATCAACTCAAGGCCGCTTCTTTTTGGGCATACTTTGATGTTTAACATTGTGAAGAAGAACGACAAGGCCCTCCTTGATCACTGCGTGAAGAACGGCGCAGATAAAGGTAGAACACTTCTCTATCTCGCCCAGAGTAGGAATTTCGAAATGCTCCAGCACTACTACACGACTTATCAGTATGAAATAAGTGATGATGAATACTTTCTTGTCCTTCGCAAAACCGCCCAGGTGAATTTTACGGATGGATATCGTTATCTTGTGAATGCCCGTCGTTTCGAAACGCTCAATCCGTCCTACAAAGAAGATCTCACCAAGCTCTACCGTCAGGGTGCAGATCGTGTTCCAGCTTCAGAGAAACCATAAATACAAAAATTCCCTCACGGCCTGTGAAGGTCTGATTGATCAGCAAGAAATGTCTGTGTTTATTATTGCCAGTTTACTGAGAAGTAAGCAAAGGCTGAAGCCGGAGCGTATGTTCCAATGAGATCTATTTGAATCAGATTGTTTTTATGAATCGGAAGAACTTCAGTGGTGTAGTTCCCGATATCGGTTCCGACATCATCGTAACAAGTTTCGACATCCATCTGGTTAGGCTGAAAGTCAGAAGTCACATAATCACATTTCAGCGTGTAGATACTCTGATCTGCAGGATCGACGTTGAACTTGACGCTGACTTTGCGTCCTGGAAGGTTTCCATTTCTGATAGTCAGGCGCTCTGGAAGATTGAACACTCCATCACGCTTAAGCTTATATGAAATAGATCTACTGGAAGTCGTATCGAGCTCAAGAATGAGATTCGATGAGGGTTCCTGCCCCTGAACGTCGCCGTTCAGGTCTCCTGCTTTTGCGTCGTTCGCCTTTTTCCCACAACTCACCATAGAGATAAGGAGAGAAAGAAGAGGGCAGAGCTTCAGTGTCATTTTGGTCTGCATAATTCTGTTCCTTGAATATGCTTTAAAATCGATGCTTTAAATTCTCTTCGGCTTCTTACGGGCGAACTTGACGAATTCAAGCTGTCGATTTTCTTTGCTTTTTTCCCATTCCTTGGGAATTTTGCCACCGGGTATTACATTGCAAGTAGCTGGCCATAGCTAAGCTTCCTTTATTTCTCAGGGGCAAACCTTGACAGTGGCCCATCTGACACTACATTGTGGTTGCACATTAACCTGATAATAGTTGAGCAACTTAATACGCAATGCGTTTTATCCTTAGGAGGATCTATGACATTACAACCGCTTCGTGATCGCGTTTTGATCAAAAGAGTTGAAGAAGAAGCTAAGACAGCTGGTGGGATTATCATCCCTGATAATCACAAAGAAAAACCTGCGCAAGGTGAAGTGATTGCAGTTGGTACTGGCTACCGCATGGAAGACGGAACTGTGAAAGCTCTTGATGTTAAAAAAGGTAACCGCGTTCTTTTCGGAAAGTTCTCAGGAACTGAAGTGAAAGTTGAAGGCGTTAACTACCTCATCATGAAAGAAGACGAAATTCTCGGAATCCTTCAATAATTTAAAACACTTTTCTAGGGAGAAATATATGTCAGCTAAAGAACTTAAATATTCAGAAAACGCACGCAGCTCAATCCTTGCTGGTGTGAACGCTCTCGCTAACGCTGTTAAGGTAACTCTCGGTCCTAAAGGCCGTAACGTTGTTATCCAGAAATCTTTCGGCGCACCTTCAATCACTAAAGATGGTGTTTCAGTTGCAAAAGAAATTGAGCTTGAGAACCCATTCGAAAACATGGGCGCTCAACTCGTTAAAGAAGTTGCTCAGAAAACGAACGAAGATGCTGGTGACGGTACAACAACTGCAACAGTACTCGCTCAGGCGATCTACCGCGAAGGTGTTAAACTCGTAGCTGCAGGCCATAACCCTATGGACCTCAAGCGCGGTGTTGACCTCGCGACTGCTAAAATCATCGAAAAACTCAAATCAATGTCTAAGAAAATCGATACAGCTGAAGAAATTGCTTCTGTTGGATCAATCTCTGCAAACAACGATATGGAAATCGGAAAACTCCTTTCTGAAGCCATGTCGAAAGTTGGTAAAGAAGGCGTGATCACAATCGAAGAATCAAAAACTGCTGAAACTTCTCTTGAAGTTGTTGAAGGTATGCAATTTGATCGCGGTTATGTTTCTCCATACTTCGTGACCAACCCTGAGAAGATGGTCGCTTCATTTGAAAATCCTTATATCCTCATCACAGACAAGAAAATTTCTACGATGAAAGAACTTCTTCCTACTCTGGAAAAAGTTCATCAATCGGGCCGCCCTCTCGTGATCATCGCTGAAGATGTTGACGGTGAAGCGCTTACTACTCTCGTTGTGAACAAACTCCGTGGCGTTCTTAACCTCGCTGCTATCAAAGCTCCTGGCTTTGGTGACCGTCGTAAAGAAATGTTGAAAGACATTGCAACTCTGACTGGTGCAACAGTGATTTCTGAAGAACTCGGATTCGCTCTCGATACAGTTCAGATTACAGATCTTGGTACTTGTAAGAAGATCAACATCGATAAAGAAAACACAATGATCGTTGATGGTGCTGGTAACAAGAAAGATGTTGAAGCTCGCGTTTCAGCTATCCGTGCTCAAATCGCAGAAACAAGTTCTGACTACGATAAAGAGAAACTGCAAGAGCGTCTGGCTAAAATGGCCGGCGGTGTAGCTGTGATTAAAGTTGGAGCTCCAACTGAATCAGAAATGAAAGAGAAGAAAGACCGCGTGGAAGATGCTCTGAACGCAACTCGCGCTGCTGTTGAAGAAGGTATCATCGTTGGTGGTGGTGCTGCTCTCCTTCACGCAATCGTCGCACTCGAAGGTATGAAAGGTGCTAACGAAGAGCAAACTGCTGGTATCAAAATCATCCGTAAAGCTATTGAAGAGCCGATCCGTCAGATTGCTTTCAATGCTGGCGTAGATGGTTCTGTTGTTATCAACAAAATCCTCGAGTCTAAGAACGCTAACTTCGGTTACAACGCTCGTGACGACAAATACGAAGATCTGGTTAAAGCTGGAATCATCGATCCTACTAAAGTAACTCGTTCAGCTCTTCAAAACGCTGCTTCAGTTGCTGGTATGATGCTCACGACTGAAACTATGATTGCTGACATCCCTAAGAAAGATGACGGCCACGGCGCTCCTATGGGCGGCGGCATGGGTGGAATGGGCGGTATGGGCGGCATGATGTAAATCATACGTTCTAAGTTTAGAACACGATTAGGGCACCTCAGGGTGCCCTTTTTATTTTCAGGAAATCGTAGATAATAGAGAAATGAAAACGTTCGCTGCTTTCCTTCTCCTTATATCGCTTGCTGTTTCTGCGGCCCCAGATGCCGTTCACGAGTTCCTGAAAACCCATCCTGTCGATGCCAGAGGCTCCTATCAGGGACTCGATAAAAGTGCTTATATAGACGTCTCAGTCCGTTCTCAGAACGTCCATGCCCAGGTCGATTACATTCATCTCAACGATGACGGTCTCGTAATCAGTCTCATCGATATCAATATCATCAAGGCCTACGAACCGTTGATTCTTGCCCCGTATCCCGTCTACAGCACCGTCGTTATCCCCAAGGCTGAACTGGAGAAAAGAGGTCAGAAGTTTCAAAGCTACGGCGCCATTTCTACGGAAGAAGGGAATGGTTTTTGCCGGACCGCCTTTGGACCTGACTACCATCTCTCTAAGCAAAACCCGACTTCTTCACGTAAGTCAGAGAACGATCCCTGGTATCTCGCCAGTGTGACTTGCGAGGGTCCCAAATATCGTCCGGTAGTTGCTCCTGCAATCCCTGCGATATCTAAATAGTGTAATATCTTGCCGATCTCACTCTGGCCCCACCTAACACTCACATCTCTGGTGCTTCACGTTTTCGCGGGGTCACCTTTTGTCCCTGATTTAGTCAGTACAGATAACAAATAAGAGACTTTAGACACGCCGGGGTTTGGCATCACCCGTGCAATCATGAAATGTGAGAAAGACATTGGTATGGATACCTCGTCTTTGAAAAATTCAATGCCAAGGAGTAGGCATGAAATGGCTTTTACTATTGATGGTTGTTTTCTCTCTTTCGGCGTTTGCTTCCCTGACCTCAGGGGGGAAGTGTCCGACAGAGTTCGAGGGAGTGGTTAAAGAAATCATCCCGAGTGTTGGCCCATCGCAGGCCTTCGCCCTCCAGAGAGTTATTTTTGAAACTACTGATGGATCCGTTGATGCTCAAAAGCAGGTCGATGTTCTGCAGAACGGGGGTTTCGATATTGAGCGTGGTAAGGAATATCACGTCGAGATGAGGAACGGACGGCTTTGTCGTATTGAGCAGATCTAATTAAGGAACTGCTTTTTTTTCAGGATGAAAATTATGCGGAAGCTTGGAATTCTATTCTTTCTTTTCTCGCTCAATGCCTGGGGATATAAACTCACTCAGGATTTTCGTAACGGATTCTACTGGGAAAACCTTCCTATCAGAATCACGGTTATGGATGGAAACGCTACACGAAAGGCAACTCTCGAAAATCTGTCCACGCAGGCAATAGGTGAGTGGGAATCCAGAACAGGTCTCTTACTCTGGAATTTCAAAGAAAGCGGCAGCAATGCTGCCACTTCAAACATCATTCGCTGGTCGACAAAGTTTGCTGCTGAAACAAATATGGATCCCAATACTGTTCTTGCTGTCGCCATCAGATACACCGAAGGACCTTACTTCGCGAAAACTGAAATTGTTATTAACGGGAATCATCCAGATATCAAAAATAACAACGCCAACCTCCTTACAACTTTGACACATGAACTCGGCCACACAATGGGCCTCGACCATTCTGATGACTGGAATGCTGTTATGGCCCCTACTCTTCAGAGTCCGTATTTTGGACTCGATAACGATGACGTTAACGGCATGACCGAAGTTCACGAACAGACCGTCCATCGTCAGGTAACGGGATACATCTCACCACTGGCGAGCGAAGAGACTTCAGAGTCTACAAATCCCCTGAGCTGCGGGACCGTCTCTACAGGGGTTCCTGCATCCGGCACCAATGCCATGGCGTCCCTTTCACTGGGGATGTTGATCGGTTTTGTCAGGAAAATTTTCAAGTGGTTCAAGTCCTGGTTCTGAACTCCGAAAAGGAGTCATGGAATTAAAGATCAACCCATTTATATTTTTTCTGACTATCGAAGCTAATCTTCCTGATAGTTATTATATCTTCGATCGAAATCTCAAAGAGCTTGGTTACATTCTGGTTCCAGTGAAAGTCGATCAGTTGCAATCACTCGCAGCTTCAACGAGTCAGGAAGAGATCATTGTGATTTGTTCCGTCTTGGGAAGTCGCGAATACGCCATCTATAACGAGAAAGTCAGAAGTCTTCTGAAATATGTTTTGAAAACAAAACGTATTACACTGATGCATCTTTCAAGTTTTTCCCGTCTCAACGATTCAAAACTTTATTCTCAACAAAAAAATTATTTTTTTATGAAATACCCTCTCGATGCCCGCATCCTTTCAGGAATGATCTCTCGATTTTATAAAGTGAAGTCAGAGAAAAGTTCCCGTTGGCCTGGTGGCAGAAGAGCTGGTGTTGGCGGAATGGCGGCATAGATGAAAAGCAGAAACGACGAAGTCACACAGAGAATTTTACTCTCGCTTAAAATTGATGCTAATAATCTTTTCAAGCGCGTTCGTGATCGTAAAGGTGAGTACCTCGAGGTTTTTTCTATTCGTAGAACAAGAACTCACTTCCCGGGTATCTTCGCTAACAAATACGAATCGGCCACACTTTCAGATCTCGCTCATTGCAGCACAGAACTCATTTCGGTCCTCGATATGTATTATTCAATCGCTGAAGAAATGAACTGGTATCTTTTTCAGACTGAAGACATGCCCGGCACAGTTGAACTCTTCGTCGACAGAAAAATCAAGAGAATGGAAAACCGACTGGCCACGCTTAACCTTTTCCTCAATGCTGAACTTGGGATAGAAAATGAGGAAGTTCCTCTTCCGGATACAAGCTTCATAGATTCTCAGGCAGATGATATCTTTTCAGAGTCCGCAGATGGTGATACCTCTCAAGAATCATGAAATTATTCTTTCTTTTACTGACCCTTTGCAGTCTCTCTACCTGGGCACGTGACCCGATTTCCGGAAGCCGTTTCCAACAGCTGACCGGGGTCAAAGTTTCTTCGGATTCCAAAACTCAGTGGGACCAACGCTATAGCCGTCCGACATTTATTTTCGGCAAAACTCCAGCGAAGTTTGTTGCAGAAAACTATCAGTTCATTCCCTTTGGCAGCGCTGTCCTGGACATGGGGATGGGCGAGGGTAGGAACGCAGTCTTTCTCGCGCAGAAAGGCTACAAGGTTACCGGTGTGGACATCAGCTCTGTTGCCGTAAAAAAGGCAAACCTTCTTGCCCAGGAATTTGGGGTTAAAATCAAAGGTGTGGTCGCCTCTCTCGAGCAGTATCAGATCCCGCCTCAGTCTTATGACGCTATCATCTGCTTCTATTACGTTGACCGTAATCTCATTGAAAAAATGAAAACCTGGCTAAAACCCGGTGGCATTCTCATGTACGAAGCCTTCACGATCCGTGAAAGGAACAAGGCCCCCTCTGTCGAGCCCGTTTCTTACTTTCTAAAGGACCAGGAACTCCTGAAAATGTTCGGAAACTTTCGCGTCCTGAAATATGAAGAGCCGCTACATGAAAAAGAGTTCCGCTCAAGTATTATCGTCAAGAAAGATTAATCTCATCCTTCTCTTTTAAAATTCCCTCTCCGTGGCATAATTGATTCATGCACAAGTTGCTAATAATCTTCACGATTTTGATCATGAATCAAAATCTACTGGCCCAGTCTGTGGAATCCAAAACTCCGGAGTCCGGATCTCATTTTGCCGGAAGAGTTTCCAGAACAAATCCAGTCGCTGGCCTGATCAGAATTCGTACTGATCATACGAGTATAAAATTTCTTCGTTATCGCGATCGCGTTGATGTGTGGAACGAATCGTATCCGGATTCACGATGTCTCGCTTACGTTGAAGGAAGAACGAATGATTATCTTCTTCTTCGTGCGGCCAACTATGCGAGCTGTGTACGTAAAGTTCATTTCACCGCAGGATCATTTCTTCACTTCCAAAGTAAAGACATGGATCAGACTCTTGTGACGGTGAAGGAACTCGTTGAAGTACTTCTTAAAAAGCGCCTTGCGATGGAAACAAAAAAAGAACGGCATAAGCGAGATCTCGAGGGTCATGTTGAGAAAGTCGATACTGTTAATAAAAGATACGAAATTCTCCGTCAGAAGCTTGAAATTGAATGGAATAAAGAACTCGCCGCTCTCGAAGAAGACAAAGCGATCATATTTACTGAGTTTAAAAATTCAGAAGCGCGCCTGAATGAAATTGATACAAAGCTTGAAGCATACAAAATCGACGACCACAATTTCAAGCTTGATCGCTGGTCTCTAGACCCTGCTCTCTACTATAAAAAATAATCCCGAAAGGAGTTTCTCATGGCCGCTAAAGGCTTATCATTCGTCGTTTTCATTTGTCTCGCATTGACCACAATGTCTTGTCAGGACAAAAAAGAAAAATCAAAAGACTTCGTTTATTACAATATAGGTTCAGAACCAACAACTCTTAGCCCTCTTTCATCCGTTGATGGTTATACGCCGCAGGTGCATGCTTATCTTTTCGAGAGCCTTCTTGATAAAGACCTGGACTCATGGGAATGGAAACCTGCTCTTGCGACAGAGTGGACAATTTCGCCGGATAATAAAGTTTATACTTTCAAACTTCGCCAGGGAGTTAAATGGGATGACGGCGTTGAGTTCACCGCTGACGACGTAAAGTTTTCTTACGATGTGATTTTTACTGACGATTACAAAGCAGTTCAGATGCGCTCATTTTATGAGGCAGTGAAAAGCGTTGAAGTTCTTGATAAATATACTGTTCGCTTTACCGTCGATGGTGATTACTTCCTGAATTTTGATGTATGCGCAGGTATCCAGGTCTTACCAAAACATTTTTATGGTGATCCGAAGAACAAGCCGGATTTCAACAAGAAGCTGATTGGAACTGGTCCATACGTTTTCACAAAGTATGATAAAGGTCAGAAAATTGTCCTGACGAAGAAAGCTGACTGGTGGGGACATAAAGTAGCTTCGGAGAATGATGCTTATCTCATTCCAAAGATTGTACTTAAATTCGTTAACGAGGAGAACGTTCAGCTCGAGCTACTTAAAAAAGGTGATATTGATTTCATGCAACTTCGTCCTGAAGGTTTCATGAAAAAAACTGTCGGCAAAGTCTGGGACGACAAGATCATAAAAATTAAAACAGAAAACAAAACCCCTAAGGGATATAATTTCATCGCCTGGAACTTCAAGCATCCGATCCTGAAAGATCGCGAAGTGAGAAAAGCTCTCTATATGCTTTTCAATCGTCCTTTGATGGAGGACAAGTTCGAATATAACTTGTCCGAAATGGCGACGGGACCAATTTATATTCAATCTGATTACGCGAACAAAAATGTGAAGTCAGTTGCCTACGATCAGAAGGGTGCTCTTGATGTTCTGGCCAAGGCCGGATGGAAAGATTCCGACAAAGACGGCCTTCTCGATAAAGTGATTGACGGTAAGAAGACTCCTCTTTCGATTACGATCATGGACCCATCACCGGATATGGTCAGATACCTCACGATCTTTAAGCAAGATGCTATCCAGGCGGGTGTTGAAATCAATATCAAGTCGATTGAATGGAACTCATTTGTTAAACTTCTTGATGAGAAAAAATTTGAAGCTGTTCGTATGGCCTGGGGTGGAGGCGGTGTTGATTGGGATCCAAAACAGATCTGGCATAGCTCTTCCATTGCTAATTCAGGCTCTAACTTCATCAGCTTCTCGAATCCGGAAGTGGATAAGCTGATTGATCAGGCCCGCAAACTTTATACGAAGGAAGAGCGTATTCCTTTACTGCATAAGGTTCATGAGCTCATTTCAGCAGAGTATCCATACGTATTTTTCTTCAATAACAAATACACTCTCTACGCTCATACAAAACGTGTATGGAAGCCGAAAGATACTTTTAACTATGGTGTCGGACAGATGTACTGGAAGATTCAGTAATGCTTAAGTACTTCATCAGAAGAATGCTGATTCTTATCCCGACGCTTGTTGGGGTAACGATCATTGTGTTTGCGATCATCAACATGGCGCCCGGCGGTCCCATCGATCAAAAGATCCAGCAGCTGCGTTTCGGCGCTGGCGACGGTGGTAACAGTGTAGATGCAGCATCACGTGGTGGAGAAAATCACGGAGTATCAGATGAGGTTATGGCAGCTCTTAAAAAGCAGTACGGTTTTGATAAGCCCCTTCATGAAAGATATTTTCTTTGGCTGAAAAATATTGTCACTTTAAATTTTGGCGAGAGCTTTACTTATGAAGAGCCAGTGATTGATGTGATTGTGAGTAAGTTTCCTGTTTCTCTTCAGTTTGGAATTATTTCCCTTATTCTCAGTTACCTGATCTCCATTCCATTGGGGATAGTTAAAGCGATTAAGAATGGCAGTATTTTTGATGTCACTACCAGCATCCTGCTTTTTGTTTTCTATTCAATCCCATCGTTCATGCTCGCCATCCTCCTGATCGTATTCCTGGCGGGGGGCAGCTTCGTTGAAGTTTTTCCGGTCGGCGGACTTTATTCAGAAATGTACGATGAACTTTCCGGTTGGGAGCAATTCGTTGATCGTGTTCATCATTTCACCCTCCCTCTCATCTGTTACACTATCGGTTCATTCACAAGCCTCACAGTGCTGATGAAGAACTCTCTGATTGAAGAAATAAAAAAGGACTACATTCGTACAGCCCGCGCGAAAGGTCTGGATGAAAAAGTTGTTTATATGAAACACGCCCTCCGCAATGCCCTGATCCCGATTGTCACAGGCCTTGGCGGTTTTTTAACAGTCTTTTTTGCCGGCTCTCTTCTTCTTGAGACCATATTTCAGCTCGATGGCATCGGACTTCTGAGCTTTAAGAGTATTCTTGCACGTGACTATAACGTCATCATGGGTCTCGTCTTTATTCAGAGCTTTCTTTTCCTGATTGGTAACGTACTTTCAGATTTTGCTTATGTGTTGGTTGATCCAAGGATTGATTTCACATGATTGAAAAACTTCTTACTAATGATGAATCAATAAAAAAATGGCGCAGGTTTAAATCCCGTCGCCTCGCTGTACTTTCTACTTGGCTCGTGCTGATTGCGTGTTTTTTCTCATTCACGGCAGAGTTTTGGGCGAATAATAAACCTATCCTGATGAAGTATAAAGGGGAGACCTATTATCCTGTCTTTAAAGACTATCATCCGAGTCAGTTTGGATTCGAAGATCAGGTTGTGACTGATTACCGGACACTTGAACTTTCAGCAGAAGACTATGTTGTCTGGCCCATCATTAAATGGAATCCTTTCGAATCAAACAAAGACGTTGTCACCTACCCGTCAGAACCTTCCGGACTCAATCTCATGGGAACTGATGACCGGGGTCGCGATATCTTTACGCGTCTTCTCTACGGACTTCGCTATTCTGTGATCTTCTCAGTGCTTGTCTGGATTCTCACTTTCACGATTGGTACGATCCTTGGTGGTGTCATGGGCTACTTCGGAGGTCGCACCGATTTCTGGGGCCAGCGAATCGTTGAGATTCTTTCCACCGTTCCGCAGTTTTTTCTCCTGATTATTATTATCGCAAGTTTCAAGCCGACTTTGATTTTGCTCGTCGTTCTCTCGAGTATCTTCGGCTGGATCAGCATCAGCTATTACGTTCGCGGAGAGTTCCTTAAAAACCGTAAAAAAGAATTCATCGAAGCCGCCCGTGCCTTAGGTGCTGGTCACGTCAGAATTTTCTTCCAGCATCTGTTGCCAAACTCTTTGTCGCCTATAATCACATTCTCTCCCTTCGTTCTTGCAGGGAATATTGTCAGTCTCGCCAGTCTTGATTATCTTGGTTTCGGTCTCACTCCTCCGACTCCTAGCTGGGGAGAATTACTGAACCAGGCCCAGAAACATTTTACAGTCGGCTGGTGGCTCGCTGTTTACCCATCCGTTGCTTTGTTCCTCACCCTCACGATGCTTTCTTTAATCGGTGAAGGTGTCAGGGACGCCATGGACCCAAAGGACTAAAATGAAAGATACATCCCTGCGGATTGCAGATTTTAAAGATTCAATTTTCGGAGTTATCTCCCGTCTTGCTCGTGAACATCAGGCCGTGAATCTTGGTCAGGGATTTCCTGATTTTGACGGACCAGAATGGATCAAGGATCTCGTTACCCAGAAGATGCGTGAAGGTCATAATCAGTACGCGCCTTTTCACGGAACCCTCAACCTTCGTACAGAAGTTTCAAATTACTATAAAAAATTCTATGGTCTCAACTATGATCTCGAATCTCAAGTAACCATTACTGTTGGTGCTACTGAAGCCATTTATCTTGTGATTATGGGCCTCATTAATCCTGGTGATGAAGTGATCGTTCTTGAGCCGTTTTATGATTCTTATGTCGCCTCTATTAAGATGGCCGGTGGCATACCTGTGCCGGTGACCATGCACGCACCGGACTTCAACGTGGATCAGGCAGAACTTCAAAAAGCGATTACGTCAAAAACGAAACTTCTCATTCTCAATAATCCACACAACCCATCGGGTAAGGTGTGGACGCGTGAAGAACTGATGCAGGTTTCTGAGCTGGCCATAAAAAATGATCTCTATGTCCTCTCAGACGAGGTCTATGAGTTTCTGTTGTTTGATGGAGCAAAACATATTCCTACCGCAACCTTGCCAGGGATGTATGAGCGAACGATTACTGTTTCAAGTGCCGGAAAAACTTTCGGTCTCACCGGCTGGAAGATCGGCTGGATCTGCGCTGATGAAAAAGTGTCCCGTGCTTGCCGCTTGATTCACCAATACGTCACTTTCTCTGTTTCGACTCCCATGCAGGAAGCCGTTGCTGAAGGGCTTAAGAAACTAGATTCCTACCTGCCGGAATTCGTAGCTACCTATAAGGCGAAGCGCGACTTTTTCTATAAAGGAATGAAAGACCTAGGATTTAATTTCACTATACCCCGTGGAACTTATTTCATGATGGTTCCCATCGAGAGCAAGACTCAGCTCAAAGACGTGGACTACGCACTCGAACTTATTAAAACCCGCAAAGTCGCAACTGTTCCCCCTTCAGCTTTCTATTTAAAGTCTGCTGAAGGTGGAAAGTATTTAAGGTTCTGTTTTGCTAAGAAAGAAGAAACGCTGATAAGTGCGCTGGCGAATTTAAAGGGCCTCTAAATTTACTTTTGTAGTGAGAGTCTTTCCGTCACGTTTATATTTTACTGTCACAAAGTCTCCGACTTTTTTCTGCTCGAGGAGCTGATAAATATCATCCAGGCTGTTTACAGTAACTCCATCAACTTCTGTGATGATATCACCCAGATAAATTCTTCCATATTGATCCTGAGTCATCCCTTTGAGACCAGCCTTTCCGGCGGGACCATTCTCTTCAATGTAGGAAATGATCAAACCTTTACTTGAACGAATCAGCCGGTGCTTCATGCTGTCCGGAACAATTCCAATCCCGAGTGCAGGACGGATAATTTTTCCGTGTTGAATGAGCTGGGGAACGATTGATTTAATTGTATCCACGGGAACGGCAAATCCCAGACCCGCACTTGATCCACTCGTTGAGAAGATGACTGTGTTCATTCCAATCAACTGCGCACTTGAATCGAGTAGTGGACCACCCGAGTTCCCCATGTTGATTGCAGCATCAGTCTGAATCATGTCGTTAATTTTTACTCCACCGATTCCATCAATCTTTCTTCCTAGCGCAGACACCACACCAGTTGTAAGAGTGTAGTCGAGACCGAAAGGGGAGCCGATCGCGAAGGAATACTGACCTACCTGCAGGTCTTTTGAAGAACCAAGATTCATGGGTGATAACTTGGCCGGACCTTGCTCGATCTTGAGAACCGCAATGTCTTTTTCAGGAGCAGTCGCCACCAGCTTGGCCTTGTATTGTTTTGGATCATTGTAGAAAGTCACAACAAAACTATCTCCACCCTGAACCACATGGAAGTTTGTGATGATGTGGCCCTTGTCGTCCCAGACCCATCCTGAACCAGAGCCCTGAGGTACTTCTACGTCACCGTAGTAAAAGTTTTTTGTAAGTCTGATATTGGAGACGTTCACCGTGCTTGGAACAGCTTTACGGTAAATTTCGATCGTCTTTGTCTCGACAGTGAGCAATTCTGCGCTGAAAACCGAAATGGACATGAGGGAGAAGAGTATGGCCGCCATAATTCTCATAAAACGCTCCTTATTTTGACTGATTTTGACCCCCCCAGTATAATAGGTAAAATTCTTACTCGTGAAGAGGAAACCCAATGACATCTATCAGCAATCCGCCGCCGGAAATAAAATACTTTAATCGCTCCACCGGCAAGATGGAGATTGAGAAAGTTTATGGGGATATGTTTATTAAATTCCTCTACTGTTCTGTGGCAGGACAAAAAATGGGGAGCTTCTTCACAAATAAATTTTTTAGTAAGGCCTATGGTTTTTTCCAGGAAATTCCGTTAAGCCATCGCAAAGTCCGCCCTTTCATTGAAAAATTTAATATCCCTATTCAGGACTATGAGTCAGGATCTTTGAAAGCTCTCGATCCCAAAGATTCTTATAAAAGTTTTAATGAATTTTTTATCCGTAAGTTCAAACTCGGCAAGCGTTCTTTCGTTCATCAACCGGAAAGAATGCCGGCCTTCGCTGAAGCCCGCTATGTAGGTTTTGAATCCATTGATAATGAAAAGTCATACCCTGTGAAAGGAAAGTATCTCCACGCCAAAGATCTTATCGGTAATGCTGAAGTTGCAAAAATATTTGAAGGCGGCCCACTCGTCATCGCACGCCTTTGCCCTGTGGATTATCATCGTTACCATTATCCTGATAACGGAAAAGTCATCGATCACTTTCGGGTTGCTGGTGTGTACGACTCCGTTAACCCATTTGCCTTAAAATATAAGAATCAAATTTTTATTGAGAACGAACGTTACGTTACAATTCTTCAGACAGAAAACTTTGGTCGTATCGCCTATATTGAAGTCGGAGCGATTTGTGTTGGTAAAATTGTTCAGTCTCATCCTTGGAATAAGCCTTTTCTTCGTGGAGAAGAAAAAGGCTACTTCCTCTTCGGTGGATCTACAGTCATCATTGTCGGGGAAAAAGGGAAGTGGAAACCTTCCGAAGACTTGATGAAGAACACGGCAGATGGTTTTGAAACCTACCTGCAGCTGGGACAAGAAGTTGCAGTTAAACGCTGATTCTGCAAATAATGGGGAAGTGATCACTGGGATATAAATTATCCAGGGAAAGTTTCTCCATCTTACACTCAAGAATCTTCGCTGCTCCCTGAATCATAATCCAGTCGATTCTTGAACCATCAGCCATCACACCCTTGAACGAATGATAGGAAGTTTCTTCCTCGAGATTCTGCTGCTTCCATGCATCGGTTAATCCCGGAATTTCATCTCTCATGATTTGCTGAACACTGCTCGAAGGTGAATCGTTAAAATCTCCGAGGATGGCCAGCACACCTTCGATATTCCGGACTTTATTAATTTCCGTGGTAAGCACTCTGACCTGTGCCTCCCGGGTTTCTCTTTGAACGTGATCGAGA
The DNA here is from genome assembly GCA_945883845.1 of Bacteriovorax stolpii. Taxonomy (GTDB): domain Bacteria; phylum Bdellovibrionota; class Bacteriovoracia; order Bacteriovoracales; family Bacteriovoracaceae; genus Peredibacter. The sequence goes on along the minus strand of CAMCYI010000016.1, from coordinate 503 downwards.
TGAGTATTCACGATCAGGAGATTTTTCTTGCTCTCCTTGGGCTGCACCGAGATATATGTCATCAGTCTGGGAAACGTACTTTTGAATGAAAGACTCCCGGCCATATGTGGCGTTTCAGAAAGCCATAGATCCTCGCTCTTAAGAACCTCGAAGCGATTTTTTTTTAAAAAAATGCTGGGATACATTCTCTCCTTTATCCAGGAACGATGAGAATCAATGATGACATAGTCTTTAAGAAGGACTTCGAGTTCTTTGAGCTGATCGAATCTTCCTTCCTGTGTGGCGATGACATCAGGATCATGAGCTTTGAGAGTCTGCGCAAGAAAATCCCGCCGATGTTCCCATGCATTGGGTCCATCAGCGGGATTGTTAAATCGAATATTGCAGGTAACGAGAGTGAGATCCATGAAACAAGTATAATGGCCTCAATCCTTCTTCTCAACGAATGACTCAATTTTTAGACTTAATTCTTCTTCCTGATTTGAATCTCTGATATCAATTTC
>CAMCYI010000015.1 GCA_945883845.1 Bacteriovorax stolpii | reverse complement strand
GGATACACGCCGAGAGCGGGATCGCCGGCGGTATCACTGATCGCGACGTTGATGAGCATGTAGTGGGGATCATCGTTGATGAAGGATGTTCGGTAGGTCTCGATGCCATCGAGATAGAAGATCGCCTCCGTGGGTGTCCAAAGCATTCCGAAAACATGGAACGCATTCACATCGACGGTGGGAGGGGCAGTCCTGTTACTGGTCGCGTACTCTAAATTCTTCGTCCCTTCATGTATCGTTGAGACGATCTTACCTTTGCGCTTGATCACAAATGGCTTTCCTTGTGACATCACCGTGTAGTCCCCACCCCAGTGCTCGAATATATCAATCTCCGGCAGGCGACCTAAGTTCTCCGGTGTCTTCACGGTAGGAAGTAGCCAGAATGCAGGCCATGTTCCGGAGGAACTTGGGAGTCTCGCTCTCATTTCAAAGTAACCGTGTGTTTGGGAGAACGACTTCTCGGTGGTGATGAGTCCAGACATGTAGTCTCGTGTCCCTTGCCCACAGGTGGCCTTCGCGATGGGGTCTGACTTAAACGAGTAAAGATAGAGAAAGCCGTTGCCGATCCAGAAGGGACTCCGGCCGCAGTACTCCTTATCGATGTAGACTTGGCGCTCACCTGTTATCATCCGGCTTGAAGACTGCTGGGCCATGGTGACAGGTGAGCCATTGGGCCAGGTCTTGGTGAGCTGCGTGCCGAAGTAGTAGTTGGTTTTCCACTTCTTGGTATCGAGGGCACTGCCGCCCGGTTCGTTGAACTCAGCATTGAAAGTTTGGATGAATCCTGTACGGTCGAGTTTTTCGCCGGTGACCGCATGGACGGAGAAGTGAACCATAAAAAGCATGAGACCGATGAGGGTGTGCATACCTAGTCCTTGGTAAGGTGTTTGGTTCTATCGACCTTACGGACCAGGAATTTTAGCGCTCACTTAAACTGAAGATTTTCTTCAGGGTCTCACATCTTTTTATTTGTATTAATGGCAATCAGGAACGAGCTCTCTGATTGAACTCACGGATTTCTTAAACAGTCTCCGGTATGGGCGACTGCTATTCGGCCACATCGTGAAAACTTCCTTCATTTGGTCTGCACCGATATCGAGCTGCATGTTTCCTTTGGTCAGATATAGACTCGAAAAAATAGTATCAGGATAAAGAAACGGAGTGCGCCCCTCAAACTCGATACACGAGCCGTTGCTTCCAAGATACGAGAGATGATATTCCGCTGAGTCGTCTTCTGACACAGTATAGCCTTTTGCCTCCATGATCTTCACGAGCTTACGCTTCATCACAGGAGAGAAGAGGTCGTTCCCAAACGTACAGCCCGAGTTCGAGAGCTCTACTTTCATCGTGCAGTTTGCAGCGAAAGACAGAGAAGGAAGAAGAATAAAAAGAACCGTTGAGAGAAGTTTCATATAGTTTCCTTTCGTATGTTTTATTGACCGATGTATTTGCGACAAGATTTTTTCCCAGCTCCAAATCTGCGGCCGATGGGACTTGTCACGGCTTCGAGGCAGGCAGCGTAAACTTCGTCATTCTGTATTTCGTTAGGTATGTTTCCGCCTGTGAGTGATGCCGCCACAGTTTGCGGGAACCAGAGTCCTGCTGGCACAATTTTGTAGTAGCAGTTGTACTCGCCGTAGCGTGTGTTCGTTGGGAACTGCTGGCCTTGGTGCATGAGTTCGATCAGATCGTCTTCGCCTGCTTTGATTTCTTTGCAGTTTCCGCCACGTGAAAAGTTATCCATCCATGTTTTTGGTGTCACTGGACCAGGGAAATTGAAACCGGCATCCATCACGAAGAGTTCATTGTTCTCGGCTACAATGGGAGCTACGTGGTACCACCAGGTTTTGAGACCGATGCCGTGAGATTTGTTTGTGTAGAAGAGAAAGATCTTGGCCCCATCGACATTGTTGCTGGTTTTGAAATCGTTAAGCCACATCAGAGCGCGGTTGGCACAGATCGAGCTTCCCACCTTGATGAATTTGCGATCCATGCGGCTGAAAAGCTCTTCTTTCTTAAGACCCGCCTCTGCGAGATCGGTGACCTGCCAGTTGTAGTCCGGGATTGAAACTGAAGCTGAGAGAGTCGTACTAAAGAGGAGAGCAGTGAGGAGAGTTGTTTTCATGATGGACTCCGTGATGGTTATGTTGGAGTTGTTATAAAGCAGTCCGTTAAACTCTGTATAATTTATAATTTTTATACATCCATAAAATGTTTTTATGGTAGGTTTGGGTATGGATATTACCCGGGATCATCGCCGTGCCTTTATAACAGTCTGTAAATTCGGCTCCGTTACGACGGCCGCTAAAGAACTGGGTCTGACCCAGGCCGCTCTTTCTATTCGCCTGAAACGGCTGGAAGAAATTCTCTCCTGCTCGTTATTAATCCGTAAGAAGACGGGCGTGGTTCTGACCGAGGCCGGCCAGCGCTTTCTGGACCACGCGATCACTTTTGATAAGTGGGAAGAGGCGTGGTGGAGCGAATATAAAAAAGAAGATAAGGGCCTGGGTGGAGAAATCAAGATCGGAGCGTTTTCCACGATCGGAAGATCTCTCGTCCTGCCGGCACTGAGTCCGCTCCTCAAAGCTCACACAGAAATTGATTTCCAGTATTCCATTAAAGAGCTTCGTGAACTACCAGCTCAGCTCCTCAGCGGTGAAGTAGATATCATCTTCCTCGACCGCCCTCTCCTGAAAGACAGGATCGAGTCTGTTCTCTTGGGATACGAAGAGTACGTGTACGTGAAGTCCCGCAAGTATGCTCACAATCCTCACACATTTTTAAATCACGACGAGCAGGATGAAATGAGCTTTCGCTGGTTCAAGGCCGTGGATAAAAATCCGACGATCCAAAAACGGCGTTATCTAGATGAGATTTATTCGGTGATCGACGGAGTCGCGATGGGAATTGGAGTTTCTGTTTTGCCGAAGCATCTGGTGGAAGATGATAAGCGAATCGACATCATGTTCGAGAATAAAAAACTTCTCTCCCCGGTCTACATGGTTTTCCAGAAGAAAAACTACTACCCCAAATCCTTCGAACTTGCGCGGGATACTCTGATAAAAAATCTGAAAGAAAATTTACGACAGTAATTATGGAGGATCGATGTGTCCGCGGATCTTCGTGGGATCGATCGTGATGGGAGTTCCCTGTGCTGCGACCAATGTTTTCTTATGTGAGGCATTGATTAACTTGGATGACTTAAATTGTACTGTCATGAGGCAGTTGAAGTTATCCTGAACAGCAAAGAAGGACATTCGCATCAGCGCTTCCTTCTCGTCTTCGCAGTTCTCAACGAAGTATGGTGGCGACTTTGGCTTCAAAAGACGAGTGAGCTTCGCCTGATCCTTGGAATAGATGATGATGTCCTTAGCTTTTTCCATCGTAGCATCATAGTCCTCTCTGGCAGCTGCGATTTTTTCTTCGTAGCACTGAGGACAGTAATTTGTGTGTTTTAGATCGGCTGGAATAACTCTGAGATAAGAGAAATAATCCTCACCTAAGAACTGTGTACAGGCCTTACACGCATGCTGGTGACAAATACCGCACTCGTAAGGGGCCTTCGGTTTTTTACAGCTACAACAAACTTGGTTATCCATGGCCGCATCCTACACGCTTCCAGATCAAACGACAAATGTAGCGCTAAGGATTCCCTTGATTTGTGAAAAAATCACAGGTTTTTCCAATGAGATGCGAATGAAAATGGGGGCCCAGTACGAGGGCCCCCTTTAAGCGTTAAACGATAAATTGAGATAGTTCAGAAACCAGAGACTGTGAACGTGTCACGAACTTTTCTTTCTCTTCAGACGTTAGCCCCTCAGATGAAAGACTCGCCAGATCCTGGACGTGATGAGCGATCTTCTCTGCAAGATCCTTCTTCTCACCTTTCTCCCAGATCTTGAGTGCATTTTTCACGAGAACATTCCCGGGATTCACAACGAGAGTCTTTTTTACCGGCATGCTGAAAGCACTCTGGCCCATGGATTTTGTCATCTGCTGGAAGCGTTTCATCTGCTCGTCGACCTTGAAGTAGGCACTTGAAGAAGCGTTCTTCAGGTTCTTAACGTCTACGTCGAGTCTTCCCTCGAGCTCTTTGTTGTCGCCAACAAGAACCTGCTTAAAGAAATCTTTGACCTTAATATCGTCAGCAGACGTCACGTCTGAGTCCAGGAGGTTCTCAAACTCCGAATCGATCGCAGAGAACTTATACTTCTGCTCTCCTAGACCTTTCATCTCTGCATGTTGCATGAAGTGTGGGTCGATGTACTGATCTGTTTCGAGGACCTGGATACCCTCAGCTTGAAGTTGTTTGCGAAGAGATTCATCAGAGAGATTCTTCTCGAAGTAAACGTACTTGTCTTTGAGTTTTTCTTTCACTTTCTCAGGAAGTGCTGCCTGGTATTCTTCGAGTGTCACGAGCTTGCCGTCAGTGTTCTTGAAGAGCACAAACTTTCTCATGACTTCATCGAACTTCTCATCCTGCATGCATCCGTATTTCACGAAAAGACCAATGTCTTCCCATGCTTTTTCATAGCGCTCGCGATCAGTGTTGAAGAGTTTTTTGAGACTCTCGGCGACTTTCTTGATGATGTAGTTGGAGATTTTTTTGATGTTCGGATCACCCTGCAAAGACGAACGTGAAACGTTCAGTGGAATGTCCACAGAATCGATCGCACCTTTGAGGAGTGCTAAGAAATCCGGAACGACATTTTTGACGTTATCAGAAACAAAGACCTGCTTGGAATAGAGCTTGATGCCGTTTTCCTGCATCGGTTTGTTCTGGTTGATTTTCGGGAAGAAGAGAACACCTTGGAGAGTGAATGGGTGATCAACGTTGAGCTGGAGCCAGAACAGAGGCTCCGGGTCCATCGGGAACATCTTCTTGTAGAAGTCCTTGTAGTCTTCATCTTTCAGAGTCGCCGCATCTTTCTTCCAGAGCGGAGTCGTTTCGTTGATCTGCTCATCTTTCATCTCAGCATCTTCAGCGTTTGTGAGTGAAATCGGATACGGCATGAAATCACAATAATGAGTCAATGTTTCGCGAAACTTCCAGTAGTCGAGGAATTCTTCACCATCAGGGCCGACGAAAAGCTTAATCGTTGTACCGACATCTGATTTTGTAGATTCAGAGAATTCATAGTCAGTGTCACCGAGACAAGTCCATTTGGTGGCAACTGCACCTGGACTCATAGAAAGGGATTCGACTTCAACTTTTTCGGCCACCATGAATGATGAATAAAATCCGAGACCGAACTTTCCGATGATTTCGTCTTTGGTGTTGGTGTTGCCGAGGTCTTTCATTTTCTGGACGAATTCCTCTGCACCTGAGAAAGCAAGCTGAGCGATGTATTTTTCAACTTCAGCTTCAGTCATTCCGAGGCCGTTATCTGAAATCGTGATCAGGCGGTTCGTTTTATCGACCGATATCGAAACCTTCGCTTCAGGAGTTTCATGACCCTGGGAGCGTGCAAGGGTCGAGCGCTTTGTGATGGCATCACAGGCGTTGGAGACGAGCTCCCGGATGAAAATATCATGCTCCGAGTAAAGCCATTTTTTAATGATAGGAAAAATGTCATTAGTCTTTACTGAAATCGAACCTTTACGTGTCGTCATGGGGCCTCCTGATAGCGGTGTCATATTGTCGTCTTGTCATTTAGCGTCGTTGTCTTCTAAAACATGGGTCTGATCCTGTAAACGTCAAGGGCACTTCCCATGGGAAACTCAAAAAAAAATCTGACCATCCTGACCACAGGAGGAACGATTGAAAAAACGTACGATGAATCCGAAGGTTCTCTTGAGAATCGGGAGACCATCGTAAAAAATAAATTACTCCAGAAATTGCGTCTTCCTTATACAGAAATGAAAGTGTCATGTCTCATGTCGAAAGATTCACTTCACATGGATCTGAAAGACCGAGAGCTGATTCGTGATGCCATTAAAGAAGCAGCAAAGACTTCGGCGCCGATCGTTGTCCTTCACGGAACAGACACAATGGACCAGACAGCAAAGTTTTGTTTCCAAACTTATCCAGAAGTAGCTGTTCCTGTTGTCTTCACCGGTGCAATGAAGCCCATGGGCTTTGATGATTCAGATGCCGCTCAGAATGTAACGGAGGCGATCTTCGCCGCAGGCATCCTGGATGCTGGTTATTACGTTACTTTTCACGGCAGACTTTTTAACGTTCCAAATTTCAAAAAAAATAAAGACCGCGGTACATTTGAGGAGCTCACACAATGAAAGCACTTTTAGTAATTGGTTTACTGTTTACGGTCGAGGCATTTGCTTGGGGACCTACCGGTCACCGGGCCGTAGGGGAGATTGCAACGAAGTTTCTCGAACCTTCAATCAGACTCAAACTACAGACCCTTCTCAAAGGTGACTCGCTTGCACGTGTTGCAAACTGGCCTGATGAGATTAAGTCTGAGCCGCAGACATATTCGTCAACATACAACTGGCACTACACGGACTGGGCAGACGATGCTCATGACCACGACGAGACAGCTTCAAGTGGCAAACTTATTGGTTCGATCAACGAACAGTTGAAAGTACTGAAAGATCCAACATCACCGGATGATAAAAAAGTTTTCGCAATCAAATTCATTGTTCATCTTGTCGGCGATCTTCATATGCCCCTTCACGTTGGGAATGGAACGGATATCGGCGGTAATGCCTGCAAGGTTATCTTCCAGGGGAAAGCAACGAACCTTCACGCTCTCTGGGATGAGGGGATGATTGATTTCACGAAACTAAGCTTCACTGAACTTACGCATTTTATTTCCCAGGGAAAAAACGTCTCTCAGGTTCAGGCATGGAGAAAGGGGGACGTGATTGATTGGGCCCGCGAATCGAAAGAGCTTCGCTCGCAAATTTATCCTGACAACGTCGTTGCTTCTCCTGCGCCACAGAGTTCGCGCACGTACTGCCGCATGGACACTCCGGTTCTGGAGTCAGAGATGCCAAGACTCTCGTACGAATACAGTTACAAGTTTGTTCCGGTTGTTGAACAGCGTTTGTTCCAGGCCGGCCTCAGACTTGCCATGCTTCTTAACCAAAATATGTAATCACTTTCGCCTCCTTCGGGAGGCGAACATATAACCCGATCCCCCTACACGGGAATTCCTAAGTTCCCGTTATCCTCGTTTTTCACTCTTATTTCATCATCTTTTCCGTAGCTTCCACCATAATTGACGTTAAGGATTCCCTTGAAATGGACCGAAGGGAATAGTGAGGTCATTGACCATGGATACATTTACGTTCGGGAAGAAAATTTTAGCTCAGTGCTTAGCACTTTCGCTCATTCTATCAAGCTGTACTCCTACAGGTTCACGTGTTGCTACTCCCGCCGCTACAGATGGTCAGATTACGACAAGCGGTTCTGGTAATGGAGACAATGCTACAGAAGGTGATAACTCAGTAGGGAACGGAACTACAGCTCCACCGACTGTTGAAATCCGCCACCTCATCGAACCCAATCTTTCAACTGATACAACTTACAATACGGGTACTGGTCAGCCAGCTTTTGCAGGTGGTGGTTATGTCCGGAAGCTTACGATTCCAAAGAACTTCGCAGGTCGCATGTATCTCGCGGGGATCAACATCGCTTCCCTCCGTTCATCATTCGTAAAAGTGCGCTTTCGCTTTGGTGTCGGCAGACAGGCACTCGTCAGTGATATTCCGGCAACGATCGTGAAAGCTCCAGGGATTACACCTTCGACAGCGATCAGCGTTCTTGTGCTGGATCTTCGTTCGCAGCCATTCCGTAACATCAGACTTTCTTACGATCTGTTTGATTACAACGAATATGATTTTGCAGCAGGTGATGAGCCTGTTCAAAACAACCGTGACTCTGGTCTCTACTGTCGTGGTCTTCGCATTGAAGACGATCCGACGTTTGACGGAATTGATGGCTGTAACCAGGACGGCGAGCAGTGTCTCTATGCATACGCTAAAGTTGCTGACCAGGGTCTGATTAAGGAATCGGGTTCCGTTCTTGTTCCTCTGACTCCGTCGCTCCCTCAGTATAAGAGTGTAAACGGAACAAATTATTTCCTCGATTATCCATATCAGACGATCAGAAAGCCTCTTGCAGATACGATTCCACTTCTTGTTGCCGGCGGACACGATCTCGCAAACATTGAAATCAGTCAGGCGTCTGGAACATTCGGATCGACGACGGCGAAATTTGAGAATGGAATCAATCTTTGGGGAGCCGCTGATGTCGGTGGAAGTAACTACTACTACCGCGGTCCGTATCGTCTGATTAACTCACTGGACTGGCAGTTTAAGATTGCTGATCTCGATGGTCCCGGAAGACTGTTCCGTGAAGATGCTTACGTGAACTATCCAAACTTTTTAACGAACCCACTGCCGGATGACAGTTCTGTTCCACCGGTGCTGAACAAGATTTACTACCAGTCTTATCTCTTCCCGCTGGCCACGAAACTTAAATTCGGTGCCGGTGTTACATACCTTGGCTCTGGAAGTGTGCTTGGCACTCGTGGACAGATTTTGCATACAGGTGGCGAAACTCAGTGGATGGATGGATCAAATGCAAGAGCATGGGCCCGTGACTCTGAGTTGAATCACATCGGTTCTTGTAACGTCTCATCGTCGATCGAAGTTATCGCTCAGGATTCGAAAGGAACTGATTACATCGTTGCTAAAAGTATTGATGTAAAACTCCAGCTCGTCCGTCCTATTCAGCACAGTACGACTGTAGGTGATGATGTTCTCTTCAATAACTTTAAGACATGTACGAACAGCTCAACATGTTCTGGTTCAGGTTGTTGCCTAAATAACCGCTGCTGGGATGAATCTCTTGTTTCTCAATGTGCTGAAGAAAGTGGTGGCTCAGGAAACCGTATTGTTGGGGACACCTGTTCAACAGATTATCAATGTACAAGCTTGTGCTGTAACAAGACTTCGGGAACATGTGCTCCTCACAACACTCTTCTCACAACTCCCGTTCTCTGTAATAAACAGACCGGGGATGCCTGTATCGCAAAAGAGTTCTGTGTTCAGACTCCGATCACAAAATGTTTAATTATTAAGACCGGTACAACACCCGCAGGGAAAACGACCTGTACTCAGTACTGCTACGCTGAGAAAAAATACGGTGACTGTAAAAACGGGGTCTGCGTCCCACCTGAGCAACCCACTATTCCGGTCTTTGACCCGATTGCCGCCAACGCCTGCGACAATGCAGTGACAGCTCCCAGTTTTGATTGATCGTTTCCCTTGAACTCTGGCATAATAGAGGCTCTAAGGGGAAACCATGTCTTTACCTGACTTGCAAGATTGCATTTTAGATCACGTCGCCATTGCTGTAAAAAGCATTGCGAACGCTAAGAAAGTTTATCAGGATATGGGACTGACGTTTGATCCGAAAATTGAAGAAGTGAAAGACCAGAAAGTTTTTACGGCCTTCGCCAACATCGACGTCAATGCTCACATCGAGCTTCTCGAGCCTACCTCTGACGAAAGTACCATTCACAAATTTATCGAATCAAAAGGCGAGGGCATTCATCACCTCTGCTTTAAAGTTAAAGATGTCGTCGCTAAGACCAGCGAGCTGACGGCGAAAGGCTATCGTTTCATTTACCCCGAGCCTCGCCTCGGCGCTGGCGGCTGCCTTGTGAATTTCATGCATCCGAAATCGACAGGTGGTGTGTTGATCGAACTCTCACAGAGGCCAGTTACATGAGTCAGGTTCAATTCCAGGCACCACCACTCACGAAAGTGAATAAGATCCTTCTGATATCCGTCGGTGTGACGTTTCTTGTGTACTCAATCTTGAAAGCTGTCGGCGCACTCAATCTCGTCCAGTTCCTCGGCCTTTCCGCGAATGGACTTTTTAACGGACTTATTTTTCAACTCTTCACCTACGGCCTGGTTGAAACTCAACTCATGAGTCTCATCTTTAGCGGTATGGTTGTCTGGTTTGTCGGCTCTGAACTCGAGAGTCTATGGGGCAGTCGTGTGTACTTACGTTTTCTTCTTCTGACTGTTGTCGGCGTCGGATTGATTTACACCTTGATTGGTTTGATCTTTTTCTATGGCACGAATGTTTACATGACTCCGATTCATGGACTGGCCGGAATCAACTTTGCACTCCTCACGGCCTATGCGATTCTTTATCCCGACCGACAGATGTCTCTCATGATGATTTTCCCGGTTCGCGCCCGCACTTTTTGTTTGATACTGGGCGCTATCGAGGCTTACATGGCGATTTTCACCTCTTTCTCCAGCGCTTGGGCACATCTTCTTGCCATGGGAATCAGCTTTCTGATCATCCGTTTTCAGACTCAACCACTTCTGAAAAGGGTCCTCAATAGTACTTTTTCTGCTAAAAAATCCTCTTCTTCTAAAAAACACCTCTACGTTGTGAAAGATGAGGAAAAAGATCCTCCGAAATATTGGCAATAAGCATCATTCCAACGAGCGCGTTCCTCAGTCTTGCCATGCAATGGAAATCAGTGATACAAAGTGTTTCGTTTACCAAGTGAGGACCTATGAAATTGAGACTAGCTCTTGAAGAAAAACTGATGGATGTACGTGTTCGTGACCGTTTGGTTGCTGAAAAGAAAATCCCTAAAGATGATTTGAAAAAATATCTCGATACTTTGCCTGACGATACTAAGAACGCTGTTCCTCTCGATCAGGAAGAGCAAAGAAACATTCAATAATCCTTTCGGATTATTGAACGACGAATCCCGAAAAGAATATTTGCTTCACAACAGGTTGACCAAGTTTTGCGTTGACCTGTTTTTTTATTCTATTTTCCAAGAGCATTTTACCTGTCACTGACTCAAGTTCTTCCGGATCCAGTTGAGATGCAATCTCAATCACAACATCCTTAAAAACATACTCGCGACCCTTCACGAGTTCTTTCTGATCATTATGAAACGTCAGAACGTTCATCTCGAGATCGAGGTAGCGAAGGCGCGAACTTCTAGAGTGGAGGTTTACGACGAATTTCTTGATAGGGACGGGAGTGAGATGGGCTTCTTCAAGGGCGGTTTTCTTTAATGCTTCGGCTTCTGCGGCCTGATCTGTAGGGGCAGGCTTGATCATGTTGTGAGAATAGAAGACTAGACCGGCACCGCCGAGAGCAACAACAAGATTTAAGAGGATGAGGATCTTCTGCATTCTAAGATTTTAACATGATGGTGCTAATGCGCAAGCGCCGCCTCTCGCTCCTGCTCCGGCGGCATACCGTCCTTCGCTCACTTCCATGGACATAAAAAAGGCACCCCGAAGGGTGCCCCTATAAAGCTTAAAGATATTTATCGAGTTGAAGCGGAGTAAACGGAAGATCGAGATCGAGAGCAACTTGCTCGTAAACCAGTTTCCCTTTATAGATATTCACACCGAGACGAAGCGGCTTGTCTCTCATGATCGCACGATCAATACCATCACGGGCAATCATGCGGGCATACTTGAGAGTAACGTTTGTGAGAGCGAAAGTTGACGTACGGGCAACAGCACCAGGCATGTTCGCAACACAGTAATGAACAACTCCATCAACAACGAAAGTAGGATTTTCATGAGTTGTTGGCTTACAAGTTTCGATACAACCACCCTGATCGACTGCGATATCAACAACAACTGAACCTTTGCCCATTTTAGAAATCATTTCGCGTGTCACAAGCTTCGGAGCTTTTGCACCCGGAACGAGGACAGCACCAATCACGAGATCGGAGTTGATCACTGATTCTTCGATGTTCTGAGAGTTAGAGAAAATCGTGTGAACTTTGTTTTCAAAAAGTTGATCAAGTTCTGCAAGACGTTTGGTTGAAAGATCGATCAATGATACATCCGCACCCATACCGACTGCCATCTGAGCAGCGTTTGTACCTGCGATACCACAACCGATGATTGTCACTTTCGCACGACGAACACCCGGCACGCCTCCGAGAAGAATACCTTTACCGCCCTTATCAAGCTGAAGGTAAGAAGCACCAACCTGAACTGACATACGACCTGCAACTTCTGACATTGGAACGAGAAGTGGAAGAGAATTGTCTTCAAGTTGAATTGTTTCGTACGCGATACAAGTTGAACCTGATTTCATCAGGCCTTCAGTCTGCGGCTTATCAGCAGCAAGGTGAAGGTACGTGTAAAGAATGTGGTGTGGTTTAAGAAGAGCGATCTCATTTGGCTGAGGCTCTTTTACTTTGATGATCATTTCGCCGACAGCGAATGCATCTTCAAGAGTGTTAACGATCTTAGCGCCGGCCTTGATGTATTCTTCATCAGAAATACCAATGCCCATACCGGCGTTATGTTGAACGTAAACTTCGTGGCCGTCTTGCACGAGCTGACGAGCTCCACTTGGTACCAGACCAACACGGTTTTCGTTGTTTTTGATTTCTTTAGGGACTGCGATTTTCATAGGGACTCCCGTTTATTTATTAACCAATACAGAATGAAAAATTCTGACCATTCTACCTGATTTTTATGTTTTAGAATAGAGGAAGGTCTGTCCATCTTGTGCAGGCAAAACATTGTTTATGCCACGCGTTCGCAGTTCTGACATGAGTTCCTGATAATCCCACTCGTGAGACATATGGGTCAGCACTGCTATCTGAGGCCTGATTTTCGCAATGTAGTCGAGACTCAGATCTAAATGAAGATGCGTGGTGTGTGGTTTTCTTCTGAGACAATCAATGAAGAGAACCTCAAGCTGAGCGTCATGAAGCTTTTCAAGGACTGGTTCAGGGATCTCACGACAGTCTGTTACATAGCCGCATTTTCCCTGGATAAAACAGAAAGTCATTTCGTGCCCGTGGGGAAGTGAAAAGAGATTAAATTTTTCTCCGGCGATTTCGTACTCACCATCACTCACAACCTGAAGCGTGAGATGTGGAATTCCTCCTCCGAGAATGGCCTTGTTCGCGAAGTACTCATCGCGCTCAAAGATGTAACGAAATTTTCTCTTCAGATCTTTTGTGGCCGACTCATCTGCATAGACAGGTATGTCTTCCGTATGATTCCAACAAAACGGACGAAGATCATCCATGCCGTGAGTGTGATCTGCATGATCATGAGTGATAAGTACAGCATCCATCGTTTTAGTTTGAGTGCGAAGTAATTGAGTCCGCAGATCAGGTGAGGCATCGATCAAAACTTTTTTTCCCGAAGAAAATTCTATTAAAGCTGACGTGCGTAAGCGACGATTTCGAGGATCGTTTGATTGGCAAACCTTACAATTACACCCTAAAATAGGGACTCCCGTACTCGTACCAGAACCCAGAATTGTTATGCTGTTCTTCATGCTGAGAGGATTTTACTATGAAGTTGTCGCTTGTTCTACTGATCTGCTTTGCCCTTGCGGCCTGTTCCACCAAAACTGAAAAACGCGAAAAAAATCTCGCTGACAGTATTAATCTCGAAGTCAAAGAGGTCAAACTCAAGAATGGAATGACGGCCCTCATTGCGTCTAACCATAAGCTTCCAATTTTTTCTCTCTATCTCTTTTATAAAGTGGGATCGAAAAATGAGAAGTCAGGGATTACCGGGGCCAGCCATTTCCTTGAGCATATGATGTTCAAAGGAGCGAAGAAGTACGGCAAAGGTATTATCGACTTTATGATCGAAGGAAGCGGGGGATCTACTAACGCTTACACCACCAACGATCAGACTGTTTACTACGAAAATTTACCTGTCAGTCAGCTCGAAAACATTCTTGATATCGAAGCGGATAGAATGGAAAACCTTCTTCTGGATAAAGAAGACTTCACCAAAGAGCGCGCCGTTGTTCTTGAAGAGCGTAAAATGCGCTACGAGAATTCGCCTCGTGGTCAGCTTTATCTGGGACTCATGCAGAACCTTTACGTTGGCACTCCTTACGGAACTTCCGTTATTGGTGAGATTCCGGACTTGAGATCAGTCACACGGGACCAGATTCATAAGTATTTCAGACGATTCTACGCCCCAAATAATCTTTCGCTCGTCATTGTCGGTGATCTTGATGAAAACAAAACAGAACAGATTCTTAAGGACAAGTTCGGTGAACTGAAGCCTTCACCGACAGTGAAAGAAGATCAGGAATCACTGAAAGACGAACTCTTCGTTCCCAAGCTGAAAGATTCAAAAGTGATTGCGATGAAGGGAGAGTCTCCGTCTCCTATGTTCATGATGGCATGGCCAACTGTGAAGGCAGGACACCCGCGCGGATATGCTCTTGATGTCCTGAGTTCAATCCTTGGATCCGGTAAAAGTTCTGCTCTTATTAATCAGTACATCCTGATTCCCCGTCCGGTTGCAACGTCGATGTACGCCGCTCATCAGTCACTTGAAAAATCAGGTTTCTTCTTCGTCGGTGGTGAACTGGTGAAAGGTATCAAGCTCGAAGACTTCCGTCTGGATCTCCAGAAAAAGTTGATGGGCTACTGCCAGACTGAGATCACAGAAAGAAGCATTCAGAAAATCAAGAATAACTACCTCGTTGATTTGTACTCAGGCCTTGATACCAACGCAGGCCTAGCTCAGTTTCTCGGTGAGAGACAACTTCTTTTTGGTGACTGGAGATTCTATAAAAAGGAACTTACGCTTTATGAGAAAGTGACTGTCAGTGATGTCCGCAAAGAATGTATGGACGTTTTCTCCCGTCCAAGTATTTTCGTCTCTGTCTGGGATCAACATAAGTGAGTACTTCTATGATTAAATATCTTTCAGCATTTTTATTTTTAACAGCAACATTCGCCTGGGCCGATGATTCATTTCTTAAATCTGTTAAGAGAATGGAATGGGATGATCTTAAAGTCGTGTGGATTGAGGATGATAAATTTCCGAACTTCACTGCATCTGTTTATATTCAGGACGGCGCCCTTGGTGATTCATTCCCGGGTGTCACTCAAAGTATGTTCGACCAGCTGACTTCAGGAACTTCGAAAGAGGGCCAGCGTGAACTCGCTGAGTTCTTTGATTTCTACGGTGCCAATCTCAAGCACACAGTGACTCATGAATACTCAGTCTTCACTGTTCAGGCACTCACAAAGGACATCAATCCTGTGATGGGTAAAGTCTGCGAACTTTTTAAGGATGCTCAGTTCCCTGAATCTGAGCTCCAGTCTTACGTCAGCCGTGCTAAGAGCCATCTCAAGAACCTGGTCACTTCACACTCAAATCTTGCGGATAGAATTTTCCGTAAAATCAGTCTTGAGAATACTCCGTACGCGCAGCCCGCTGAAGGCACTCTCGAATCTTACGGAAAACTCTCGAGCTCAATTCTGAAAGAAAGACTCCAGGAAATTAAGCGCGCGAAAAAAGTTCTCTACATCGCAGGCCCGAAAGATGTTACAGGCATGGAGAAAACAATCGCCAAGTGTGGCTGGAAAAATGAAACCGCACTGAAACGCCACGAATTGAAGCGTGCTACTGGCCAGTCTCAGATTTATCTTATTCCGGTTCCGGGTGCTAACCAGGCGCAGATCCGCATAGGCCGTTTCATGATCAGAGATGAAATCGGACATAAATATGATCAATTTCAATTTCTCGCTGGGTTCATGGGGGGAAGTTTCACATCGAAGCTTGTTCAGGAACTTCGTGTGAAGCGTGGACTTACTTATTCAGCAGGTGCTTATGTCTCTATTCAGAGAGACTACGGTCGTGCAGGAATTATTACATTCTCTAAAACAGAAACGACTTCAGAAGCGATAGGGATTATCCGTGACGTCTTTGGTGAGGTCAGTAACGGAAAGATTACTCCGAAAGAATTCTCACATCAGCAGGGACATGAAATCGGAAGTTACGCATTTGGCTTTGAAGAGATCTCGGCGTTCATCGGTCAGATTATGCTTTACGATCATCAGGGCAGAAATCTCAGTGAACTGGTTTCTTTCCCGGAAAGAGTCGCGAAGATGACTCCGCAGGAACTGGCAGAGTCGACACTTGAAGTTTTCCCTTGGGAAAAGCAGACAGTGGTCGTGGTAGGGGATAAGTCTCTTGAAAAGACTCTCTCGAGAATTCGTCCGGTTCGCGTTTTAAATTATCAGGATTTTCTCTAAGACGAAACTTCACCCTCGGAGTCGAGAGTCGTTTCGACGACGGCTCCGGGGTAAATCACAAGCTTTCCGGATTTTATCTTTCCAGTTACGTGAGCACTTGAACGGATAGAAAGAAGTCCGAGACATTCAATGTCTCCTTCTACGGTTCCAAAAATATCAAGATTGATCGCGCGGATTTTACCTTTAACAAAACTTTCTCTCTCGAGGATGAGCTTGCCTTCGTCTCTGATTTCAATGCTTCCGTGAACCTCAGAGGTAATGATGGCGTCTCCGCAAAGTGAGAGGTCACCTATAAACTTAGATTTGGCACCAAGAACATTATAATGAAATTCCCTGAAGTCCTGGTCCTTGATCATGATTTGCTTCCTACTTTAAATGTTTCAGTTTCTTTGATCAGAAGCAGATCGCCTTCGCGGCTGAAAATATAAATGACGAATTTAACTGTGGGGCCATTGAGTGACTGGTTAAAGAAGGCGTCTGTCGGACGGAGGCGAGAAACTGAAAATGGCTCACCCGTAGAGAACTTAACACCTTCAGAGAGCAGAGTATTCGCTTCTTCAGGATAGGCCATCAGCCCGGTCGGCGTGATCATGAACACCAGAATATGTCCGGTGACTTTTGTTTCGGGACTGCTGCTGATGATTTGAAATTTTAAGTGTGTGGACTTGGATTCCTGTGCAAGTTCTATCTGATCGATTGTTACCTTGTTCTGACTTAGGAAATTCTGCATACCGTATGGTTTCACAATTCCCATGAGGAAAGGATCTTCGCCGGTTGTTGTTGCTGGTATCGATGAGAGTTTATCTGTCAGTTGCTTGTTCGTTATTGAGAGAGTTCTGACTTCGTTTTCAAGTTCAAGGAGTTTTGAGTCAGTGGGTGAGATCACTTCAGGTAAGCTCGGTCTTGGTGACGAGATGATCCGCGGACCCAGACCCCAGATGAATAAACTGACGAGTAAAAGCCCGAGAAGGATAGGAACAACCACGAAAAAAGTACGGATGAATTTTTTCGTGAACCGGAAATATCGGGGAGGTAAAGGGGCATCATAAATGACGATGGCCACTTCGCTGCCCGACTGTTGAATGGAGTCTTTCATGTTTTATTCTTTAAAAAAGCGTTTTGATGGTGTGAAGGCAACATTATCGTCTTCCACCTTGGACCAGAGCTCGCCGACGATTTTCCAGTCGTAGTTGGTGTTCTTTTTCAAATAGAGAGTTTTTTTACCAATGTCATTAATGACGTTTGACCGATAGTCCTGCTGAATATGAACAACAGCGTAATCTTCCGTCGAAAGGATAGAGGTATAGCCAAACTTGATCTGCGGAGAATCTGGTCTCGAGAAAACTGCCTTTTTGTATGTTTTGTACGAATGGTAGTTTCCTTTACTCTTATCGTAGAAGTTAACAGGATCGTAAGCTGCGATGTAGTTATCGAAGTCTTTTTCCTGCCACGCCTTCGTCCATTTCGAAATAGTGTCGTTGAGCTCTTTGCGGTTTCTTTCCCAGGTCGTCTGGTTAAGAAAGAAAATATCCTGAACGACTACGATCGGAGTCGCATTCAGTTCTATATATTGAGAGATTTCTTTGAGGTCTGCGTTCTGAACGACAACACATCCGCGGGAATCAAGGCCCTTAAAAATGCGATTATCATTATCTGTCGAGTGAAGCCAGATACCGCCGCCGGTTTTACCAACTCGATCATCCATGAAGTTAGGATAATTCATCGGGAATGCACCACTGCCGTAAATTTCAGCAGCTTTCCCGTGACGCTTGAGAAGGTCATCTTTCGAAAGGAACTCATACATTGAGTAAATTCCTTCAGGAGTTTTATGATCGCCTTCGGCTGCTTTGTCGCCTTTCAATTTTCCCGTCGCCATGTTGTATGTCTTGAGGAGCTTAGGATGCGAGTCTTTGTTTCCGTAGATATGGATTTTATGAGTGGCCTTTTCCACAAGGATTACGTGATGAGAAAACTTCTCATCCATCATCAGAATATTGGAAGGCAGGAACGTATCTTCAGCAATTGCATGTCCGATAAATACAGTCAGGATAGTCAGTGCGACGAGCATCAGCTTTTTCAAGTCTCCTCCTCTAGGGAAAATCTCCTAAATTGTATTATGAGGACTCAGGACAATCAATAAAAAGCAGCCTCTTAAGGCAGTGCAATCTTTGCCTCCCGTTTATGAGTAGGGGGAGGTTAAGTTATCATTATTCCAAAGGTGTACATGATTTTTTATTTTATAAGCTCTGATCAGCAACGCTTTATTCCATTTCAGCAGATTGTTTCTGCTTTTGGTGAGTGTTATGTGGTCAAGGATATCGATCAGCTGAATGATATTCTCTCTGATGATAAGAAGCCTGTTTTTTTTGCGCACCTTCTTGAGCCTCAGGAGTTTGCCACAAAATGCATCAAGGCCATCAGAAAAGCTTGTCCAGCGGCCAGAATCATTAACGTCATTCAGGACAGTAAGGGATTCGATCTAAAAAAACATCAACTCTCACCTTCTTTTGGAGATGCGTATCTCAGTATCAAATCCGATGAGGATGGAGTGAAAGAATCACTCATTTCTCTCGGCGTTCTTGCTGATGATGCTCCACCCACATTCGAGGCCCGAAATCTTGACAGCGAATTTTCGAATTCAGAAAGTCTTGTCCGTTTTGCTAACCATGCAATGAGCAAGGAAATGGATTCGGTCTTCAGGCATCTGGCCCCACAAACTAATAAACAACCAACATCTGCACCATCGGCCGTAAATTCCGGAGTAAGTATGAGCGACAACAAAAATGACGAAAGTGGATTATCCCTGGTCAGTGACTTCGGAGATCTGAGTCTTTCTGATGGCCCTGATATTCCTGCGGCGCCGCTCGACGAAGGTATGGATCTCATGCTGGCGGATGATGGCGATGACCTTAGTCTATCAGACGCGACTGCGCCTGCCGAAGCAGCAGCTGATGATTTCAACCTGATTGGCCTTGATGATGACGAATCTTCAGGTGCTTCACTTGGGGAGTCCCTGGATGAACCCCTCGCTGACTCTGGTGATCTGGGTAGTCTCGACTTCTCTGATACTCCGGATCTTCCCGCAGATGATAACGGACTGGATTTGTCTGATGATATCCCTTCAGGTGGTGATCTTGACCTCTCTTCAGATGATGCTCTTGAAACTGATGGCCTAAGTTTTGATGATCTCAGTAATGGCCCGGATGATTCAGATGATCTTTCTGAAGATGCAAAAGAAAAACTTCGCGAAATTGACGCCATCATGGAGAGTACATCCTCTCAGATCATGATTTCTCCTCAGTTGAACGACGATGACGAAGAAATGTCAGTATCATTTCCAAGCCTCGACGAACCACTCGTGTCCGATGACCTTGATCTCGATAGTCTTGATTTCAGCGGTGAGGCGATTGAAGAAGAGAAGCCTAAGAAGAAGAAAGAAACGAAAGCTGAAAAAGTTGAGAAAATCGAGAAAGCCGAAAAAACGGTGAAAGTAGAAAAGGTTGAAGCAAAAGCCTCCAAGGAACCAGCTCAAGCCGAATCCATGAGACCTCTCGCTGCTGAACTGAAAGAAATCAGTGGCGCCTACACTGTTGAAATGGAAAGAGCACAGGCAACCATCGCTAATCTTCGCACTGACCGCACAGATCTTCTGACGAGAATTCAGAATCTCGAAGAAGATAAAATGCTTCATAATCGTCAGACCCTTACGATTAGGGCGGAACTCGATGAAAAGAAAATTGAACTATCAATTATCCGTAAAAAATTGAATGAAGAGATCACTGAACTCAAAGACAGGCTCAAATTTCATGATGAAAGAAAGATGATTCTCGAAGAGAAAAACAAGATTCTTTCTCAGGAACTCGAGAAGGCCGGCCAGAGAAATAAGATTGATCTAAAAAAAGTCCAGATGCGCGAGCGTGAGCTTGAACAGAAACTGGAGCTTCTTAAATCCGATGCCGAAACTCAGATCCGTCACCGGGATCTCAAAATACTGGAACTTAAAAGAAAGATCGATGCCATGGAATTTGACATGGAATCCATCAGTAACCAGGAAAAGAAATCAGTTGAGAGCCGGTATGAACTGGAAGATAAACTCGATAAAGCGATTAAAACCTTACGAAGTGCGATCACAGTTCTTGAAGATGAGTCGGATAGGGATAGTGCGGTTCAGGCCCTTAAAAAGAATATAGACGTCTGATGAAGAACATCGCTAACCAACTCGATATTCTGGCCATCGGGCTCGATTCCTTTTCCAGTGAAGGGATCAAACGTTCATTGAAATCGAATCGTATCAAGTTTCATATTTCCTTCATTCACGACGTATCTGAGATGGAATCAATTAAGAAAAATTTCCACGCGGTCTTTTTCTTCTCTAATCGCCAGAGCCAGAAAACGATCGATGACATCCGACGGATTCATCAGCATCATCCTCGCGCGGCCATTACTTTGCTTTCACCCAGACCGGACAATCATGGCATCGTAAACGCTTTCCGCGCAGGTCTCTTTGATTTTTTAACTCTTCCTTTGCAAGACAATGAATTACGCACAGTTTTTTACCGCCTGAAACTGCATGGAGCAATCCAAAGTGGAGAGTGGAGTCCTGAACGTGCGGTTCTCCATCTCTTCTCACGTCCTGAGAGCTTTTCGTCAGCGTCAGATGTAGCGGGTGCCCTGATTCAATATCTCAAACTTTTCGTTTCGATAGAAAAAGAAATTTCATTCTCCTCGGATGATAAGATTCTGCGTTCACTGAAGACAAAGCTGAGGCTTTCTGATCATCAGATGAAGCGTATTAAACGTTTTGTCACCGATGATGCTGGAGTCATATTCGGCCTGCGCTTTGTCGGCGATAAGTTTTACTTTCTTGTGAAAGCTGGTGATGGAAAACTCTGCTACCTCGTCACACACAATACTTCGGAATATGGCATCAAGGATATTCTGAGTGAATATCTTTCGAATGTACTTCGTACTTCCGTCTCGATTCTATCCGAATCACGTAAGCGCGAAAGCATGCATATCCTCTCGATGACTGATGATGTGACCGGTCTCTACAACCAGAGAAAGTTGATTGAAGACCTGGAATTTCATATTGCCCGTTATCAGATGGATAAATCCGCCTTCAGTCTGTTGTTTGTCGATATCGATTACTTCAAGACGGTTAATGATCAGTGGGGACACGTGGTGGGTAGTCAGCTCCTGATTGATATGGCGAAAATCATCAGGGTCCAGTTGAGATCTTCGGATCTCGTCTACCGTTACGGGGGAGACGAGTTTATTATTATTTTGCCCAAAACTCCTATTGATGAGTCCAAGAAAATTGCTCTCAGGATTTCTGAAGCTGTGAAGGCAGCTGAATTTATCGTTGAAGGCGAGAAAAAACACAGACTCTCTTTATCAATTGGTGTCGCCGATTTTCCAACGGATGCAGATTCAGCGAAGGCTATCATCGATTTCGCAGACAAGATGATGTATATGTCGAAAAAATCCGGTCGCGGGAAGGTCTTCCACGTTACCGAAGTCGTCGCATAATTAAAAAAAAAGGCCCGCTTGCGCAGGCCTTTCAAATCAAGTGATGAATTTCTGATTATTTTTTCTTCGCAACTTTCTTAGTAGCTTTCGCTACTTTCTTTGAAGCTTTTTTCTTCGTTGTAGCTGCTTTTGGAGCTGCTGACTTCGAAGACTTGAGCTTGCTGCTGGCCTTAACAAGTTTGTCGAATTTTGACTGAAGAGAATTCAGTTCTTTCTTATGACCATCAAGGAATTTCTTAGCTTTTGCTTCGATATCAGATTTTTCTTTCTGAAGTTTTTTCTTCATGATCTCGAGATCTTTATCAACGAGCTTATTGAAATCTTTCTGAGCATCTTTAACAAGAATGTTCATCTTGCTTTTGATTTCGTTAACGTTGATGCCATCAACGAAAGTTTCAATGTTCTTTTTAACTTCGTTAAATTTACCCATAACTTTTTCTTTTGCTGTCTCAGTTTGATTGTCGCTCATGATGATCTCCTTCAGTTCAGTTGATAATTTAAATTCTTGCTCATTGGAACCCGGTATCCGAAGCCAAAACTTTTTGCCTTCACCTTAAGGATCGGACAAAACTGAGCTCGTTTATACTCTGATTTCAGGTAGAGATGAAGTACTTTTGTGACTTCTTCCTCGGAAAAACCTGATTCAAGCAACTGTTTTTTCCCGAAATGGTAACTCAATATCCCCTCAAGAATGGCATCTAGACGAATATAGGGTGGCAGAGAGTCCTGATCAAGCTGGTTTTCCCGCAGCTCAGCTGAAGGTCCACGGCCGATGATACCTTCAGGAATCATCTGTCCATGGTGAGAATTGATATAAGAGGCGAGGCGATAAACTTCTGTTTTATAGAGATCTCCAAGAAGTGAGATGGCGCCGACTGAATCGCCGTACTGGGTAGAATATCCTACTGCAAGTTCAGATTTATTCGACGTATTAATGACCATGGACCCCGTCTGATTCGAGCGGGTGTAAAGAAGCATCCCACGAAGGCGGCTTTGCACATTTTCGTCCGTGAGGCTCTCAAAGGGCTCGCTGAAATTCTGGGTGAAAGCGTTTTTCACCATGGCATGCAGGAATTTGATGGGGAAATGGACGAGAGGGATACCAAGTCTGTGACACATATCCACCGAAAGTTCGGTGCTGGCCGAAGCTGAAAACTGACTGGCCATGTAGATAGCTTCTACACTCTGACCAGGTTTGAGCGAAAGCTTAACGATTGCGAGAACAAGGGCCGAATCCATTCCTCCGGAGAGTGCAATCTGGAATTTTTTAAACCCGCTCTTTGTGGCATACTCCTGAAGACCAAACTGCAATCCTTTCAGCACCTCGGCGCATTCATGATCGGTCCATTCATTAAGAACTGGTGGTCTTTGAGTATTGTCGATTTGTGGGGTGAAGAGTCCTTCCCAAGTATTCTCCTGGCGAAAAACAGGTTTTTGATCATATTGTCCCTGAGCACTTTTCAGTTCAAAACAGCGGGAGTCATTCTCAAAAGTTTTGAGTTCCAGAACCAGCTCACTTCCGGCCATGATGAAGCTGCTGCCATCAAAGAGGATCTCATCTTCACCGCCGACTCTGTTCACATAGATGAATGGGCAGCCAAATAAGAGCGAGATATTTTTCGCCCGTTCAAATCTTTTTTTCTTCTTGGCGGCCTCAAAAGGTGAAGCAGAAAGATTGATAATTCCGGAGAGTTTCAGGTTCTTTTCTTTAACTTCTGTGTGCATAAGTTCGCACGGATCCATCTGGTGAAAAGTCGAGGCCCACATGTCCTCGCAGATCTGGAGTCCGAAGAGTTCGCCGTTAAATTCATAGAATGCATTCCCGTTACCGGGAACAAAATATTTTTGTTCATCGAAGATGTCATAATTAGGAAGGAGCCTTTTTGTGTAAAGCTGTTTGAGGCCAGTGCCCGGGATCACCTCGTAGATCACGTTCTGAATGTGCTTGGGTGTTCCCTGACATTCCATCTCAAAAGAGAGTCCTCCCAGAAGGCCCCGCCATGCTGCCTTGGGCATTTTTTTTGCCCATTCGTGAAGATCGTTCTGGTGGGAAAGATACTGCTCGATGAATGGTCTCTGCAAAACCAGATCCTGAAGGGGATAACCTGTTAGAAAGAGTTCCGGAAAGACGTGAAGACTCTCGCCCTGAAGGTTTTCTGCCGCATATTTCATAATGCTGTCGAAGTCGGCCAGCGTATGGTGCGTTTGGTGGAGATGAAGTTGCGTTTTCATAGTGATCCCGTGGTTGACTCAATGCCTTAACCGGGTTAAATAATGGACCCATTATACTTCAAAAATTCTTCTAAGAGAGTGAATCATGCATCAAACCGGCCGGCCAAGTGTTTTAGTAATTGGCGCAGGACTCGCTGGCTCTGAAGCCGCCATGTTTCTCGCCCGGAACGGTCTCTCTGTTACCCTTCTTGAATCAAAGGCGATCAAGCTCAATCCTGCCCAGAAGATACCAACGTTCGCCGAACTTGTTTGTACAAATTCCCTGAAATCTCTCGACCCGTCATCTGCTCACGGGCTACTGAAGTCTGAAATGAAGAGCATGGGTTCGTTCATTATTGAGTGCGCTGAAAAGCATGCTGTTCCTGCAGGAGATGCTCTCGCTGTCGACCGGGATAATTTTTCAGCGGAAGTATCCCATGGCCTTCGTACTCATCCGCTCATCACCGTCATCGATCGTGAAGCGGGAGACCCGATGCTTCTGAAGGAAGAATACGGTTGTGACTATGTCATCGTGGCCACTGGCCCTCTCACAACAAAACCTCTCGAAGAATGGATCACCCAGAGTCTTTCCGGGAATGATTTTTACTTTTACGATGCCATTGCTCCGGTGGTCGATGCTGATACTCTTGATCTGACAAAGATGTACATGAAAGATCGCCACAAGCCGATGGAAGATGGCGGAGATTATCTCAATGCACCTATGACGAGAGAAGAATATTACGCTTTCGTTGATGAGCTCGCCCGTGCCGAAAAAGTTCCGCCGAAAGAGTTTGAGGACTGGAAATTCTTCGAATCATGTCTGCCGATTGATCTCATGGCAGAACGAGGGAAAGATACGGCCCGCTTCTCATGTATGAAACCGATTGGCCTTGAGCCGGACATCAACGGTAAATGGCCTTACGCAGTTGTGCAGCTCCGGAAAGAAAATCTTCTGGGATCTGCTTACAACCTCGTCGGATTCCAGACCCGACTGACATACAAAGAACAGGTTCGCGTATTCCGGATGATTCCTGGTTTTGCTGAGGCAAGTTTCATTCACCTCGGTTCATGCCACAGGAACTCATTCTTAAATGCCAGAAAACTTCTTGAATTTGATCTTCGCAGTAAAAAGTTTGACCAGCTTTACTTCGCAGGACAGATAACTGGTGTAGAAGGTTACACGGAATCAGCATCTATGGGCCTGTACGTTGCTTTTCAGCTTGTCCGCAGAATTAACGGCCAGGACGCTATTCGCTTTCCGGTAGAAACTGCGATCGGTGCACTCGTCAATTACATCATGACAGTAGAAAAGCCTTGTCCATCCAATATCAACTTCGGACTTCTCCCGACTGTGGAAATTTCCAAGGAACAGTGGCGTGCCGGCGGGAAAAAAGCGAAAAAGCAACTCGTCGCTAAACGGGCACAAGATGTTTTCCAAACCTTCACTTCCACGTTAAGATAATTCCATGACCGGAATCCTTTTTGTCATCATGGCTTCCTTATTCTGGGGAGTAGATGCACTCATTCGCTATCCCTTAGTCGACCGCGGTCTGAATCCGGTGACCATTGTCTTCTTTGAACACGCCGTTCTCACAGTTTTTTTCTCTCTCGGCCTTTTCACTGCAATCAAACGCATGGGCGAACTTCGCATCGGCGACGTGTTTAGTTTCATCATGGTTGGTGGAGTAGGGTCGGCCATTGCCACTGTTGCTTTCACTGAATCGTTTCGATACCTCAATCCATCTCTTTCAATTTTACTTCAGAAGCTTCAGCCCATCATCGCGATCTCACTGGCAGCGGTCATTTTAAAAGAACCTGTCGATAAAAAGTTCATGATCTGGGCAGGAATCTGCCTTTTCGGTGGAGTTCTCGTCAGTGCACCAGATATTGAAAGATTTTACGGCCTCCTGGTGAATGACTATAACCTCGTCGTTTCTGATACTGCTGTCCGGGGCTATGGTCTTGTAGGTATCTCTGTTGTTGGATGGGGAGCCGCGACCGTCTTCGGAAAAAAACTTTCCATGAGTGGCTTTGAACCTAAGTCAATCATGGCCGGACGGTTTCTCACCGGGCTTATCTTCCTTCTTCCTTTCGTCGACTGGAGCAGGCGCCTTATCCTTCCTGATGGAATGGATTACGTAAAAATTCTGATCATGGTTCTTCTTTCCGGCGCCATCGCCATGGGACTATATTATCAGGGTGTAAAAAGAATTCCGGCCAAAACAGTCGCCATTGCAGAAATGTTTTTCCCTTTCTTTGCCATCATCCTTAACTGGTTTTACCTCGGAAAACAGTTGTCTGAAATACAACTCGTTGGCGGTGTGATCCTCATCTTCGGATCTCTCGTTATCCAGTGGAAAAAATACTGATGAAAACTGCCATTGCCATTGATTCATTAATCTCGAGGGATGAGGCCACTTTTCTTCTCGAACTGGTGCTCAATCTTTTCCCTGAATCAGAAATCTATACCATCGCCCACAAGAGAGGCGGGATTCTTGGCCAGGTAGAAACCCGGACGATTGTTTCAAGTTACCTCTCTCATAAAGTTGAAAAGCAGGATGTCCTTAAAAAAAGTTTCTGGATTCTACCTTCTGCCGTGAAGGGAATTCCGATTCACCCATCCATCGAGAAAATGATCATCCTGAGCCGGGGATATATTCACGGTCTCATTCTGCCGGCAAACGTGGAAAAATTTCTCTACATCCTCGACTGGAATTTGGTCGACCAGAAAAATCTTGGATGGCAGCGGCTGTTCAAGGCCTACGTGAATGACTGGAGAGAGAAGTCACTGGTTCGTTACCCACGCATTGCCGTGAGTTCTGAATCGTTGAAGCAGGAACTTTTTCTCCCCAATGCTGAAGTGATTGAGCCTACCTATCGGACGGAAGAGTATCCTTTTGTGACGGATGAAAATCATAACTTCGAATTCACTCATCATCTGGTTTATACCCATGATGTTTCAGTGGAAGATCTGCGAACGCTGTTAGCATTCCTGAAGTCGAAAAATGAAACCGTACGTTTGCTGGGACCCGATTCTCACTTGAGTGATGTGAAAGCATCTCACGCTGAAGCTGATTTTGCTGGTGACCATTGTGAGGCGACTGGTGCTCTTTATTCTCATCAGGCCAAAGCAATCTGGGATCTCTCGAAATCATTTTTTCCATTACGAGCTTTTGGTGGCCTTGCAACAGGTCGTCCAGTTGTTACACTTGATACGAAAATTAATCGCGAGTATCTCACGGCCGGCGCTCATTTCCTGTCGTCTTTAACAAGCGAAGCTCTTGAGACCATTTACAGCGATGTGAATGGCTCTTATCTCGCGGTTGACCGTAAAGTCCTTCGACGTCTCGGTCTTAAGTGGAATGAGAGACTTTTTAAATCACGCATGGTTAAATTTTTAGATAAAAATAACTGAGGTCTTATGATTTACAACGGATTCAACAAACTCGAAGTTGACCGCATCGTCGCGATTCTGGAAAAGCACAATGTTGCCTACAAAGTCGGAGTTCCTCAGGATCTCGGAGACGGAAAAAGAGTTCCGCGTGATAGTGCTGTTTATCAGTTTGATATTGAAGACGCTGAATTAAAGAAGGTTCATGGGCCTGATCTGCTTCAACTCGCAGATATGAGAATCATCGGAGAAATGGAATCTCCATTTACCGAGGAAGAACTTCAGAACCTGGAAACTTATGTTCCCAAGCCAAATCCTAAAACTAAAGAGCACTCGAAAATTCAACAATGGGCAACGATTCTCGCTATCGGAATGATGGTTCTTCTTTATTTCTATAAAAAATTGAATCTCTGATTACATCGTCTTGAGGATATCTTCGACTATCTTGATGGTGCGTGAAATCACTTGTTCAGTCGTTTCATCTTTTGCTTTCGCAATGAGAGTGGCTGCAGAGTGAGAATGTCCTCCGCCTCCCAGTCCCATTGCAATCATACCGACATCGAATTCTCCTGAAGAACGAAGACTGACTTTGACGTGATCTCCATCATCGCGGAACATGGCGGCCACTTTGATATTATTGAGAACTAACAAGTTATTGATGAATGCGTGAGTATCTTCGACATCAGAGGCAAATTTATCGATGTCCTGCTTGCGAAGAAGCATCCAGGCAATCGACTCATCAGCATTGGTCGCCGCTGTATCGAGAATTCGGGCGAGAAGATGCATGTGATGCACGCGTTTCGTTCCGTAAATTCCATTATATGCTTCAGGCGGATTTATCCCGGTCGCCATGAGCTTGGCAACAAGACGGTGTGTATTCGCTGACACGGTAGGGTAGCGGAATGAACTCGTATCAATAATGATTGCTGTATAGATCGGGAGAGCTATTTTTTTTGTAAGCTGAACTCCGAGGTACTCGATGAGCTCGCCTACGACCTGACCGGTAGCTGCGGCCGTGATGTCGATACAGTGTTTTGAAGCTTCTTCCTTACTTCTCCATGGATGGTGATCTACGTAGAGAGTCGAAAGTTTTTCGCCAATATACTTGCTGACCCGCTGGCCCACTCGAGTTTTGGTGTTTGTATCGACCACAATGATGAGATCTGGCTTGAAGTCGGGATGATTTTTCTGGTAATCGTTGAAACCCATGACGACTTTATCTTCGTCAAGGTAGGTGTAACGGTCGAGCAGGGGCTCTTCATTCACGCAATAGCACTGTTTACCGAATTCGCGGAGAGCAAGACAGAGTGAGATTTCAGAGCCAATGCCGTCAGCATCGGGAACTTCATGAGTCGTGATCAGAATCCGCTCTGCCACTTGTATTCTTGATTTAAAAGTATCTAAAATAGTCATACGATTAATGATCTTTTCGGCACTTATCCGCGGTAATGTTAGGGCCTAAAAGCATGTATATCTCTTGATTTGCAGTTTAATCCAAAAGATCACAGGAAGATATGGATAAAATATTGGTAGTTGATAACGTTTCTCGGGAATATCCTGGGCGACTGGCCGTTTCTTCGGCTAGCTTTCACGTTGTCCAGGGGTCGATTCACGGATTTCTGGGACCCAATGGTGCTGGAAAATCCACGACCATGAGAATGATCGCAGGACTTCTCCCTGTTACTCAGGGTGAAATAACTTTGTTCGGCGAAAAGATGAGACCTGATCACTTCGCATTGAAAAATAAAGTGGGTCTCTTACCGGAAAATCCACCACTGTATCTTGATATGACTGTCAGAGATTATCTGAGCTACGTCGCGAGCATTCACAAAGTGGAGAAGGTTAAAGAAAGAACTGATTTCGTAATTGAGCAGCTTTCACTCAAAGATGTCACTCATCGTCTCGTTGGAAATCTTTCAAAAGGATTCCGTCAGAGAGTAGGTCTCGCACAGGCGATCATCTATGATGCTCCTTTTTTGATTCTCGATGAACCGACTAACGGCCTTGATCCGCAATCTGTGGTTGAGCTTCGCGAATTCATCAAGAAATTATCCAAAGAAAAAACAATTCTCTTTTCGTCCCATATTCTTTCCGAGGTTGAACAGTTGTGTGATCACATCACCATTATTCATCAAGGCAAGATTCGTGCGTCCGGAAATCTTCACGAAATTCACCAGAAATTCCGCCAAGGACTTGTTCTGAAAATCGGTCTCTCCGTGGGCGAACAACTGCCTGATCTCTCAAAATTCGGGAAATATCAGTCGACTCATCATTCAGGGGGACATGAAGAACATTTTCACGTTGTTTTCGAAGATGATAAGGACTGTCGTAAAGACTTAAGTCGTTTTCTCGTCTCAGAAGGAAAAGGGCTTCTCACCATTCAGGTTGAATCCCCCGAACTCGAAGATATTTTCCTGCGCATGACGGAGAAACAATCATGATGATCTGGCACCTTTATAAAAAAGATATGCAGTCTTATTTCTCATCTCCACTGGCCTACGTGTTAATTGGGCTTTTTTCACTTATCAGTGGAATCATTTTCTTCAATCTCCTCGTCACATACTCTGACGGGATCCAGGCATTGCCGGCGAATTATTCTCAGGACATTTCTTTCCTGGAAGAAGTCGTACTCCGATTATTTGCCAATATTAATTTTCTCTTTCTCTTTTTCATTCCCCTCATCACGATGAAGCTATTCTCGGATGAGAAAAGACAGAGCACGCTTGATCTTTACTGGATGGCCCCCGTTCGCGAGTGGCAAGTCGTCATGGCGAAGGGATTGTCTGCACTTTCTCTTGTTCTCTCCATGCTCCTGATGACGATCATCTTTCCGATCATTATATACGGCGTCGGAGTGAAAAATTTCTCCACTCTCGGTGCTGCATATCTTGCACTTGCGCTTAATGCTTCGGCTTACATCTCCCTCGGACTTTTCTGCTCATCTCTTTCCGAGAATCAGATTATCAGCGGACTTCTTTCTATTCTTTCCATAATGTTCATGTGGATGATCACCTGGGGTGGAAATCTGAATTCGAATTATCTGGTTGCAGAAATTTTTGTTTACCTTGGGATTACTTCTCATTTTGAACGTGTCCTGAAAGGGCTCATGGGAACACAGGACATCGTTTATTACGCGAGCTTTATTTTCTCCATGTGCTTTCTCACCGTGAAGAGCCTCGGAAGGAGAAATTGGTAATGAGAAACTGGTTATTTCCTCTCTGGATTATTATCGATGTCCTCGTCTGGATAGCTGCTATTGCTCTCTGGATTGCGGCCCCTGAATATACAACTCTGAATATCGGAATTACCGGTTTTGCTCTCACACTTGCCTTGCTCCTGTCAGTTTTACGCATTCAGGACCTGAGAGAAGTGTTGAAAAGTTCCTATTTTAAAACTGTTCTTCACCATGTGATCAACGTGTCCCTTGTCCTGAGTATTGTGGGTGTTCTGAATTATCTCGGGAACCGCAACTTTCGCGAGTTCGATCTCACGGCTGAAAAACGCAACAGTCTCACTGATCAGACTTTTAAAATTCTGGATATGGTTAAGTCTCCGTTGAAGTTCACTGTATTCTCCAAACGCGAAGAGTGGGAAGCATTTTTGAATGTCCTCCGTCTGTATCAGGCAAAGAACAAGTTTATATCACTTGAAGCCGTTGATACTGACCTTCGTCCGGACCTCGTGAAAGCAAAAGGCATTTCTGATAACGGTACGGTATTCATTCAATATGAAGGAAAAGAAACTTCTTTCCTGATGGAAGATGAGCTCTCCGTTACGAACGCACTTTTAAAAATGCTGAGTAATGAAAAAATCCATATTTATTTCGTTACCGGACATCAGGAAATTTCCTGCACCAATACTTCTGAAGAAGGACTATCCGTTCTTTGCAGCAAGATCAAAGATCAGAATTATGAAGTGCGGACAATTGATCTGACCCAGACAAAAGAAATCCCTAAAGACGCTACGGCATTGGTTATCGCAGGTCCGATTTCTTCCTTCCTTCCTGAAGAAGCAGAACAGATCAAGAAGTATCTCGAAGGCGGAGGAAGTCTCTTCCTGGCACTCGCTCCTGCATTCAAGGCTGAGCTTTACAGCAACATTGCAGACCTTGCTTTGACTTACGGACTAAAGCTTGGAAACGACGTCATCATTGACCGTCTCTCGACAATACAAGGAACTGAAGCAACCATTCCCATTGTTACGAAATATGAAAACGGCCATCCCATCACTGATGGTTTCGAACAGCGTACAATTTTCCCTCTCAGTTCTTCAGTCAGTACTGTACCCGGCAACGATACCGCACAAATACTGGCCTACACTTCAAGTTTTCCTGGTAGCTGGGCAGAGTCTGATCTGAAAGGTGTGACGAAAGGAAAAGCTGAGTTCGATAAAGACAAAGACATCCGCGGTCCGGTTGGTTTAATGGGAATAGGCGAGAAGGCGATTCCCGGATCACCCCGTGATTCCCGTTTCGTTCTCCTGGGATCAAGTTCGTTCCTGATCAATGCATACCAAGGTCAGTCTGGTAACGGAACGCTCTTTCTGAATTCACTTTCATGGATTGTCAGTGATGAAGGAATTATGTCGCTGAACCGTCCTGGTATTGAAGAATCCCCTGTGATCCTGAGTTCCCAGCATCTCCAGTTAATTTTCATCATTTCCATTCTCATGGTCCCTATTATTTTCTTCGGCTCGGCCATCTTCATTTACAGAAGACGTCGTCTCTTATGAAAAAAAATATTGTTCTTGTCGTGATCCTTGGTGCTCTTCTTCTTGCGACTTTTATTTTTCAAGAGCAGAAGAACGAAGCGAACTACATCGAGTCGCTGACTAAGGATCATCTGGTCTCAAACATTCACCACATCAAGCTTCCGAATATTGACGCCGTCAAAAAAGAAGATTCCTGGTGGATGAATGAACAGCTTCTTTCCCACAATGCTTTTGCAATTATCGAAAGAAAGTTGATCGAAATCAAAAAAGTCAAAGAAGTCACAGGTGAATGGAAAAGCTATTTTTCTTCACCGGTTGAAATTCAGGTGAATGATGAAGTCTGGACTCTGGGGGATATATCCTTTGACCGTCAGGGATTTTATCTCGCCAGGGATAAGAAGATTTATCTCGTCACCATCGAAGGGGCCAGTGCAGAGCTGACTCAGGATGAGAATGAAGTTGCTGTCAAAAAATATGATGAACTCAAAGGTCAGATTTATAAATCCAGAGAAGAGCTTCTCGAAAAGCAGCTGTTTCGTTTTTACCCGAAACTGCCCATCAGTAAAGTCGTCGTTGAAAGTTATGAGCGTCTTCCATACGAGTTAAATCTAGACCGTAATGAAACACTTCCCGCTCCCTTTCCCGGGATTCAGGTTGTCGACAAGATTAAAGAAAAATTTATTTCTCTTCTCACCCAAGTCACCATCAAAGGGGAAGTTCCCTGGGATGAAAAGCTGAAGGGGAAGAAGATGGGGTCTCTGCGTTTCATGGGGGATCATGATGTCGTGTGGGAACTCTGGCTGAAAGACGACAAGACTGCCGATTCATTCATCATGGATAACAAGACTAAGAAGGCCTATGCCATGATCGGTGGGACACTCAAGATGTACTTCACCATGGTTCAGGATTACTGGGATAAAAAAGTTATTCCGCCATCGCTCTTCACAACTTTTGATCGATTACCCATGCTTCTCTCGCAAGGGAATAAAGGTGTTGAAGTTGCGATTCTTAATCGCGAGCCACTTAAGTTTGAATCCAAGAGCAAGCTTAACGATGAAAATCTTATGGGTCTTATGCAGGTCATCTTTAACCTCGATCGCTTCGATCAGGCAGATCGTGTTTCAATCCTTTCAAACTCTGAGCGCAAGATGGTGCTGAATCAGGATCCATTGCGGGTCATCGTCATGGAGCAGGAACTCCTTCTTTGGCTAAAAGCGGAAGAATTGATAGTGGTGAATGCCACTCAGGGATTTAAGGCCCATTTCTCGCTCTTGCATGAAAAATCCCGGTTGGATTTGAGAGATATGTTAAAATGAGCGGGATGGAAAAAATAAAAGAAATTTTCGAAACCTATCTCATGACTCTGGTTCATCCATTCAGAATCCATCAGCAATTCCGTCATCAACTGCCTTTGCCTTCGCAGGATGGTCATCTTTACCGGCCTCTGACACTTGCTGAAGGCCTTGGTGTGTCATGGATCTTCGTGATCCTGAGAGGTCTCGGAAAAATCATCATCATGGTTGCATTCCTTAACTTCTTCATGAGTCTCCAGAGTCCGGAATTTCCTTTTCTTCAGGATCTCATTCGCAGTTCCAGCATCACGGCCTATTCATTTCTTCTCTTCTCAGCTGCTCTGGATATTATATTTTTTCCGATTGGTGCGATCATCATGACTGAATTCTGGGCGTGGGTCATTCGCACGTACTCTGGCTGGCTCAATCCAGATCAGGACGCAGATACAATTGCTGATCAGATCACTGTTCATGCGCTATCTTCAAATCTTTTCTCGATGATTCCCATTCTCGGCGACCTGATTCAGCCGATTTTATATTACTTCCTGCTCTATGCTGGAATTCGTTCAAATTTGGGTGCGACGAGGTCTTTGACTTTCATTGTTCTCATCACTCCAACACTTCTTATTGGAATGTTCCTTTCTGTCATGGCACTCGCAATATTTTATTTAGTCACCTAATCATTTCTTCGCCTGAAATTTTCTTACGGCCATGCGTTTTCAGTTCGTTGAAAACCCTAGTGTATTTGTCATCCTTTCGGATTTCTGAAAAGATGATTTTCTTACAGCAATTTGGAGAGAGGTAACGCGTGATGCACCATTTTCATGGATCCATTGAAGTCGTTTGTGGACCTATGTTTTCTGGAAAAACAGAAGAGCTCATTCGTCGTGTGAAGCGCGCACAGATTGCTAAGCAACGTGTGCAAATCTTCAAGCCTGCCATCGATGTCCGTTATGACGTTGAAGACGTTGTTTCTCACTCATCTCAGGCGATCAAATCTGAGCCCGTCGAAAACGCTGTCGAGATTCTTCTTAAATTAAAAGATTCAACTCGTGTTGTAGCGATCGATGAAGTTCAGTTTTTCGACGACGCCATCATCACTGTCGTTTCAAAACTTGCGGCCCGCGGGTATCGCATTATTTGTGCGGGCCTCGATCTCGATTCACGCGCAATCCCTTTCGGCCCAATGCCGACACTCCTCGCGATGGCAGATGAAGTGATGAAGATCCACGCGATCTGCACTGTCTGTGGAGCTCCAGCGACACGTTCACAGCGTCTTGTTGCTTCTAAAGAACTTGTCGTGATTGGTGAGAGTGATGCCTACGAAGCGCGTTGCCGTGGTCACTTTCAGGCCGATGATGCTGAAGAGCAAGGTCATCTCCCACTCGATGCAGAGATTAGGCCCTTCACAACTCAGTTTTCTAACTAGAGACAAATCTTTCTCCCGGGTGCTATTCTGTGCTCCTTTAAAGGATCACCATGGCCCGGGACGTTCAACATCAAAAAGTGAATTTTGCACCTAGTGTGCTGAATCACCAATATGGGAATAAGGTACACCTCGTATCATCGCCACTGATGTTCACTCTCCTTGCGAAACTCGGCCATCCCGCAACTGTCCAGCCGCAGATAAATCATCTTACCCAGATGCTGTATTCGTATCTTCTGGATCAAGTGATTGATCAAATGTTCCCGAGAAAAATGACGTCTGCAGAAACAAGAATGAAGTCCTATCATCCTGAAGCAGTTTATGAAGGTGAGATTCTTGATGCTGATATTCCTTGTGTGACGGTGGATCTCGCGCGCGCAGGAACCTATCCTTCGCATCTATGTTTCGAGAAATTAAATTATTTTCTGAAGCCTGAACTCGTCAGGCAGGATCATTTTTACATTGCTCGCATGACAGATGAATCCGGAAAAGTCACTGGCGTGAATGTTTCAGGTTCTAAAATTGGAGGTGGAGTTGAAAACGCCATCGTCCTGCTTCCTGATCCGATGGGAGCAACGGGAAGCACGATTGTAAAGGCATACGAACACTATAAAAATGAAGTCGGTGGTAAGCCTCGCCTGATGATTGCCATGCATCTGATGGTGACACCTGAGTATCTGAAAAAAGTCACAAAATCATGTCCCGATCTTCATGTGTTTGCATTGAGACTGGACCGCGGACTCTCGAGTGACAAAGTACTTTCTTCTGAGCCTGGAAAATTTTGGGACGAAGAGAAAGGCCTTAACGATAACCAATATATTGTTCCCGGCGCCGGTGGCGTGGGAGAGATACTTAATAATTCTTTTTGCTGATATTTGACCCGAGGAGGGTTTATGGAATTGTATACACCTGAGGTTTTGATCTCCGAAGAGGAAATCGCCCTTCGAATCAATGCTCTTGGCAAGGCGATCACAAACGACTTCGAAGACGAAGAGCTCGTCGTGATATGTGTCTTGAAAGGTGCGTTCATGTTCTGCTCTGATCTGATCAAAAAAATCAATCGTCCGATCAAGCTCGAGTTCATTTCCCTTTCATCTTACGGTGACAACACTTTAAGCTCAGGAAGCGTTCGTCTTGAGATGGACATCACTGGAAATATCGAAGGTAAAAACGTTCTCATCATTGAAGACATCGTGGACTCAGGTCTCACGATCAAAACACTGATGGAAATTATGTCAGTAAGACGCCCGAAGACTGTGAGACTAGCTTCTCTTCTCTACAAACCAGCGAAGCTCAAGCACTCCGTGAAAATTGATTATCTGGGTTTTGAAATCGAAGATAAATTCGTGATCGGCTACGGACTGGATTACGCCGGCCGCTACCGTGAATTGCCATACATTGGAGTTTTGAATGCAGGTCACTAACCAGGGAAGTGTTCGGGTTGATCTCGTCGGCGGAACACTCGATATCGAGCCTATTAATCTCATCATCAAGAACGTTGTTACTTTGAACGTGGCCACTGGTCTCAAAGCCTCCGTCACACTTTCCAAGACCACGTTCGATGGCATTGAAATCCATTCGACGGATTATAATAAGAACTACAAGTATGCAGCGAAAGACCTGACTGAAGACCGTGTGGTTTACTCGCGCGAGTTTGAAGAGATGACTTTCGTCCTTCAGATTCTTGGTCTCTTCAAGATCACTTCGGGAATTAAGCTTGATCTGTCTTCCGGCGCACCTGCAGGTTCAGGCCTTGGCGGTTCTTCGGCCATGGGAGTGACTCTTTACCGGGCTCTTTGTAACTTCACCGGCGAAAACTACGACCGTCATCGTGCTGTTCTGAGAGTGAAAGCGGTCGAGAGCCGCATTCTCAATCAGGGAATGGCGGGCTACCAGGATTACTTCCCGGCCCTCACTGGTGGTGTCCTCGCTGTCAAAGGCATCGAAGGTGAAATCAAAGTCGAGCAGCTTTACACAGACGAACTTCGTGACGTGCTCGAGAAGCATCTGACACTCATTTCCAGCAAGCAGTCCCGCGCGAGCGGCATCAATAACTGGGAAGTTTACAAGGCCTTCTTCGACAAGAAGCCTGAAGTCGTTCAGGGACTCACGAGAATTGCCGAGATCTCTCACGCCACTTATATTGCCCTCAAAGAAGAGCGTTGGGACGATATGCTGACTCTCATCGCGAAAGAAGGCGAGGAGCGGGAGAAGCTTTTCCCGGGGATCACCACGGAAAAAATTCGCCAGTTCACGGCCGATCTGAAATCTGTGGGAAATGTGATAGGATTAAAGATGTGTGGAGCCGGTGGGGGAGGGTGTTTCATTCTCGTTCACAAGGGCCTGGATCCTGCGGTCATTGAGGCCAAGGTGAAAGCTCATGGTTTCGACATTCTTCCTTTCAAGGTCGAGTCCCCACTTTAAGGAGCCAGTTTGAATTCTCCTGTCCGCAATGTTGCAGGAATGAGTCTGGGCGGAGGCCGCAAAGAGAACTTCTTTTTCTCTCTGCTCGAGTATTATCCTGAAAAGAAAAGATGGTTTTTAAAATCCCTTCACCAGGTGAAGGATGAAGAAATCCGCGACCGTGATGAAATCATCACCTCCTGGGTCACACAATACGGACTGAAACAACTCGTCGTCGACTTTCCTCTCAGCCGTGCTCCTTGCGAAGATTCGTGCCTGAAAGAATGTCAGGGCGCCAGTGCCTGCCCTCGCACTTGTGTGGTTGAAGTCCGTGAGGAGATGAAAAAACTTCTCGATGACGATGCCAAATTTCAGAAAGAAAATCCGAAAAAGTATGAGCAGGAAAGAGTTTCATCTCTTGAAGTGGACTACTCCAAAAATCTTTTAAATAAGAACACTGATGAGCACATGCTCTCCAGGTCCTTTAAGCGAAAACTTCGCAAGGGTTTCACACCGTACTGGCACAGACCGGTGGATTTCTGGGTCTGGAAAAATTACTACGATCAGTTACTTGAGGTTTTCAAGATTTCGTACGAATCATTCGGAAACGTTTCCGTTATGCTCCTGGCACGATTGAACTATCTCCTGCGCCATCTTCCACCGGATCTTGCCATGTTCGAAAGTAACGTGCAGATCTGCCTCGTTGAACTCTACCGCGCGAAAGTCATCAGCAAGTCACTTTTGTTTCAGCTCTCTGATCTGGATCTTGCCCCGGGTGCGAGAGAGCAGATTATCCTCAACGTAGAAAATCACATGAGCATTTTTATTTACGAGAATGATCTTGATACCATTGTCCGAAATTCTCAGGCATTTGATTCTTTTCTTTTGTCAGTGGTTGGTCAGAAAATGCTGATGAATGGTTTACGCGATATTCCCGAGTGGGGAAATTCAGACGGCGGAAACTTTATCGTCCCTTCTTTCCATCTTCAAGGGTAGTCTCGAGCTTCGTTACCTTCACTCCCATAAAGATATAGGCGTAGATAAAGATCGTGGAGATATTATAAATCATCCATCCAGCTCCGAGATCACCGTTATCCATGATGAATGTCACAGAGAACAGAGCAGCTGTGAGAGCGTAGAAAAGAACATAACCCTGGGCCCAGAGTTTCTTGCGAAGATAGAAGAAGTAAAAGAAAAAATTGTTAGCGAGAACGATGAGGAGAAAGAACATGAACATCTTATCCACGAACTTCGTCATCTCGAGAAGTGTGTCCGGCGAGAAGTCTTCCAGGGAAAGCTTGTTCACCATGGCGGTCCGGCGAACAATCAGGTTCGACATGTCCTTACCTTTCCAATAAAGCTTCATGTAAAAACTGTTGAGCAGATCTGTTACGATCAGAACGAAAACCACCGCAATGACGAATGGTCGTGGACCAAATTTCAGGTAATGGGCCTTCAGCTTGTCTTTCATGAAAAAGATCTTACCCGATTGAGGGAATTATGTGAAATCCTAGTTGACCCCAATACTGTTACGCTCCATAGTTAATTGATGGAAGAATATTTGCGTCGAAGTGAAGACTTTCAGAAACGCTTAAGTCTACAAGGTATGAATCGAAAGCAGGCCCGCTACTTGCTGTTCCGTATGGCCGGACCGGTGATGCAAAGCCGACTATATCGTTTCCTCGATCTTAATAAAGTTCCCACCACTTTCATTCACGGTAATCCTCACATTGATAACTACGTCCGGACTTTTCACGGTTCCGCGATGATGGATTTCGACCGCTCAAGAATGGGTCCCTATTGCTGGGATATCATCCGGTTTCTTGCTTCTATTTCACTTCATCGTGAAGAAGATGAAGGTTTTCTATCCCGCATAGTCGTTGAACATTTTCTTGATGCGTACATTACTCATTATCTGAATCCTGAGATTCCCGCCAAACAGCTGAAGCTTCTCAAAACGGTTGAACCCGAGAAATGGCAGATCAACACACGCGAATATCTGAAGTCCAACAAGCGCTGGGCTAAGAAGATGCGTGACTACGCTGTTTCACCCAAGAGCGAGCAGGTTCAGCTGCTTCTGCAAAAGTTTCTTGAATCACGGCAGGAACAAGGTCTCCTCTCTGATTATATGATTTCGGAAGTTGGACACACTCCGGGAAGTCTCGGCAAAAAACATTACATCTATAATCTGATGCCAAAAAATGTAGATTCCCACAAAGACGCCATCATTCTTGATATCAAAGAAGTCTACGAAGAGAAAAATAATAAATTTTTCTTTTCTCCATTCGCACATCATGGCCAGCGCATGATTGAGGCCAGCAAGATTTTCGCTGATGGAATGGAAGACCGCCTAGGGTATTGTACGTTTCAGAATAAGCAGTACTGGGGCCGGGAAATTCCAAGCTTCGCCGTGAAAGTGAAAAAGTTTCTGGATAAAGATGAGCAATGTGACTTCGCTTATTGCGTAGGTTCCCAACTGGGGAAAGGTCACCGCAAAGGGCTCATGAATCCGAAAGACTTCGAAGTCATTGAGAAGGATCTCGTTCAGAATTTTGATCGCTATTATAAAATCAGCAAGCTCTTTGCTTTCGAGCTTGATCTCGCCTTCGGGGCCATGATGCAAAAAAACGCCCTCTATGAAGACTACCGGAGCTGGTAGTGACTTCTTTGATTCTTCTATTCCTTCTTGTTACTGTCGGCTCACTTGTCACAAGTCTTACAGGTTTGGGCGGCGGCACTCTTATTCTCGCGGGCCTTCTCCTGATTTATCCTCCTGAGCTCGCGATTCCTCTGCACGCCTTTACCCAGCTCGCGGCCAATGGATTACGCACCGGAATTTTCTGGAAGAACGTTCACTGGAAAGTTGTTTTTGCTTACGGAAGTCTGATGCTCCCGTTCGCGTGGCTGGCGGCACTTTTATTCGAGAGCATAAATCCCGGTATCCTGAAAATCATCGTTGGCGTGTTCATTATCGCTTCCATCTTTCCCTGGAAATTTAAAGTTCAAAACGAGCCTTCGAAAGTTGTCTTCGCTCTTCTGGGTGCTGTTTCCGGTTTTCTGGGAGTTTTTATGGGTGCCGTGGGTCCAATGGTAACTCCATTTTTTAACCGCCTTAAAATCGAAAGGCAGGGTAGTCTCTCGACCAAGAGTGCTGGACAGTTTCTGTTGCAGCTGACGAAGATTATTGCGTTCACAGGTGCTGCAGGAATTAACTTTGCGGCC
The DNA here is from genome assembly GCA_945883845.1 of Bacteriovorax stolpii. Taxonomy (GTDB): domain Bacteria; phylum Bdellovibrionota; class Bacteriovoracia; order Bacteriovoracales; family Bacteriovoracaceae; genus Peredibacter. Next base: position 34,843 of record CAMCYI010000015.1, on the reverse strand, counting down.
ATTCTGGAACACGTCGGAATACTCGTACTGGGGTCTCTTGTCGGTGTCGGGATTTCGATTCCGATCAGTAAAAAAATCTCTGATCAGAAATTTGATACAGGCGTAAATATCCTGCTCGGATTAATCGCAATGAAAGTGTTGATTGAAGGTGTGAGAGAACTTCTTCTTAATGCATGAACAGTTTATTCTCAGGGTATTCCCAGAGATAGTGACTGTCTTCGCCCGGAATGCGGACTTTGCAGAGAGAAACAGGAATCGCACCGAGACGGCGGATTTTATCAGACCAGGCCTGTAGGGAAGTATTGATCTTGTCCTGAATTGACTGGGCCTTGTCAGAATTGGTTTTGAAAAAAGAAAGTTGAGAATTGAGAACGTTCAACTCTCTCTTTGTTTTTGCAGAGATGTGCATCAAAAGAGGGACGAGTTCGAGAGCTTCATCGTGAGAGAAGTTCTTCGTTTGATTCAGCGGATAAATTTGTCTTACATTGTCGAGTTGGGCTTCCATTTAATCAAACTGTCCCTGTCTAAGTTTACGCTCTACGTCCTTTTTAGCAGCAGTATCGCGCTTATCAAAGAGTTTTTTCCCTTTCGCTAGAGCGATTTCACACTTAACTAAAGAGTCCTTGAAGTACATGGAAAGAGGAATGAGGGAGTAACCTTTCATGGCCATTTTTTTGTTTATGGCCTGTATTTCCTCACGCTTAAGAAGCAATTTGCGCTTTCTTGTCTCGGGATGATTGTTGATATTTCCGAAATCATAGTGCGGAATTGTTGCATTTTGGAGCCAGGTTTCACCTTTGGAATCGATGATCACGTAGGCTTCATCAATTTTACCTTTACCCTGGCGAAGAGACTTTACTTCGGTTCCGACTAGTGACACGCCGCATTCATACTTATCTTCTATGAAGTAATCGTAGTGGGCCCGGCTGTTCTTACAAATGATTTTTACACCCATGGACGGACACTATACCAGTGAGCTTGCTTCCTGAGAAGGCGAAGATGGTCTCTAGCGGATGCTTTCAACTGAACGATATAAATTTAAAACCTGATCCATTGTCAGGGCCTCGGCCCGGATCGTGACAGAGATGCCGGTTTTTTGAAAACGTTTTTCCATGAGTTCCTGGCCCCATTCGGCGCGAAGAATCCCACCCAGCTGTTTTCTTCTCTGAGCAAAAACCAACCGCAGAAATTTTTCATAAGCATCAACTTCTTTGAGCGGAACAAGTGGATCTATTCTTCTCTTGAAACCAAGAACCTGAGAATCAACTTTCGGTGGCGGAACAAAAGCACCAGGTGGGGCATAAACAACATTCTTCAATTCAAACTGCGAAAGACAAAGTGAATGGAGAGAGCCCATTGAATTTCTCTGTTCTTTCGGAAGGATTTTATCGGCCACTTCTTTCTGATACATCAATGTCATGTTTTTGATTTGAGGGATGCGCAGAAAAGAAAGGGTGAGGGGAACGCTGACATTATAAGGAAGGTTACTCACAAGCCAGATGTTGGAGAATTTATTCTCTGTCAGAAATTTTTGCCAGTCGAACTCGAGAGCATCCTGACGGAACACACGTTCAGGGCCGACGATGGCATTAAGTGCTTCCACAAAACGTTCATCCATCTCAATGACAAAAGTCGGAAGATTGTAGCGTGCCAGATGAGGTGTAAGGACAGCGGGGCCTGGTCCGATTTCTACAATCGCATCCGTTTCCTCAGGAAGCGGGCCTGTAATTTTCTGAATCACATTAGGACTATTGAGAAAATGCTGACCGAAACTTTTATTGGCGAGAGGAAACTTGTGGCTCATTTCTTCTCCAGAAAACGATTCTGAGCATCGAGGCCCAGGCATTCAGGAAAACTTTGAGCGTTGCCGGGATTCAAAGATGCCCAGTGAGCAATCATGGCGGCATTATCTGTGCAGTACATGGGCTTTACGACGTGAACATTTTTGAAAGCTTCTTTCATGACTGTTCTAAGCCGTGAGTTACAGGCAACACCACCGCCAAGGACGATAGGCGTATCAAATGTTTTGAGCTTGAGGTTCAGAACTTTTTCAATGACCTCTTCGGTTTTAATCCGGAGAGTTTGCACGATCGCTTCCTGATAACTTGCGCAGAGATTGGCCAGCTCAGTTTTCTTTTCTTCCGCACTCATCTTATCCACCTGTACACGAAGAGCAGTTTTCAGACCAGAGAAGCTCATTTTACCAGGACGGTCTCGCATATAGCTTACGGGAAAAGCAAAACGTTTTTTATCACCGTTAACTGCGAGTTCATCGATGATTTTCCCGGCCGGATATCCGACACCAAGAACTTTTCCGCCTTTATCAAAAGCTTCACCGGCAGCATCATCAAGTGTGTTACCGAGAACTTTCATCTCCGAAGGCCCTTCAACCCACAACATGGCCGAGTGTCCACCACTGACGAGAATTCCCAGATAGGGATATGAAATTTTTTCCGTCAGATGAATAGCTTCAAGGTGCGCATACAAATGGTTTACTGGATTAATGGGTAACTTTTGAATGAGAGCGAATGTTTTTGCGAGATTGATTCCCGTAAGGAGAGATCCCACAAGTCCGGGATGTGTTGTCACTGCTACTTCAGTTATATCTTCTGGCTTAACACCAGCTTCCTGAAATCCCACCTGCAAAAGTGGAGGAAGTGCTTTCACATGTGAGCGTGCAGCGAGTTCTGGAACGACGCCGCCCCATTTTGCGAGCAAAAAATCCTGGTTATAGGAGTTAAGTGAGAGAACTTTCCGTTCGTTGCCTTCGACTTCCAGAATACAAATGGAAGTATCATCACAACTCGTCTCAATACCCAGGATGATTTTTTTCTTGGTCAATTAGATTTCTTTCTTAGCTTCGGATGCTTCCGGTGAGCCGGGATATTGTTCGCTTACCTGTGAGAGAGCTTCTTTTGCTTCTTCTTTCTTGCCCAGCTTATCAAGTGAGCGGCCGATGAAGAGAAGGGAGGAAGGAGCGAGCGTTGCTTTAGGGAATTTCGTGTAGATCTTGCTGAAGTAGACCAGACCTTTGTCGTAGTTCTTTGAGTAGTACTCGGCTTTACCAAGACCAAACAGAACCTTGTTCTTATCACCCGGAGTTAATTCCTGATGATCGATCAATGTTTCGAGAACATCTTTTGCTTCAGAATATTTGTCGGCCTTAATGAGATCAAGACCTGAGTTCAGTTGTTGTTTAGCGCTTTTTTTTTTCGACTTCGGAGCAGAGTCAGAGTGGATCGCACCAAGTGAGCTTGTCACTTTTTCAAGAAACGCACGTTGCTCCTTGAGCTCTGCCTGAATCTGAAGCAGTTGAACATTCTGAGCTTCCTGTTGAGATTTGATCAGGGCCACTGATTCACTCATCTGACTCATTTCAGGACTACCCTGTTTTTGACGGTGCTCGAGTTCTTCAATCTTTCCGTTCATGCGGTTGAGCTGGGACTGAAGATCCTTCATGTTATCTACCATCTCGGAAACCAGACCTTGCGAGTCTTTCATTTGCTCAGACATAGATTCCACTTTCTTCTCACGCTGGACCTGCTCAGCTGTTTTAATACACGCTGTAGTTGAGATAAGAAGAATGGCGAGAAGAATGGAATTTTTCATGAAGTTCACCTCTGAAAGTAGATGAAATCATTTTATCTCAGAAAGTTTTATTCCGCATTACCTTCAAGGGCTTTTTTTCTTACTGCCGCGTATTCGGCTTGCTCTGAGAATTTTTTCGAAACGAGGGCGTACTCTTTTGCTTTGTTGAAATACTTACGGCGATAGGCGGATTTGGCCTTCAGATAGTAATCCTCGGCCTGGCGGAAAAGATTCGAGGCATGGACATCAGCTCCGGCCTCTTTAGCGGCGAGAAAAGCAACTTGCGCGTAGCTCATCTCGATTTTAGGACGTGTGGTGGTAAGACCACACGCCATAAGTAAAAACGATAGAAAAAGGAGATTACTTAGCTGTAACAACGAAGTTCCCGCGACGGTTTTTTGACCATGCAGATTCGTCGTGACCTTCAGTAGATGGTCTCTCGTTTCCGTAAGAAACGATTGAAACACGCTTAGCAGCTACGCCAAGAGCTACGAGATGATCACGAACTGACTTCGCACGACGTTCGCCGAGAGCGAGGTTGTACTGACGTCCGCCGCGCTCATCGCAGTGACCTTCAACTTGAACTTCAACAGCTGCATTTGTCTTAAGAAATTCAGCGTTGTTTTTGAGAGTTTCTTTGCCTTCTGAATCGAGGTTGGAAGAATCATAACCAAAGAAAACAGTGCGGAGACCGCCGGCCTTATTTGAATCAGAATCACCATTGAGTTCGAGAGTAAGACCTGAGTTTGCTCCATCAGCGTTTCCTGCAGCAGCAAGATCCTGGCTATTTTTAGGTTTAGAAGAACAACCAACAGCAAGAAGGCCAATCATGAGAGTAGAAAAAATAGCGCGTGTGAACATTGAACTTCTCCTTTGAAGTAAACATGAGACTTGGTTTCATAAATTGTGGCCATTATGCCTATTTATGACGATTTTTTGAAGCTAAAACTTGATCTTAAGTCTAAGTCTTTTCCGGATGAGTCATTTGGCAACAAGTCATAACTTTGGCGCTTTTTTTTGGAAAAAGTCATGACTTTGACATCACGAAAAGTGAGTCATGCGTTAAGTGATTGAAGTCATTCTAGGAATAAAAGGAAAACTGCTTAAAAAAATTGGCACGGCCTTTGCTTATAAAAGAGCGTGTGTGTTGGAGTTAAAGAAAGGATTTTTTTAGCTTCTCCTATGTCTCTCAAAAAAAAGCCCGTCTTCGCGACGGGCTTTTTTTTTATAACCAATCGTAGAGAAGTCCCGCCATCGTTCGCATGCTGAGTGCTGATAATGTGTCATAGACTGGGTTGAGCTCATAAATTCCTACGAGCGGACGATGCGAGAGAGTCAGTTCGCTATAAAATTCCCTGATCATTTTGAGTTCATCGAGGTTTAAACCATCTCCGTTCACAGCACTGACACCCGGAACAAGATGTCCGCAAAGTGCATCGGCATCGAGGCTAAAGAGAACAAACGTATCTGGTTTAATTTCTTTGGTAATGAGTGCGCTCAGTTTTTCTTTCGAGATTTCATCTTTCCAGATAACGGACATTTTTCCCTGCTTTAGCGGGGCCATTGTACTCATGCTATTGGCAAAAGGATGTAGCCCGACCTGGACGAGATGAAATTTTCCGTTAAATGAATCTGAGAATTTTCTGAAGGGATTTCCTGAGTGTGATTCGTCATCGGCCCGGGTATCGGCGTGGGCATCAATGTTGATGACAATGATGTCCTGATGCTTTTTTCCCAGGGCAGAAAGAAGCGGATAAACGTGATCATGTCCGCCTCCAAGGTGGAAAACGGTCGCTTGTGAATAAGCTGCTAGGATTTTCTGAATTTTACCGGTTTCGACTGCTTGTGCTTCGTTAAAATCTTTTCTTTCAAGAGCAGAATCTGAAACTTCGAGTTCCAAAAAATTTTTAGGCGCGAGTTTTGAGTTGAGGTTGAATTTTTTAAAGAAACTCAAAAGAGACTGCGGGGCAAATCGGGCGCCGTTTCTTCCGCCATTCCGGATCACTCCTTCATCAGAGGAACTCTTCATGAAAATAACGTCGTTCTCATTTTCAGAGGCTTTTTCGCTGAAACGAGAGGCCAGAGATTCTGATTTTCTCTTTTCTGATTGAGTGTTGGTGGGCTTCGTCATAAAATATTCTTATTTCCGTATAGGTCATATGAAGCTGTCAAATTTCGAATGGACTGACAAGGACTCTCTGAGATGGTTTATCATGCTCCCTTCGGGACATGAGGGCCCTTATTCCCTCGATGCGCTCAAGAATAAATTCCAGCAAAAAAAAATTCCAGCCGAAACAAAAATCTGGTCTGAGGGCCTGAGCGATACAGTGTCTTTAAAACAGGCCATTTACCAATACGAAGCTGCGAAACTTGCACCTCCACCGCCCATTCCAATGCAGAAACCGGCCGATGAAACGATGGATTATCTGCCACCGGTTCCAGTGTTGAAAAATGTTTCCGCCCCTGTTGAAGTTGATGCTGAGGACGTTCCACCTTTGCCGCCTTTGCCTGAGACTGAGCCTTCTGTTGAAAAAGCAAAACGAAACATCAGTCTCGTCGGGCCCGTTTTGGCTTTGGCCATCCTTCTGTCAGTCTATTTGTTTTATATTCAGTGGCTGAAGGGAAAAGAAGTTTTCTCTCTTCATCGCCAAACAAAAATGACTCTAGAGCTCCACGAAAGAATTCAGAGTGAAATGCAGTTTGATGGCTGGGATAAAAAGATTTTTTTCAAGGAATTCGTACCCGGTGATTTGTCTTCCATCTGGCTGGTAACTTCCTCGTATCAGACCTGCCAGGTCGAAGCTGAGTTTCATGCCGTAAAAGATAAGCTTTTAAGTATGAAGGATCAGGAAATTGCCTTCAAGTCTAAGGGCATGCTGAAAGGACATATTGTTGAGTTCAGCAGATTTGAATTTCAAACCGGCCAAAAAGTTGTTCCCGGTCTTTATGAAATGGATGTCGTGGCCAAGAACTGTCATTGGGACGGAATTATTCCCAAAGCTGCCAATAGATTTAAAGAACCTGATGCTGAATACATAGCTCGAACAAAAATTGTCCTTTTCCCACAGGGAGCGAAGGAATTTAATCTTCTGCTTAATCGTCTCAACCTGAAAAAGCAGGAAATTCTCCGGAAAGAACAATCTAAGGAGAATATCCTCTGGCAGGAGATGGTGGAAAAACTCCAGACTCTTGAAGCCATCAGCATGCAGATCGAGCAATTTTTTATGGAGCTCCTTGAAAGAGACTCGAGGAAATTTAAGGACACTCTGAAAGAAGGTGTGCAGATTTATACCCGCCAGTTTGGTCATACACTTACAAGCTTTGTGATTTCCAATGAAGATGATTTCAAGAAAAAATCTCCGGACGCGACAACCAGAATTTCTGACCTGAATGACTATGAAAATATGATAAAAGTAAGCAGCAAGGAAGTCGGTCTTGAATCGATGAAAATTATTGAAAGGCTGCAATCACTCAAAACGCCTAAGCGTGTTCAGTTAAATGAAGAAAAACTGAAAATCGAAAAATCGTTCTCAGCACTGGAAGAAAAAATTAAGCAAAAGATACTTCTGATCGAGGCGCAGAAAGTTCCTTAACCGGAAATTTCACGGCGGCTTCAAAGTCGTGACCTTTGGCCTTCACTTTTGCGCCCCAAAATTCCATGTCATGTTCAAAAATCATGGTGAGATTCTTGTCGATAATAAATTTGTAAAATTCTTCCTTATCCTGAGTTGTCTTGCCCGGAGAGATATCATACCCCATGACCCAGGGAAGAGAGATGTGATGACTCGTTGGAACAAGATCGGCCATATAAATAAATTTCTCATCGTAGGCGTGCATGAGATATGGCGTATGGCCAAAAGAGCAACGAAAGTTGAGAACATCTGATCCATCGCGGAGAATTTCGCCACTTTCACCTGTGAGCCAGTGAACTTTCCTGTCCTTTTCAGCTCTCTCGATCAGAGGTTTAAAATATTGGGAATGAAAAGAGCCCGTGTCACGCACAGTCGGCTTCAGAGAATAGTCATAATGTTGACGGTGAATGTGAAGAGTTGCTTCCGGAAAAAGAATCTGATGCTCATCCGTCTTCCCGCCAAGTCCACCGATGTGATCAAAGTGAAGGTGAGAGACAATCAAATCTGTGATGTCTGATGGTTGCAGATGATGCTCATTTTTTAATGTCTCTATGAGTGGATCAGCGGATCCTTTCACCCCAAATCTGTCGTCAAACTTTTCACCGTGATAGTCACCAATACCGGTATCAATCAGGATGTTTCTCTTCCCCATCTGAATCAACATGACACGCAGACTCAAGAGAATGCGATTTTGTTCGTCCGCCGGAATGGCCTTAGACCATAGTGGTTTAGGAATAATTCCGAACATAGCGCCTCCGTCGAGCTTGAAGACGGCGGGGTGAAGAACAAAATATTTTTTCATAAGAAATCCCTGAGGGTTTTTGACGTTATGCGCTCTCATCATGCCTCTGTGAGGCCACGTTTTTCAAGACCTTTTCATTGATAGGGTTCGCAAAATGACTATAATGACACTATTCGATTTTTGAATATTTAAGGAGTCATCATGAACGTTCATGAGTACCAGGCTAAAGACCTGATGCGACAGTTTAACATCGCCGTTTTGAAAGGTGGTGTGGCCGATACTCCAGCGGAAGCTGTAGAAGTCGCCAAAAAACTTGATGGTAAGGTTTGGGTTGTTAAAGCTCAGATTCATGCCGGTGGACGCGGTAAAGGCGGCGGAGTCAAGCTCGCTAAGTCTCTCGAGGAAGTTGAAAAGTACGCCAAGGAAATTCTTGGCATGCAGCTCATCACTCACCAGACTGGTCCTGAAGGGAAAAAAGTTCTGAAAGTTCTCGTTGAACAGGGCTGTGATATTGATCACGAATACTATTGCGGGATCGTTCTTGATCGCACAGTAGGAAAACTCGCTTTCATGGTGTCCATGGAAGGCGGGATGGAGATCGAGAAAGTTGCTCACGATACTCCGGAAAAAATCATCAAAGCGCACATTGATCCGGCTTCTGGTTTTACACCAGCTATCGGTCGTAAGCTTGGATACGCGCTTGGCCTGAAAGGCGAGACTCTGAACAAGGCGATCAAGTTCTTCGAAGGACTTTATAACCTCTACACTCAGAAAGACTGCTCGATTGCAGAAATCAATCCTCTCGTCACAACGAAGACAGGGGATGTTATCGCTCTCGATGGAAAACTAAACTTCGATGATAACGCTCTCTTCCGCCACCCGGAAATTGAAGCATTGAGAGACATCACAGAAGAATCGGCTCAAGAACTTGAAGCTGGTAAATTCGGTCTCTCATACATCTCTCTCGACGGAAATATCGGCTGCCTTGTTAACGGTGCCGGTCTCGCGATGGGAACTCTCGACATTCTTAAACTTTACGGCGGAACTCCGGCGAACTTCCTTGATGTGGGCGGTGGGGCGACGAAAGAAACAGTACAAAAAGCATTTTCAATTATTCTCCAGGATAAAAACGTGAAAGCAATTCTCGTGAACATCTTCGGTGGGATCATGAAGTGTGACATCATCGCCAACGGTGTTGTTGATGCTGCCAGAGAGATGGGACTTAAAATTCCTCTTGTTGTTCGCCTCGAAGGTACCAACGTTGCTCTCGGGAAAAAAATTCTCGCTGAATCTGGATTGAAAATTACTCCGGCCAATGATCTTGCCGATGCTGCTCAGAAAGCAGTCGCTGCTGCGAAGGGAGCTTAATTATATGGCTATCTTAATTAACAGAAATACAAAACTCATCACTGTTGGTCTCACGGGCAAACAAGGAACTTTCCACACACTTCAGAGCCGTGACTACGGTACGAATGTTGTTGGCGGAGTAACTCCAGGTAAGGGCGGCACAGTTCATGAAGGCATTCCAGTCTTCAACACAGTTTTCGAAGCTATGTCTGAAACTGGTGCTAATGCTGCGATGATCTTCGTTCCACCTCCTTACGCTGCTGATTCAATTCTTGAATGTGTTGAAGCCGGCATGCCACTCATCATCTGTATTACGGAAGGAATTCCTGTTCTGGATATGATCAGAGTTAAAGGGGCATTGAAAGGTTCTAAATCTCGCCTCATCGGTCCGAACTGTCCTGGTGTTATCACACCAGGTGAATGCAAAATCGGAATTATGCCTGGCCATATTCATATGCCAGGTAACGTCGGCGTTATCTCGCGTTCAGGAACTCTCACTTACGAAGCTGTTTATCAGCTGACTCAACGTGAAATTGGCCAGTCTACATGTGTGGGAATTGGTGGAGATCCTGTTAATGGAACGAACTTCATTGACTGTTTGGAGATGTTCGAGAAAGATCCTGAAACCAAAGCTGTGATCATGATCGGTGAAATTGGTGGAACAGCTGAAACAGATGCTGCCCGCTGGATCAAAGCGAATATGACGAAACCCGTAGTTAGTTTCATTGCTGGTGCCGCTGCTCCGAAAGGAAAACGCATGGGCCACGCTGGAGCAATCATTTCTGGTGCTGATGATTCTGCTGAGGCGAAGTTCAAAATCCTTCAGGAATGTGGTGTCACAATCGCCCGTTCTCCTGCGGAGCTTGGACAGAAGATTGCTGAAGTTTTAAAGAAATAATTTTTTAGTCGATATTTAAGGAGGCATCATGGCCAATGAAAAAACGTTCTCGATCGTAAAACCAAATTCAACTCTTGATAACAATATCGGGAATATCATTGCTCACTTCGAGAAAAATGGTCTCCGCATTGCTGCTGCCAAATTTGCTAAGCTCTCTAAAGAGAAAGCAGAAGGTTTCTATATCGAGCACAAAGAGCGTCCTTTCTTCGGCGAGCTTGTCAATTTTATGACATCAGGTCCGGTTATGCTCCTCGTTCTCGAAGGCGAGAACGCAGTTGCTAAAAACCGCGAACTCATGGGGGCAACGAACCCTGCGAACGCTGCTGAAGGTACAATCCGTAAAATGTTTGCAAAATCTGTCGGTGAAAATTCAGTTCACGGATCTGATTCTCAGGCGGCAGCCGAGAGAGAAATTGCATATTTCTTTGAAAAACACGAAGTCGTAAATAGGTTCTAATCTTCCGTAGGGGCGAGAGGGAAAGTTTTCTCTCTCGCCCCTTTTTTTTTACTGCATGATGTTTTTTTAACGCTCTCTGCATCATGTTTTTAAGCTTAATTCTTTTTAATCAAACTTTTTTCTCAATCTAAATGAATCTCCATTTCCAATGAACGTAAGTCCTTGCTATTATTTTCTAGTACAAAAGACAGTCTAAGAAACTTTTCGAAAGGAGATACTATGAAAAAGTTGCTTGTTGGTTTTATTGCTCTCACATCTGTTTCTGCATTTGCGTCTAAGTCTATGGTTACTTTGTCTGGTTTTGAAAATGACCGCGGTGGCGAACAAGAGCGTTCTCTTGATCTCTATCACTCTAACGGTGGTAATACTCACAACACTGAAAGAAACCTTGCTTTGAACTACGCTTACGCAATCGTTCCAGCTGTTCAGCTTGGTGTTGATTACGCGAACTACATGCAAGAGGGTGCTGATAAGGCCGAGACTAAAGCAAATCGTTGGGGTCTCTTCGCGATCTACAACTTTGCTGGTCAGCTTTCAGACACTCATTATGTTGGTCTGAAATACTCTATGGCAAAAACACAGACTGACGATTCAGCTGGCGACGAAACTGCTGATGACAAGACAAATGCTTGGACACTCGAAGGCGGTCACCGTTTCTCTCTCGGAACTCTCTGGGGTATGAACTACAACTGGTCACCATCTCTTCAGGTTGCGATCACGAACACAGATCCTAAAGTTGGTGAGAAAGCTTCAACAACTGAATTCAAACTTAACGTTCTCAAAGTTGACGTTCTTTTCTAAGAATTGTTCTTTTAAGGGGTCCTGCTTCGGCAGGGCCCTTTTTTTTTATCTAAACCCTGAAGTTTTTACCGTCTAAACCCACCAAGTAAGTCTCTAAGTTCTTGAAACCTATGTAATTTTTACACTAGTCATGGCTCTCGAAGGTCGAGTGCGTTATAACAGTAAGGTAATCCCGCATTCAGACTTAGGAGTTTTCATGTTTAACCTCGGAGACCATGTTGTATGTCCCGGCCACGGTGTGGGCCAGATCTGCAGCGTCGACACCAAAGAACTTAATGGTGAACAGAAAAGCTTCTACATCATCAAGGTCATCACCAACGGTATGAAAGTGATGATTCCGGTTGATAGCAAAGAAGGCGTTCGCGCTTTGATTCCAACAACTGATATTAATGGTGTCTTTCAGCTTCTTCAGGACCAGAATGTGAAGGTCGACATGTCGACCTGGAACCGTCGTCATCGCGAGTACACACTCAAAGTGAAGACTGGCTCACTGCTTGAGATCGCCGATGTTCTTCGTCAGCTTTTGCTTCTCAAAATGACAAAGAAACTGTCATTCGGAGAAAGAAAAATGCTGGATCAGTGTAAAGAGCTGATCGTGAAGGAAATCTCTCTTTCTTCAGGCGCTCCGGAAGGCTCGATTTCCGAGAAAATCGACTCTCTCTACCCGTAGTAACATTCCCAAAATATTGAGTCCGGTGTACCCTTTTTCTCACACGAGAGGAGCACCGATTTATGACCACACAGAACCCAGCAGTTCGCGTAAGATTCGCCCCTTCGCCGACTGGCTATTTGCACATCGGTGGAGCACGTACAGCTTTATACAATTACTTATACGCCAAGGCCGTTGGCGGGACATTTGTTCTTCGTATCGAAGACACTGATCTTGAACGCTCGAAAGCTGAGTATGAAGCTCTCCAGATTGAAGACCTGAAGTGGCTCGGCATTCATCACAACGAAGGTCCCGACAAACCCAATCCCAAGTACGCTCCTTATCGCCAGTCTGAGCGCGGTGAAATCTATACGAAATATGCCCAGCAGCTGATTGAGAAAAATCTCGCTTACTACGATTTCTGTACGGATGAAGAGCTGGAAGAAATGAAGAAACGCTCTGAACTTGAAGGCGGGGATCCGCGCTACGATGGGAAATGGAAAAATCCAGAGTTCAATGCAGAAGCAAAGAAGAGAGTCGCAGCCGGTGAAAAATGCGCGATTCGTTTCCGTGCTCCTGATAAGGCCTATACTCTAAATGACAAAGTGAAAGGCGAAGTCACGTATCCTGAAGGTATGGTCGGCGATTTTGTGATCGTGAGATCAAATGGATTGCCGGTTTATAACTACTGTTGTGTTGTGGACGATATGCTCATGGAGATCACTCACGTTATTCGCGGAGAAGATCACCTGAACAATACTGTTCGTCAGCTGATGATTTACGAAGCTCTGAGTGCAAAGCCGCCTCAGTTTGCTCACGTTTCACTTCTTATCGGGCACGATCGCCAGAAGCTCTCGAAGCGCCATGGTGCTACCTCGGTCAATCTCTACAAGAATGAACACTATTTACCTGAAGCTCTGTGCAACTACCTCACACTTCTGGGATGGTCTCATCCGAAAGAAACAGACATCTTTGATAAAGAAGAGCTCTTTGATATTTTTGACATTGAGAGATTCTCGGCCCACTCAGCGATGTACGATCTGGAAAAACTTAAATGGGTGAATGGCCAGCACATCAAAAAACTCGCGACACCTGATCTTCTGAAACTTGTTGAGGAACTTCCGGAGACAGAGTTTTTAAAGAAGCAGACTCCTGCCTGGAAGACAGCTGCAGTCGAGAGTGCCAAACCCTACGTTCATTTTCTGAATGAGATTCCGGTTTTTATCAACAATACTTTCCTGAAAGAAAGTTTTGAGATGACTGATGCTCTGAAGGAAATTCTCGGATGGGAGACTACGCCGAAAATCGTCGACTACATTCACGGAGAAATCAGTAAAGTTACCACAGAGTACATTACTGAGGTTGAGCTTAACGGCTGGATGGATCACGTGAAGAAAGAACTCGCGATCAAAGGGAAACCATTGTTCCAGGGAGTGCGGGCCACTCTCACAGGTCAGGATCACGGTCCGGAGCTGAAGCTCATCATTCCTCTCACTCCCGTCAATGTACTTAAAAAACGTGTTTCAGAGCTTAAAAAATAAGGCAACGATGAAAGAAATCAAAATTCATAATAATCTCTCCCGCAAGAAAGAAACTTTTGTTCCGGTGAAGCCCGGCAAAGTGAATTACTACTCCTGCGGACCCACGACTTATGATTTTGCTCACATCGGGAATGCCCGCGCATTCGTCGTCGGCGATCTCATCCATCGTGTCCTGAAGTCGTTTGGTTATGAAGTGACTTTTGTCCGGAACTATACTGACGTTGATGACAAAATCATTGAGCGTGCACGTGAACTCGGTAAAGACGCCATTGAGTTCGCCGCTCTATTCGTGAAAGAGTGCGAGACCGACTTTGGTTTCCTTGGAATGATTCCTCCCACTCATACGCCAAAAGTTTCTGAGACGATGCCCGAAATCATCAAGATGATCGAAGACATCATTAGAAATAAAAAGGCTTATGTTGTTGAAGGGGAAGTGCTCTTCGATGTTCCGTCTTTTGCCGACTATGGAAAGCTTTCTAAAAAAGATCTGGATAGTCTTCAGCATGGAATCCGGGTTGAAGTTGATAAGAAGAAGAGAAACTCTGCTGATTTCGTTCTCTGGAAACCCGCCAAGCCGGGTGAACCGTTCTGGGATTCTCCATGGGGCCAAGGTCGTCCGGGCTGGCATATTGAATGCTCTGCCATGGCGAAGAAATTTCTTGGTGAGACTCTCGATATTCATCATGGTGGTGTCGATCTGATGTTCCCTCACCACGAAAATGAAATTGCTCAGAGTGAAGCTGCGAACAATTGTCCTTTCTGTAATAACTGGGTTCACCACGAGTTCCTGAACTTCGGTTCAGAGAAAATGAGTAAGTCACTTGGAAACGTAGTTCGTATCCGTGACTTCGTTGAAAAATATTCAGGTCAGGTGCTGAGGCATCTCCTTCTTTCAGTTCATTATCGTGCCCGGCTCGAGTGGACGGATGAGGTCGTTCAGCGCGCACTTGAAGAAGTGAAGAGGATTCATGAGTTCGTCGTAGAGGCGGAAACATATAAAGCTACAGGAACTGCCGACGATGCGGAGATCATGGGCTGTATTGAGAAGATGAAAGATGATCTTTCTAATGACTTTAACTCGGCAGGTGCTCTCGGTACGTTCTTCACCTTTATCAGACACGCTCGTCATAACAGAGATTCACTGTCGCAGAATTCGGTGACAGAGATCTTGAAAATCGTAAACTTTGTCAGAGATTCAATGGGATTTGTGAGCAGTGATCCTGAGGCAACTCTTTTGAGCCTTAGAAAAAACGAGCAAAGCCTCGAAGGCTCAGACATTGACAGTCAATGGATCGAAAATTTGATTGAAGAGAGAAAGACAGCAAAAGCTTCGAAGAACTGGGCAAGAGCGGATGAAATCAGGAAAGAACTGGCAGCGAAGAATATTGTCCTGAAAGATAATCCTGATGGAAGTTCGACGTGGAAAGTTCAGAGCTAAAATAAAAGAATAATTTTTTTATCTTAGAGTCTTTGTTGGTATCGACAGGTCTTTATCTCTCATGAGAAGCGCTTCATTCATCCTCGCACCCCATATTTCATGCTTGATGTTTGTAACCCTTAAGTCAGGTCTTCGTAGGGCTGGGCCTTATTTATCGTTTTGATCTTCTTTTTCTTATTGATCAATATCTCGAGTGGACGACCTCGCAGATTGTAGTTTGATCCCATGCTGTAGCCGTAGGCACCGGTGTCTTCGAGAACCAGAAGCTCACCAGCAGACATCTTAGGAAGTTTGCGGTCAGAGCCGAAGCAATCTGATGTTTCGCAGATAGGTCCAACAACGTGGCAATTGGTTGCGTTCTTCGCTTCTTTCACTGGTGTGAGACCGTGGTATGCGCCGTAGAGAGAAGGGCGCATGAAATCATTCATTCCACCATCGACGATAAGGAAATGATTTTTTTCTGAGATTTTATTCCGGAGAACGCTCATGACGAAAATTCCTGCCTTCGCCACAATTCTTCTTCCAGGTTCAAAAACGACCCGGGGAACGTTGTCTGTTTTTGTGTAGTAGTACTTTTCCAGAGTCGTTGAGACGAGAGTCATATAATCATCAATTGCAGGCATCTTTGAAGATTCAGATGGGTGATAGTCAACGCCGAGTCCGCCGCCGACGTCGAGGAATTCAAGAGGTGCTTTGGTTTTGAGGGCGACTTCACAAAGTTTGATGACGGCCTTCTTCGTGGCCTTAAGGTCCAGTAGCTGGCTTCCAATGTGGACAGAAAGGCCAACGAGTTTACTGTGGCTCCAGTACTTCGCTTTACCGAGAGAGTCGTAAACGTCTTTTTCAAGGAGGCCGAACTTGTGGGTTTTGTTTCCGGTTGAAATATTTTTGTGAGTGAGAGCTTTTACGACCGGGTTAAGACGGAAGCAGATGCGTGCTTCGCGTTTATGCTTTTTGGCGCACTCGTTGATGAGTTCGAGTTCTTCAAGGGACTCAACGTTGAATGAGAAAATACCTTTTTTGGAAACAGTGAGAGCGTAGTCGATTTCTTCTTTTGTCTTTCCGACGCCGGAGAAAACAATTTTTTCGGAAGGGATGCCCGCTTCAAGTGCGCGCTTAAGTTCTCCTCCTGAAACTATGTCAGCTCCTGATCCGAGATCAGCGAGGATGGAGACGAGTTCTTTATTGGGATTCGATTTCATCGCAAAACAAACAAGTGGTTTGCGAATACCAGCTTTCTTCGCTCCTTCGTAAAAACTTGTGTAGTTGTGAACAAGGATATCTTCTGAATAAACGAAAAACGGAGTTTTATTCCCTTTCGCGAGGTCAGAGAGATCCATTCCGGAGAAATGAAGAATTTTCTTTTTATAGATGAGAGAGCTCATGGGAAGATGACACCTTTTTTCCATTCAAGAACTTGTTGCAAGCTCTGAGGGTCCATATATTTTTGTTCGACCGCCACATGGGCGAGAGTTTCAAAATCAGTGAGTGATTTGAAGGGAAGTGTTGCCTTGCTGAAGACTTCAGCTGCCTGGGAAAAGCCGTAGTTGAAAATACTGATGACACTTTTTACTTCTACGCCTGATTCCTGAAGCTTTTGAGCTGCTGCAATGGAACTTTTACCCGTAGAAATCAAGTCCTCAATCAACACAACGCTCTTGCCTTTGGATATCTGCCCTTCAATCGCATTTTGGCGTCCGTGATCCTTGCTCGAACTGCGTACGTACACAAGGGGAAGTTTCATCTCCATCGCGATCCATGCGGCCCAGGGGATTCCTGCAGTCGCAGTACCCGCGATGACATCAACATTCATGGATCTTATTGTTTCGCAAAATGAACTTACGATTGTCTGTCTTGAATCAACGGTAGAAATGAGCAGACGATTATCGCAATAGACTGGTGACTTAATTCCAGAAGTCCACGTGAATAGGTCCTGTGGTCTTAAGAAAACAGCTTTCTCTTTTAAGAGAATTTCAGCGATGACCTTGCTTGAATTCATGCTATTCCTCTTTCGTGATATTCGCCAAAGCGATCAGAGGACTTGGGCTTTGAGTGATAGGTCGACCGATGACCATAAAGTCTGTTCCCATGCGAAGAGCATCCATCGGGGTTGTCACACGTTTTTGATCGTTCATATCAGTTCCGATCGGACGGATTCCAGGAGTCACCGTGATGAAGTCAGGACGACAAAAGGCTTTGATTGATTTTACTTCGTGAGGTGAGCACACAACTCCGTCACAACCTGCCGTCATGGCGAGCTTAGAAAAATGGAGCACACTTTCCAGAACTGTTCCAGACACTCTCTGTTCTTCATTCATCTGGGGCTGAGTCGTACTCGTTAGCTGAGTGACTGCAATGAGAAGAGGTTTATAGGCAGAGTTTCTTACGACCGCACTTGCACGTCTCATCATCTCAGATCCACCGGCAGCATGGATGTTAACCATGTCGACTGGAAGTTTCATGAGAGAGGTGAGTGCATTCTCAACTGTTGTCGGAATATCGTGAAGCTTGAGATCCAGAAAAATCTTGAAACCTCTGTCCTTAGCACCCAGAACAGCATCCGGGCCTATTGAATAGAAAAGTTCCATGCCGATCTTGACCCAGATTTTACTACCCTGAAGAGTATCCAGAATCTTTGCGTAAGATTCTGGCTTCTGCATATCAAGTGCGACGATGATCTTTTCTTCAGGAATCATGTCAGAGGCTCCATCGTATAAGTGTTGCGCTCAATTGTTTTGAGCAGGGCCTCAGTTGTGTCCAGTGAGGTGAGACACATCAGACCTCTTTCAACTGCAACCCGGCGCATTTTAAATCCGTCTGATTCAACATTCTTTCCCTTAGAAATCGTGTTCACAATCATCGCGATGCGGCCTGTTTTTATTTCTCTGATAATATCATTCTCTGATTGGCCTATTCTGGCAACTGTCCGGACCGGTATTCCTGCAGCCTTAAGTACTTTCGCCGTCCCTTCAGTGGCCACAAAATCAAAACCGATCTGATAGAAGCGTTTAAAAAGTTTGACCGCTTCTTCTTTGTCGTTGTCGCTGATCGTAGCGAGAATCGTACCGGAATCCGGAACAATGATTCCTGCTGCTACAAAGGCTTTATGAAGGGCCTTTTCAAAAATACGGTCTTTGCCCATCACTTCACCAGTAGATTTCATTTCCGGGCCTAAGGCGATTTCGACATCAGAAAGCTTGGCAAAAGAGAAAACCGGAGCTTTCACGGCAATGTAATCTTTAGGGGGCAGCGTTCCGTGGAAGTAACCCTGCTTAAGAAGGCTTTCGCCCATAATCGCGCGCGTCGCTATTTTCGCCATCGGGATCCCTGTCACTTTTGACAGGAATGGAATTGTTCTTGAAGAGCGTGGATTGACCTCGATCACAAACACTTCGCCCTGACTGATCACGAACTGGAGATTCAAAAGACCTTTTATGTTCAGGGCCTTCGTGATTGTAAGAGTGGTTTCAGAAAGACGATCAAGAATATCCTGACCGACACTTTGTGGTGGATACACTGCAATCGAGTCACCAGAGTGAACTCCGGCTTTTTCAATGTGCTCCATGATTCCAGGGATGAAAACAGTTTCTCCGTCACAGATGGCATCCATCTCCATTTCTCGACCGATCATGTAGCGATCGATGAGAACAGGGTGCTCATTGTTTACCTGCACAGCACGTTTCATGTAATCGACGAGTTCAACTTCGTTGTACACAATTTCCATCGCACGTCCTCCAAGGACGTACGAAGGTCTTACCATTACTGGAAATCCAAGATGGGCGGATTTTTCAACGGCTTCATTCACAGAAGTTACGGTGCATCCCAGAGGCTGGGCAATCTTGAGACTACGCAGGAGTTCTTCAAAACGTTTGCGGTTTTCGGCACGGTCGATGTCGTCAACTGACGTGCCGAGGATTTTCACTCCACGAGCTGCCAGTGACTCAGCCAGGTTAATAGCCGTCTGACCACCAAACTGGACAATGACTCCAACTGGATTCTCGCGCTCGATGACGTGCATGACATCTTCAACTGTGAGCGGCTCAAAGTAGAGTCGATCGGAGATATTAAAGTCGGTCGATACGGTTTCAGGATTATTGTTGATGACGATGGCTTCATATCCCATCTGGCGAATGGCATCGATAGCGTGAACAGTGGCGTAATCAAACTCGATACCCTGACCGATGCGAATCGGACCGGAACCAAGGACCACTACTTTTTTCTTCGTGCCTTCGATGACTTCGTCTTGTCTTTCGTACGTCGAGTAGTAGTACGGAGTTGTCGATTCGAATTCTCCCGCACACGTATCAACCATCTTAAAGACAGGAACGATCTTGTTCTTCTTTCTCCACTCGAAAACTTCAGCTTCAGGAGTTTTCCAGAGGCGGGCGAGGTACTTGTCTGAGAAGCCCATTCTCTTGGCATTCTTCACAACTTCTGGGTTCTTCGGATCAAGAGCGAGAGTCTTTTCCATTGCAATAATGCGTTCGATTTTTGAGAGGAAGAAGAAATCAATTTTTGTGAGGTCATTGATCTCTTTCGCTGTGATTCCAGCGCGCAGACCTTCAGCAACCGCGAACAATCTTTCGTCATCCTGGCAGAGAATTTTTTCAATGATCTCAGAGTGCGATTTGCCTTCAAGGGATTTAAGCTCGAGGTGAAAAATTCCCAGTTCGAGGGAACGCACGGCTTTGAGGAGGGATTCTTCCATCGTGCGGCCGAGGGCCATCACTTCTCCGGTAGCTTTCATCTGAGTGCCAAGGCGTCTATTCGCTGTAATGAATTTATCAAAGGGCCAGCGTGGGATCTTTGTGACGACATAATCGAGTGCAGGTTCAAAACAAGCGTAACTTGTTTTCGTTACCGGATTCAGAATTTCATCAAGAGTAAGGCCAAGAGAAATTTTAGCCGCAATCTTAGCGATAGGATATCCGGTTGCTTTACTTGCGAGAGCCGATGAGCGCGACACACGCGGATTTACTTCAATCACGTAGTATTGGAATGAATGAGGATCCATGGCGTACTGAACGTTACACCCACCCTCAATCTTCAATGCGCGGATTATCTTGAGCGCTGATGAACGGAGGATCTGATATTCCTTATCACTTAACGTCTGGCTGGGGGCCACAACAATGGAGTCACCGGTATGGATACCAACCGGATCAAAGTTTTCCATGTTACAGACTATGATACAGTTATCATTACTGTCACGGATGACTTCGTACTCGACTTCCTTGAATCCAGCGATCGATCTTTCGACCAGGCATTGCTGGATCGGAGAAGCTGACAATCCCGAGTTCGTGATATTAATGAGCTCCGTTTCTGAGTGAGCAATTCCGCCTCCGGTTCCACCCAGGGTAAAAGCCGGGCGAACAATAAGTGGAAAGCCGATCTTCTTGGCAAAATCGAGAGAGTCTTCAAGAGTTGTTACAATCCTGCTTTGAGGAACAGGTTCGCCGATCTCAGTCATGAGATCTTTAAAGAGTTTTCTGTCTTCAGCTTTCTGGATGGTATCGACTCTGCAACCGAGAAGCTGAACTCCCAGACGTTTCAAATGTCCGCCTTCCTCAAGCTTGACCGCGAGATTGAGAGCCGTCTGACCACCGAGAGTCGGAAGCAAACCATCTGGTTTTTCTTTATGAATGATCTTGAGGAGAAATTCCTGTGTCAGAGGCTCGATGTAAACTTTGTGAGCTGTTTCTTTATCAGTCATGATAGTCGCAGGGTTGGAATTCACCAGCACTACTTCCATTCCTTCTTCGATCAGCGACTTCACAGCTTGCGTGCCTGAATAATCAAACTCGGCGGCCTGACCGATTACAATCGGGCCCGAACCAATAACCATAATTTTTTTGAGATTTGGATTGAGTCCCATATTAGTTCCTTATGCAAGAGAGGAATTCGTCGAACAACCAACCAGTATCTTCAGGACCCGGACATGCTTCCGGGTGATACTGTACAGAGAATGCAGGTAGTGTTTTGTGCGAGAGTCCCTCAACTGATTTATCGTTGATGTTGATTTGTGTGACTTCAAGTTCCGTACCGTTGACCGATCTGTCTGTGACTGCATAGCCATGGTTCTGCGAACTCATGAAAACTTTTCCGAGACGAAGGTCTTTTACAGGATGATTACCACCTCTGTTTCCGAATTTCATTTTTTCAGTGTCAGCTCCGTTAGCGAGAGCAAAAAGTTGATGACCCATGCAAATGGAAAACATCGGATAACTTTTCTGAAGTTCGCGGATCACCGGAAGTACTTCAGGAATGTCTTTCGGATTCCCCGGACCATTTGAAAGGAGAATGCCCTGAGGTCTGTAACTTTGAATCATTTCAAGAGATGCGTTCCAGGGAACAACCACAACGTCGCATCCACGTTTAGTGAGTGAGCGAAGGATATTTTTCTTGTAACCAAAATCCATCATAACGATGCGTTTTCCGTCGCCAGGAAAGTGGATTGGATTTTTTGTCGAGACACGCTGGATCTGATCTGTGCCCATAGGCCTCTCCAGCAATGTCTGAACATTCTGGACCGGGTAATTTTCAGGAACCAGAACTGCTTTCATCACGCCACGGTCTCGGATTTTTTTTGTCAGCTCTCTTGTGTCCAGCCCGGCGATCCCTGGAACTTTAAACCGTTTCAGCAATTCGCGAAGAGAGTATTCATTTCTCCAGTTCGAACCCTGCTCGGCACACTCTCTAACCACAAGACCTTTTAGAGCAGGGGAGAGAGACTCAAAATCATCCTTGTTAACACCGTAGTTGCCAATGAGTGGATACGTCATCACGATAATCTGGTCGCAGTAAGAGGGATCAGAAAGAATCTCCTGATAGCCTGTCATGCTGGTGTTAAAGACAAGTTCTCCAAGTGAGTAGACATTGTCGATGTCATAGCCGATCGATTCACCGATGAATTCATCACCGGTTTCCAGGACGAGCTTGATCATTTTCATGGTTGACCTCTATTTTGTGACCATTCAAGAATGGCCATTCGGGCATGAACACCATTGCCCATTTGTTTAAAGATTCGTGATTGCTTATGCTCAACAATTTCATCTGAAATTTCGATACCGCGATTAAAAGGACCTGGATGGAGAATGATGGCTTCGCGTTTCATTCTCTGAATGCGTTTCTCATTCATTCCGAATTGCTGATGATAAGTCTGAGGATTGAGTTCAAGGTTTTCATGTCTCTCAAGCTGGATCCTGAGCATCATGACAGCATCGACTTCCGGAAGGACATCATCGAAGTTTGCTTTTTTAATAAACGACTGATTCGTATCTGGAAGAAGAGCATCAGGTCCGCAGAGATAAAGCTGCATGCCAAATTTTTCGGCTGCAATCATTAGTGATCCGGCCACACGTGAATGTTTAATGTCTCCACAAACTGCAATTTTTAATCCCTGCAGTTTTCCAAATTCCTGATGAAGTGTCAGTAGATCGAGAAGTCCCTGAGAGGGGTGTTCGAACTTACCTGCACCGGCGTTGATCAAAGGAGTCTGAAACTTATCCTGAAGTGTTTCGAAAATATAATCGTCAGAATGTCTCATCACGATGGCATCGACCCCAAGGCTTTCAAGACACTTGAGAGTATCATAGACAGTTTCGCCCTTCTTCACGCTCGTATTCTCGGGCGAGAAGTTGACCAGACCCGCTCCTAATCTTTTCGCTGCAATTTCGAATGAAAAACGTGTGCGTGTACTTGGTTCATAGAAAACATTGGCGATCATTTTATGGTGAAGATGATGATGGAATTTGTCAGGTTGGTTTTGGTTAAGAAAAAAGTACTGGGCCCTATCAATGAGGGATTGAATTGAGGACGGCGAGAAACTAGCGAGAGACGTGAAATGCTTGATCATTCTCCTCCTGCAGAGAAACGAATTGGTGAGAACGGAAATGAATGGAATTGATATAGACTAACTGATTGTGAGCGTGGAAAAATGTTGTGATGCGGAATGGCACCAAACTCATAGGTTAATCCTCGAATGAAAACTTGGTATAAATTTCTTTCAATCACCATCGATTGGCAAGGGAAAATAGATGAAAAGTCCTTTCAAACTGGAGTCAAAATTCCAACCGATGGGTGATCAGCCCACGGCCATCAAACACCTGACAAAAGCCTTCAATCAGAATGAGAAATTCCAGACTCTGTTAGGGGTCACCGGTTCAGGAAAAACCTTCGCCATGGCCAATGTGATCCAGAACTTAGGAAAGAAAACTCTTATTTTGGCGCCTAATAAGACTCTCGCGGCCCAGCTTTTTTCGGAATTCAGGGAGTTCTTCCCTCACAATGCTGTGGAGTATTTCGTTTCTTACTACGACTATTACCAGCCCGAGGCCTACGTGCCCGGTTCAGACACTTTTATTGAAAAAGACTCCGCAATCAACGACGAGATCGAGAAACTGCGTCACTCCGCTACACGTTCACTTTTGGACAGAGAAGACGTGATTGTTGTCGCCTCTGTGAGTTGCATCTACGGTATTGGTGCTCCTGAAGAGTATTTCAACCAGAGAATCATGCTTTTCGTTCAGGATAAAATGGACAGGGATGAGCTCCTGCGAAGGCTTGTCGAAACTCAGTATCAGAGAAACGATGTTGATTTTCACCGTGGTACTTTTCGCGTTCGCGGAGATGTTGTAGAGGTTTTTCCCGCCTATGAAGAATCCCAGATCGTCAGGGTTGAATTTTTTGATGATGTGATCGATGGAATTTTTCTTGTCGATCCTCTTCGTGGAAAAGTTCTCCAGCCCCTGACCCGCGTTGATATTTATCCAAAATCCCATTACGTTGTGAGTAAGGATAAGCTCAAACTCGCTATCGAAAAAATTAAAGTCGAGCTTCGCGAAAGACTTAACGATCTCAAGGACCAGGGAAAACTGGTAGAAATTCAGCGACTCCAGCAGCGAACACTTCTTGATCTCGAAATGATGGAAGAGATGGGATTTTGTCCCGGCATTGAAAACTACTCAAGACATCTATCCGGCGCCAATGCCGGTGATCCGCCACCAACACTCATCGATTACTTCAAGAAAGATTTTTTGATGATCATCGATGAGTCCCACATTACGATTCCACAAGTCGGGGGAATGTTTAAAGGTGACCGAGCCAGAAAACAAACTCTCGTGGACTATGGATTTCGACTGCCCAGTGCTTTGGATAACCGCCCTCTGAATTTTCCTGAATTTGAGGGGAAGCTTGATCAGGTGATGTTTGTGTCCGCGACTCCGGCCAATTATGAACTTGAAAAAACGAAGGGTGAATACGCTGAACAGATTATCCGTCCAACAGGTCTTCTCGATCCCCTTATTGAGTTCAAGGATTCAAAGAATCAGGTTGATGACTTGCTGATTGAAGCTAAAAAAGTGATTGCAGATGGCTTTAGAGTTTTGATCACGACTCTGACAAAGAGACTAGCCGAAGAGCTGACTGCTTTCTACAAAGGCACCGGCATGCGCATCCGGTATCTACATTCAGACATTGATACCCTTGAGCGGATGGAAATCCTGAGGGATCTCCGACTTGGGGAATTTGATATTCTGGTGGGGATTAACCTTCTGCGCGAAGGCCTCGATATTCCGGAGGTCGCACTCGTCGGGATTCTTGATGCTGATAAGGAAGGATTTCTTCGTTCTACCCGTTCTTTGATCCAGACCATCGGAAGAGCCGCTAGAAACTCGGAAGGTAGGGTGATTCTGTATGGAACGCGCAAAACACCTTCGATCCTTGAGGCCATGAAACTGACGGCCGACAGACGTATCAAGCAGAATGCCTACAATGAAGAGCACGGTATAACTCCGACGACTGTCGCCAAGAGTGTCAGTGGGGGAGTCATTGAGGTTCTGAGAGGGGCGAAGAAGTCCGATCAAAAAGGTAAGAAAAAAGAAATTGTCGACCAAACTCTTACTCCTGCAGCGATTGATGCTAAAATTATTGAATTGAAGAAGATGATGAAAGAAGCTGCTCAGGGACTTCAATTTGAAGAAGCAGCTCGGATCCGAGACGAAGTTAAAAAGTTGTCTGAATTAAGGTTCATGCTATGAAATGGTTTTTGCTTTTATTTCCGGTCCTCGTCTACGCTCAGGTGAAACCTGATACGTTTGTCATTCAGATCAATGACCGTTCGATGAAAGTACTCTGTCCCGAAAAAAAACGTGATCTTTTTTCTGTCATTGTTGAAAACCATTCGCTCTCAGATCAGGTTGCTAAATTTACAGTTGGTAAAAAACTCCTCAAATACGTATCTGTGAAATCAGGAAACTCTGAAACAGTGGAAATTGAAAACAAGACAGCAGGCGCCTTATTTTTTGTGCCGGTCAGTCCGGCATTTCAGGACGTAGAATTGATTTTCGGCAAAAAGGCATATGAAGTCCCATCAAAAGAATAACGTTCAGAAAGTCGTTCTGGTCATTTCAGACCTGCACTTAGGTGCGGGCAAAATGATTAAGGGTAAGCGGAATCTTCTCGAAGATTTTCATTACGATAACGAACTGATCGATTTCCTTAATTATTATTCCTCAGGCGACTATCGTGACATTGAAGTTGAACTGATTATCAACGGTGACTTCCTTGATTTCCTTTCAGTTCCTTATGTAGAATTTTACGATGATGAGTTCTGGTCTGAAAAAGCAGCACTAGCGAAGCTCAAAATGATCATGGATGCCCACAAAGGTGTTCTGGATGCGCTCAAGAGATTTCTTGGGCATGAAAATAAGAAAATTATCTACATTATCGGTAACCATGATGCAGAGTTTGTCTTTGAATCAATGAAGGTAGAATTCATTGCGTATTTCGGGGAATATTCATCCCGCATTATCATGTCGAATGCCATTTCCAACTATGTCCCTACGAAGGGTGTGAACATCCTTCATGGGCATCAGTACGAGCGTGCTCATGACTTCGATCAGGAGAATGCCATCATTGAAACGCTCAATGGTGAGAAGTATTTCATCCCGCCTTGGGGTTCTTATTACGTAACTAATGTCATCAATAAGTATAAGCAAGAGCGCCATCACATCAACGCCGTCAGGCCCATCAAGCATTTCATGATTCATGGTCTGATCTTTGACACATTTTTCACTCTTCGTTTCATGCTCTCAAACTTTTATTACTTCATAATGGTTCGTTTCTGGCACTTCTACATGGCCCGCAAAAGTCTTAAACAACTTTTTCAGGATGCTTACCGCGAGCTCGAGCTTTTCCAGGATTACGAAACGCTCACAAGACAGTTTTTTGAAAGTACCCCTGAGTCCCGTGTTCTTATTGTGGGACATACTCATAATCCAACTTTCAGGCTCTTCAACGACGGTACAATTTTCATCAATACCGGTACATGGACGCGCATGGTGAACCTTGACCTGGGTCAATGGAACTACGGTAACGTACTGACGTATGCGAAGGTTCTCGTGAAGAAGAAAGATTACACAATGGAAGAGTTTGATGAAGCTGTGGAAGTAGATCTCAAATACTGGATGGGTATCAACAATCTGCCATACTCAGAGTATCACTGATATTGCATGATCTTTTCGACGAGATGCTGGGATGGGAAAGGGAAGCTGATGATATGGGCAACACCCATTTTTACTGCGAGATCGAGAGATCTTTTCTCCCCTGGCTGAGCGATAAAGAGGTATCCGTTAGAACCTTTTTTAAGAGTCTGAAGTATTGAATCACCTGCTAAATCCGAATGAACAATGGCAAAAAACTTCTTCTCGTTCGACATCAAAGAACTAACTTCTTCAGGCGTAGCTGCTTCGATAACGTGAAAGAATCCGTGCTTACTCAGCATATCTCTCAGATAGAATCTAAAATCTTCATTCTGATGACAGACCAACACAGGAATAGCGTAGTTCATTGATAGAGTATAATTGATCTTTTCGAGGTTGAAAATGACTTAGAATGATGATTTTACGTTAATGCCCCTCTGTCAGTGCACTTAATCGATCAGTTATAAATAGTGAAAATATTGCCATATTTTTCTTAAGTTCGTATTTCCAACTCCGAATAGTCATTTGTCCGTCACAAGAGTGACAGATTAATAAAATTCACTTCAAGCATGGAAGCTTATCTAGTCTCTCAAGGTTGGGAACTGATCATCAAGGATTTGATGAGAGTATAAACCAAGGAGGATTTCATGGGTTTTCGTATCAACACAAACGTCTCTTCAATCTCGGCACAGCGTACCCTCGGTGTGAACAACCGTGAAGCTGAGAGCAACCTCGCAAAACTATCTTCAGGTACGCGTATCGCGAAATCTGCTGATGATGCTGCAGGACTCGCGATCTCTGAAAAAATGAAAGCAAGCATCCGTTCTATGAAACAAGCTGATAGAAACGCCAACGACGGTATCTCGATGGTTCAGACTGCTGAAGGTGGTTTGAATGAAGTATCTTCGATCCTCACTCGTATGCGCGAACTTTCTATCCAGACTTCTTCTGATACAGTTGGTGATTCTGAAAGAGCGATGACTAACCTTGAGTATCAAAACCTTAAACTCGAACTTGAGCGTATTTCGCAAGTTACTGAGTTCAACGGTAAGAAGCTTCTCGATGGCTCTGGTGATAAGTATGACTTCCAGATTGGTGTAAACAACGACCAGTTCCAGGATAGAATTTCATATCAGTCAGATATGGTTAACTCTAAGCTTGATAGCCTCGGAGTAGCTGAACTAGATGTTTCTACGAAAGATGGTTCTCAACAAGCACTCGCTTCTCTCGATAGTGCGATCGAAAAAGTTTCTGGATCACGCGCTTTCCTCGGTGCGATTCAAAACAGATTAGTATCGACATCGAACAACTTGCAAGTAACAGGTGAAAACTTGTCAGCAGCTAACTCACGTATCCGTGATGTTGACTACGCTGAAGCTACTGCAACTAAAGCGAAGAACGACATTCTTGCTTCAGCTGGTACTTCGGTACTCGCTCAGGCGAACATGTCAGGTCAAAACGCTCTCAAACTTATCGGTTAATTTCCCGGTCTTTGATTCTGAACAAGAGGGGCCAGTCGAAAGACTGGCCCTTTTGTATTAAAGGCTAGGAAAGATTGATTTGTTCCTGAAAGAAGTCTCTAAGATTCATTCCCGCCACCGTTAGTTGTTGTGGAATAAAACTCGCCTTAGAAAGTCCCGGAAGCGTATTGATTTCCATAAGAACCGGTCCATTTTCGGTCAGTATCATGTCTGTTCTTGAATACCCATGACAGCCAATCGCGTTGTGGATTTTAAGGGCCACATCCTGACAAGCCTTTGCTTGTTCATCTGTAAGCGGTGCCGGAGTTAATTCCTCAACTCCTTTACCCAGATATTTCCCGGCGTAATCGAAATTGCGCCCTTCGATTACCCGGACTTCTGAGCATGGAAGGGGAAGTTTTTCGCCTTCCCGGGTTTCGCGAACTCCGACAGTGATTTCACGCCCGACAATAAATGGTTCAACCAAGTAAGATCCGAATTTATTGGCCGGTGCTTTTTTCCATGCACTATCGAGAGCCTCTGCAGAATCGATGATGAATAGACCCACACTGGATCCATTAGCGAGTGGCTTCATCACGATCTTATTTGTTTTCTCGAAAAGCCCTGTGACTTTAGATTTCTCAACAAGATCAAACCTGTGAACGATCATGTCCTCTACGACCTGGATGCCATTTTTCTTCGCTATCTTTTTTGTTTCGTACTTATTAAAAGCAGTCGTACTTGCTTTCGAACCAGTTCCGGTAAACGCGATTTTATTATCTTCAAAAAGTTTCTGAAGTGTCCCATCTTCACCTTCGGTTCCATGAAGGGCCACAATGATGACCTGTTTCTTTGCGAAAGGAAGGGCTTCAGTAAGTGTTTTAGCCAGAACTTTTGAAGTCGGTTTGAATTCCTGCATAAAGGCATCAGCGTGGGCCGCAAGCTCTTCATTTGTAATCGCGTGAACTTCTCCTGTCTTTGCCAGAAACCATAGTTTCGCTTCAGGAATCTGACGGGAAATATTCTGGCCTGAAGCTACAGACACAAGTCTCTCCTCTGAGCTACCGCCAAGAAGAATGATACAGTCATCGAGTTTTTTCATATTCGTTCCTAAAAAATAGCATCAAACCAGGGTTTTTTTGAGCGCTCATCACAATCAGATACCCAAAGGTGTTTCACTTCGAGATAAGACTTCAGGCCCTCTTCACCCATTTCTCTGCCGAGACCTGATTGCTTGTAACCGCCGAATGGCATTCCCGGATTCAGGAGATGGTATTCGTTGATCCAAACAGTGCCTGTCTCGAGCTGACGGGCGACTTTGCGAGCACGTTCAGGGTTCTTCGACCATACCGCACCGGCGAGTCCATAAATGGATTTGTTGGCCAGTTTTATGGCCTCATTCTCATCTTTCACCGGAGTGATCGCGAGAACTGGTCCGAAAATTTCTTCATTAAAAATAGTCTGATCAGGTGTGACTTCAAAAAGTGTAGGAGCGATGTAGTGACCTTTTGCAAGTTCACCATTCGTAAGTTTCGTTCCTCCAAAAAGGAGTTTTCCGCCTTCTTTTTTTGTTGTCTCGATATAGTTCATGATTCGTGTCGCCTGACGTTCATTGATGACAGGACCGTATCCAGTCGCCGGATCAGAAGGAATGCCGACTTTTACATCCGCAATTCGTTTTACGAGAGCATCTCTGAATTCCGGATAAATCTTTTGTTCAACAAAGAGGCGAGTCCCTGAATCACAGGCCTGACCCGAATGATAAAGGAAAGCATAGAGCGCACCATCGATAGCAATCGAAAGATCAGCATCATCAAGTACGATATTGGCTGATTTTCCACCGAGCTCAAGAGAGAGTTTCTGAAGATTCTTTCCAGCTGCCTGCATGATCTTGCGGCCGACTTCTGTTGAACCTGTGAAAGCGACTTTTCTGACTTTCGGATTCTTCAGAAGGTATTCACCTTCGGCTGCTCCACCAGTCACAATGTTGACGACACCTTTAGGAAGACCAGAATCATTGATGATTTCTGCGAGAATGCCCGCAGTCACTGGAGTTTCCTGGGCTGATTTCAATACGGTTGTACAACCGGAAGCGATAACCGGGCCAATCTTCCATGCTGCCATAACGAGTGGGAAGTTCCACGGAATAATCTGGGCGCAAACACCAACAGGTTCATAAACTTTATAGTTAGTTGAGAATCCTGCGCGTGAAGCACTTTCATCTTTGACTTCAAACTGAAACTTACGAAGCTGGCCAGCAAGAACTTTGAAGTATGAAGAGGCGTTCGAAATGTCCGCTTTCGCTTTTCTCAGACTTGATCCTGAGTCGGCTACTTCGAGTTCTGTGAGTTCGTTTCTTCTTTCTTTAAGTTTCTCAGCTATGAATTCAAGAATCTCAGCGCGACGATTTTGGTCCATGTTTCTCCACTCTGGAGACTGGAAGGCGGCTTCAGCTGCATCCACAGCTAAATCAATATCTTTTTCAGATGGAAGATATACTTTTGCTACCGGCTCGCCGTTAGCGGGGTTAGTAGTGATAAATGATTTCTCACTCGTTTTCATCTCACCATTGATGAATAATTTAACTTCTCTCATAGGAACTCCTAGATGTTCTTAACGGTCAGTTTTACTTCGTATTTTTCTTTCGTTTCATTTCTTTCAACACTCACGATGGCTTCATGCCCATTACGGACGAGAATCCCGGGGGCAGCGACTCGTTCAATCTGCTGGCCAAGCTTGCGGTCTATCTTGAAACTGGCCATGTGAGTATTTTTGGGCTGTCTACCCGGTAAAATAACGTGAACAAGGTACTCATCCTTCATGAATGAGTATGTCTTATCGTGATCAACTTTCTGGTCGATAAAAAGCTCTTTCCCATTTAGGTTCAAGACAGCTTTGAGATTGATGCAAGCAAATGAAGACAGCGAAAATATCAACGTAAAAATGAATAGAGGGATCTTCATTTACAGTTCTCCACTGAGAGGGCAATTCCCTGACCGACACCAATACACATTGAAGCCAGACCTTTTTTAAGTGAAGCATCTTTCTGCATCTGATGAACCATGGTTGTGAGAATGCGGGTTCCGGATGCACCTAATGGATGACCGATTGCAATTGAACCACCGTTGCGATTCACACGTGACGGATCGAGTTCGAGTTCTTTTATACAGGCCAGTGCCTGGACAGCGAAAGCTTCGTTCAATTCCACAATATCAAAGTCAGATACTTTGTAGCCAAAGCGGTCACACAATTTTTTCGTAGCTCCTACCGGACCGAGACCCATCGTATTGGGATGGAGACCATGAACGGCCCCTCCCGTGATCATCGCCAGTGGCTTGAGGCCGTGACGTTTAACAAATTCTTCAGAGCAGATGACAGTCATGCTCGCACCATCATTAATGGAAGAACTATTTCCAGCGGTCACTGTTCCATCTTTTCTGAATGCAGGTTTTAGTTTCGCGAGTTTCTCGATTGAGGTATCAGCTCGAGGACCTTCATCACGATCAACGACGGAGTCACCTTTCTTCGATTCAACAGTTACAGGAATAATCTCATCTTTAAATTTTCCATCGGATTGCGCTTTTACGGCTTTCTGATGAGAGGCGAGGGCAAATGCATCCTGAGCATCTCTTGAGATGCCATGAAGTTTTTGTACTTCTTCCGCTGTTTCACCCATTCCGAGAAGCGGGAATATTGCGGCCATCTTCGGATTTTCAAATCTCCAGCCGATAGACGTGTCCCACATCTTCTGAGAACGATCGAATGGAGAAGTTGATTTCGACATCACATACGGAGCGCGACTCATGCTTTCACCACCGCCAGCAATGAAACAATGTCCGATGCCGGCCTGAATTCTTGAGTGAGCATCAATAACAGCATCCAGCGACGATCCACACAAACGATTGATGGTTGTGCCGGTTACTTCAATCGGGTAGTCAGCGAGAAGAAGAGACATACGTGCGAGATTGCGGTTATCTTCACCGGCCTGGTTTGCACATCCAATAATCGTGTCATCGATCTCTTTGAGGTCGAAAGATGATTTTTTTGCGAAGTCTTTAAAGAGAAGAGCAAGAAGGTCATCGATCCTGATGCCGGACAAGGCCCCGCCAAAAGATCCAATGGGAGTTCTTCCCGCATGAATGAGATAAGAAACTTTCTTCATATATGTCCTTGTTTTTAGCTCTGATAGCCTATCAAGAAAGCCCCGGAATGAATAATAAAACGGTCCACGCCGGTGTCAATCTGGCCTCGGAACTCCCCGAAAACTCTCATAAAATAGTAAGTATTTTCCAGTTCCCGACTAAAGCAGTTTTGGTGTAGAACCCACATCAGCGTAATAACTATACGGAAATGCTTATTACAATTTTTTAAACCCTATAAACATGACCGGGTTTAGGAACTTGTGTTGGGAAACCCAGCATTCGGGCCTATTCTCCGCACCATTCGATTAAACAAGGATAGACCTATGAAGAAGACCGTCCTCCTCGCCACTTTGTCTCTCCTCTCGACCGCATATGGTTATGAGGCGCAGATCAAGAAAGGCCAGATGAATCCATCTCTTGAGGCCATGCTTGAAAAAGCTGCTCAGGATACTGGTGTTACTTTTGATCCGGAAAACATTACGTTGATTGAAGATCGTGAGCTTGCAACAAGCCACTACTCTTTCTACGTTCAGACCAGCGAACTGATTCCGGTTGATGGAACAGCGATTCGTATATGGACAGATAAGAAGACAGGCGAGCTTACACTTGCTGAAATTAACCTCGATGAAAAACATCAGAGCAACAGAGCTGCGATTTCTGCGAAATTCCGTAAAGCGAAATTCTCAAAGTCTGCTCTTAAATCAAAGCAGCTTTCAAAAGCCGTTCAAAAGATTGTTGAGACTCAGGTTGGGATGCACGATACAGATTCAAAAATCCTCGGATTTAAATCTGCAGATAAATGGGTGAACGGAGATCTCGTTCGCCAGGTTGAAGTTCGCGGCCGTCGCGGTACTCACTTCATCAGCTTTTCTCTCCTTCGCAACACAGTGATTGAAAAGTCATATCAGGAATTCCCTCAGTCAGACACAGTGTCGATCAAAGCGAATGTGTTCCCGATGTACGAAGAAGTTGAAACAACTCACGAAATCCTTCCTTACGAAGTTCGTGAGCTCAAGCACATCTACGCTACCCGCGCTGATGGCGGAAATGATCCTCTGGCCGGCCTCAATGGCAGAAGATTTAAAGAAGACACTTACTTTCCTGTTCTTGCTGGTACGGCCATTGGCGACGCTTATGGACTCTGGTCTTTCTCGTCGATCCTTAAAACAGTGAGAAGCCTTCAGGAAAGAATGCCGGTAATAGCAAACGATGTTGCAAACGGTATGCTCCTTCAGGGCAAATACGCGACAGTTCAAATTCACCCAGATGCTAAAAAAGCTTTTGAAGGAATTAACTTCGAGCTGAAGCCGAGTGTGAACCCGATGGTCGCGGTGGAAAAACAAAAAGACGAAACTGGTGCAGAAGCTTACTACGGCGTTCCGGTTCCGGGTCTTCTTGGTAAACCGATCACGAGCGAAGACGAACTCACGACTCGTATTCCTTTCCGTATGCCAAAACACGATCCTACGACGTACATTAATCAGGGCTTTGATGAGCAGCAGGTTTACTACGCAGTTACGACTTTGATGGAGTCTCTCGCTGGCATGGGATTCACTGACAAAGAACTTTCTGAAAGACCATTTCATGCTTTCCTTTTCGATCCGGATCTTGGAATGCGCGACAACGCTTACTACACAAACGATACAATTAACTTCACAACGTACAATCCTGAAATGCCGAACCTTGCCCGTGACAATCCGACGATCTGGCACGAACTTGGTCACGGAGTTATGGACCGCCTTATGGGTGAGCACCTCGCTTTCGGTGACTCTAAAGGTGGATACGGCGGACTTTCAGAAGGTATGGCCGACTTCATCGCGAAACTGGTTGTTGAAGAACAAACAGCCGGAGCAGATTTTCCCGGTAAACTTGATTTCCGTATCATGAACAATACTGGCTTCTACCTCACCAACGAGTTCCACGACGAAGGTGAAGCTTACGGTGGTGCAATGAATGACATGCTTGATGTTGTTGTTGCTGAGAAAGGTAAAGCTGGTCTCGTTGCTTTCACTGACCTTACTCTCGAGGCCATGCGCCTTACTCGTAACCACCCGTCGCTTACAGCACGTAAATGGTACGAGCATATGATCATTGCCGATGAGCTTGGTTCTGAAGTTCGCGCATCTGGCGAGTTCACAGCTGTCATCGAAAAAGCTCTCGCTAAACGTAACTTTGCTTTCGATTCTTCATTCAAGCCAGCTGTTATGAAGGTAACTTCTAAACTCGGCGAACTTGATTCTGCATCAGCAGCTTCTCGTGAAAAACCGACTCAAGCTTGTGATGCTTCAGGTACATTCTCTTACGATCTGGACGTGAAAATTGCTGGCGGAGATGCTGAGTTCATCAAATTCCCTGCGACTGTAAAAGTGGAGTTCAAAAAAGGTGCTCTTCAGGGTGCAATTGCCTGGGCCGGCGAAGAAACAAATCCTCTCGTTTACACTGTAAACTCTGAGGAAGAAGTTCTCAAAGTCGCCTTGAAAGGTTCAATGACTTGCGAAAACATCAATCAGCCAGATGGATCTTGTAAGGACTATGCTTACCTTCAAGTGTTTAATGCAGGCGGCGACAAGCCGGTTGCGAAGAAACGCTTCTACGTAAAGATCGATCCTAAAGTGACTTGTAAAAATTAAGTTAAAAAGAGAAGGCCCCTCACGGGGCCTTTCTTATTTCT
>CAMCYI010000014.1 GCA_945883845.1 Bacteriovorax stolpii | reverse complement strand
GTTGGCGGACGTTCTACTCAGGCCGTGTTGTTTGCAAAATCTATCGGCTTCACAGATGTGACGAACCTCGCCGGCGGAATGATCAGATGGAACGAGTTTGATTTTAAAACTGAGACTTGATTCTTAGTTCTCTGTCTTTTTTCTTTTGTCATTGATGACGGCACCAATTTCACCTGCGACTCTTAGTCGAGTTTTTATTTCTCAGTCATTTTAGTGACTTCGAAATCTTCTTTTACAAGCTCAGGATGCTCAAGAAATTTCTCGCAGTATTCTTTGAAGCGTTTGGCGGATTTATCCGTCTCATAACCTGAAAGGACTTTCTCAAAAAGATTTTTGGCGGCTGAAAATTCTTTTTTCAAAAAGAGTGCGTGTGCCTCATTAAAAGTCTGAAGAAGATCAGGACTGATCCAGAGTGGATGTTGCGGATAGAGAACTTCGAAGATTTCCACCGGCGTCGTCTTTCCTTTCACGATCACTTTATCGATAGGACGAAGTCTGATGTTTGTTTTGTCGAGGCGGGCAAGAGTGTACTCAGAGATCAGGATCTGTGTGCCGTAATGCTTACAGAGACTTTCCAGACGGGCACCCAGGTTCATGTTATCGCCAAGAGCGGTGTACGAGAAAATTCGCGATGAACCCATGTTCCCAACAGAGCACTCGCCGGTATTGAGGCCGATCCCCACAAGGAATTCTGGACGGCCAAGTTTTTTAAATTCTTCGTTGATCTCCGGAAGCACTGTCATCATCTTGATGGCACCTTCGACAGCATGCTGGGCATGGTTACCAATGGGAAGAGGTGCACCCCAGAGAGCAACAATGGCATCACCAATATACTTGTCGAGTGTGCCTTTCGTATCAAACACAATGTCGGTCATTCTCCCCATATAGAGATTCAGGGAGTGAGCGAGTTCGGTAGCTGTCATGCCTTCGGAAATGCTGGTGAAGTCACGGACGTCTGAGAAGAGACACGTGATATCCATCTTCGTTCCACCGACCTGAATGTGCTCGGGATCTTTCAACATCTCGTCTACGACTGTCGGAGAAACATAGCGCTGGAATGTTCCCCGGATTTGCTTTTTCTCTTTATTGGCCCGATAGAACTGGATAAACGTATGCCATGAGTAGCAGGCGATAATGCAGAAGTAGCAGTAGAAAAGCTTGAGCTCGAAGCCCTTCGGAAGGAAGTAGATTCGATCAGCATAGAAACTTCCGGCGATCACGAGAATCACGATAGCGGCGTCGAAGAAAGCATTGGCGAAACGGAAGACAAGAATAACGATGAGCATGGAGAAAGCGAGGAGCCAGAGCGAGTAAATCACTGAATCGTTGGTGTCCTGATAGAAGTACTGATTGATCAGCATGTGTGCCACGTTCATGTGCGAGAGCACTCCGGGCATTTTGGAATCAATCGGTGAAGGACGAAGATCGTGGGCACCGAGAGCGGTCGAGCCGATATAGACAAGTTTCCCGTCAAAGAACTTGCGCATTTTTTCATCGTTATCATCGGCCTGGACTACGTCGTAAAGGGACTTCGTGCGAAAGCTTCCGCCGATATAACGGATTTTCGTTTTTCCAGCGCTGTTGATTTCGAGTTTTTTTCCCTTCAGGACAAGTTCCCCTGATTGGTCTCCTGAAATAGTGATGGTGTTCTTTGTTCCGCTCCAGGCCTCAAATGTGTTGAAGGCAAGAGAGCCGTAGTAAATCGAATCGATGTTGGAAATGAGTGTGTACTGGCGGAAAATACCGTCATCGTCTTCAGATGAAGAAATGCTGGCAAGGCCCACTTCTGATTCAACAAGTTCCTGAATCGGGAAGGTATACTTTCCGATATGCGAAGGAAAAATATCTCTCTCCGGAACAGTCCGCGTCTGAAGAGCATCGTTAAGCATTTCAACGGGTGCCTCTGGGAGTGCATCAGGATCAATGGGCTCACCCTCTTTGGTTTTTTTATCAACGAGACTGTAGGCGAAGAAGACACGTCTTTCGTCCTGCTGAAAATTACGGATAGAATCGGCCAGAATTTTATCCGGCGACTTACCGTCTATCATCGGTGATTTTTCGGGGAACATAACGTCGAAGCCGACTACTTTAGCGCCAAAGACACGGAGCTTATCAAGCATGGTGGCGTAAATGGTTCTGGGAATTGGCCACGAACTGATCTTCTGTAGTGAGTAGTCGTCGATCTGAATAAGAACAATGTCATCATCAACGAATTTTTTTTTCGGGTCCTCGGATGCGGCCTGGCCTTCAGCTGTTGTCTGTTTATCTTCGAGTCTTAAGAGGTTCTCATCTAAGGCCCCTTTCGCACGGGAATCGTAGAAACGGCTTTCAAAAGAAACGGTATAGTCCAGAAAGGCTCCGAGAATGGAATCTTTATTAATGTTTTGCGCAAAGTTCGCTCCGAACACGCACATCGCCGCAAAAAAAATGATGATGAACATTCCTAGAGGGCGAATGAATTTTGTGATACGTTTACTGAACACGTTACGGCCTTTTAAGATGGATATACATTTATCTTAGTGAGGCCCTGAGATAACAGCAAAATAATTCTCAAAAGGCGACGCTGATGGATCTGTCTTCATTCAAAAACGATTTTTATTCTCACGTTAAATTCCTGCAGGATCAAATTACTCAGGAAATGCAGAAGCTCGACGCGTCTCTCATCTTAAGAGAGGATTTGTGGGAAAGAAACGATCACGCAGGCAATCCTGGCGGCGGCGGTATCACCCGTGCCTTTCAGGGTGCTCTCTTTGAGAACGCAGGTGTGAACACCTCTTGTGTCTTCGGGAAAATCGATCCGCAGTTTGCCAAAGTTCTCACGGGCACAGGGGATGAGATGTGGGCCGCAGGTATTTCACTTATCATCCATCCGATCAATCCCCGTGTACCTACAGTGCATGCGAACTTCCGCATGATCCATCAGGGTGATAAATTTTGGTTCGGAGGCGGGGCCGATCTCACCCCTTACTATCCTCATGAAGAAGACTTTTCTTTCTTTCATGGCGTCTGGAAAAAGGCCCTGGCCCCTTACGGTAAATATGATGAATGGAAGAAAACATGCGATGAATATTTCAATAACTCTCATCGTGGCATCGAGATGAGAGGTGTCGGTGGTTTCTTCTTCGATCATTTTTCCAGCGGAGATGTTCAGAAGGACCTCTCCATGGTGAAGAATATTTCGAATGCCTTTATGGAATCGTATTTCCCTATCGTCGTAAAACGCATGAGTGAGAACTGGACGCCGGAAGATGAAGATTTCATGCTTCACAGAAGAGGTCGCTATGTTGAGTTTAATTTACTCCACGATCGCGGCACTCATTTTGGTCTTAAGACCAATGGCCGCACGGACAGTATTCTGATTTCCTTACCTGGGCGATGCAAGTTCAGCTATGCCTACGCGCCAGAGATAGGAACACCTCACGCGAAGATGTGGGAATACTATAAACCCCGGGCCTGGTAATTTCTTTTAGAAAATAGCAAACAGAATCATATTCACGAGTGCGAGAACGACAGCTCCGATGATCGCAGGCCCCCAGCCTTTGATCTGGAACGAGTCCATGAGCTTCGAGGCAATCTTCAGGATGATTGCGTTCACGACGAACGTAAAAAGTCCGAGAGTCAGGATATTGATTGGAAGAGTGAGGATGAGTAGTACCCAGCGGATGGTCATATTGAGAAGACCTATCACGACACTCGCTATCATCGACGACTTAAAATCCTTGATCTCAAATCCGTCCACGACTTTAGCTGTGATAAAGAGGGCGAGTGATGACAGTAACCAGTTAATCAACAAATCCACAAATATTCCTTAAACTTCAGGTGCAAGGTAAACTTCAACTTCAGGATGGAACTCTTCACGCAGGATAGAACGAATGGCCTCTAGTGTCCCTGTCGTGGAGCTCGGGCAAGTCCCGCAGGCGCCCTGATATTTAACGATCAGAATATTATCTTTAAAGTCTTTCACCATAAGATCTCCGCCATCCCCTTGAAGGCCCGGGCGAATACGCTTATCGAGAATCTCTTCAATCTTCTGAAGCTCCGGCGAAAGATTCGCACGCTGGGCCGCCATCGGATCAAAGACTTTGAAATTCGGATCGTGATCTTCAATAAAACTTTCAATAGATGTCTGAACAGCAGGCTCAAGATGTTCCCAGTCTTCGAAACTGAATTTTGAAATGGTAATCACATTCTGGAAGAAGTGAATCTGGTCTACACCACGAAGATCGAACAAGGCCGCCGCAAGGGGGACATCCTTGCAGTCCTGTGGCGTCTTAAATGATACTTTTCCGTCATGCTTAACCTCGCGGTCCAGTATGAACTTAAGAGCGTTCGGATTTGGTGTCGGCTGAATGGTGATATCTATCTGGTTCATTTATACCTCTACTCGAAAAACTTTTTCACTTTAACGAGGGCATCATACAGCTGATCAATGTCCTCTTTGTTGTTATAGATCGACAGACTCGCGCGACAGGTTGCCGGCACGCAGAGAAATTTCATCAGGGGCTGAGCACAGTGGTGGCCGGTTCTGATGGCCACGCCTTCTTTATCAATAAGAGTCGCAAGATCCTGCGGATGAAGACCCTCGATACCGAATGAAACGACAGATGCTTTATTTTTTGCTGTTCCGTATATCTTGAGACCGGGGATAGAAGATAATCTTTTTGTGGCGTAATCGAGAAGTTCGTCTTCCACTTTCTTGATGTTCTCAATACCAACATGGTTGATGTAGTCCACCGCTTTTCCAAGACCAATGACCGCGGAAATCGATGGTGTTCCTGCTTCAAATTTATGGGGCAAATTATTGTAAGTCGTTTTCTCGAACGTTACGACATCAATCATGTCGCCTCCACCCTGGTAAGGAGGCATCTTTTCGAGGAGAGCTTCCTTGCCATACAGAATTCCCACACCGGTTGGACCAAACATTTTATGTCCGGAGAAGGCGAGGAAGTCGACATCAAGGTCCTGAACATCAACTTTTTTGTGCGCGATCGCCTGGGCCGCATCGACCATGATGACAGCACCTGCTGCATGAGCGAGAGTTGTCATCTCTTTCACCGGATTGATCGTTCCGAGTGCGTTTGAGACATACACCACACTTACGATTTTCACTTTTGGAGTCAGGAGCTTTTTATATTCATCCATCAGGATTTCGCCCTGAGGATTGATGGGTATCACTTTGATGATCGCTTTCTTTTCTTCAGCAACCAGTTGCCACGGAACAATGTTTGAATGGTGTTCCATCTGAGACAAGAGAATCTCGTCACCAACATTCAGGAAAGTACGGGCGTAACTTTGAGCAACGAGGTTAATCGACTCTGTCGTTCCCTTTGTGAAGATCACCTGTTTGCGATCCGGGGAGTTGATGAGATTAGAAACCTTGTCTCTGGTTGCCTCAAACTTGGTTGTCGCATTTTCAGACAGCCAATAAAGACCACGGTGAACGTTAGCGGTCTCGAGACGGTAATAGAGATCCATTTCATCAATCACGGTTACAGGCTTGAGGGTCGTCGCTCCGCTATCGAGATAGGCGAGGCGCTTGCCGTTGATGATTTGGTTCAGAACCGGGAAGTCTTTTCTGTAAGGATTATTCTCGAGGATGCTCACGCGATACCTCCGAGATTAAATTTTGTCTTGAGGACATCTTTGATTAAAGCTGAAAGATATTCTTTTGTTTCAACGGACTCGATATGAGTCACGATCTGCATGCCGAAGCCGAGTGCGAGGATATTTCGGGCGCGATCATGGGGAATCCCACGGGCCTCGAAGTAAAATATTTCTTCCGGAGAAAGCTGACCAGTCGTAGAACCATGAGAGCATTTCACGTCGTCAGCGAAAATTTCAAGCTGAGGCTCAGAAAAGACCTGCGCCTTTCGTGAGAGTAGAAGATTCTTATTCAGTTGCGATGAGTTCACCCGTTGCGCATCTTTGTGGATATGAATACGGCCTGTGAACGATCCACGTGATTCGCCGTCAAGAATGCCTTTGGCAAGCTGGGCACTTGTCGAATCGGGAGTGTAGTGATGGATGACAGTATCAACGACTGATTTTTCTTTGGCGTTTAAGAGATACAAAATCTGTGAATCGCCATGAGCACCACTGCCATTGATGTGAAGATCAAGGGACCTGTGAGTCAGAGCACCTGAAAGATGGAAGACGAAATTACGATAGAGGGCATCGCGGGAGACGTGAGCAAAAGTTGACCCTTGAGTTTTAGAATCACCTTGGGCACTTTCAATGTGAACGTGCTCAACTCTGGCACCGTCTTCAATATAGAGATGAGTTTCTGCAACAGCAACGTTGCCCTGATCAAGAAGGACGGTCTCTTCAATCAGTGTGAGCTTTGAGAATTTTCCTACACGGACTACGAGCGTCGGTGAAGAGAGCTCACCGGTCGATGATACTCGCAAGATTCTGACAGCTTCATTGATCTCTGTGTTTTTGCCCACGTTGAGCTCATAAACGTCATTCATGATTTCGCGATGAAGTTTCGTTGTTACGAGTGGACGATTCTTTTCAAGACTAAATTCAGCGGTCGTTTTTGAGAACGTGAGACCGGCAACAGTCGGGGCATGCCTCAGAACGCCATCCACAAACAGGAAAGTCT
This sequence comes from Bacteriovorax stolpii, assembly GCA_945883845.1. Taxonomy (GTDB): domain Bacteria; phylum Bdellovibrionota; class Bacteriovoracia; order Bacteriovoracales; family Bacteriovoracaceae; genus Peredibacter. Next base: position 89,546 of record CAMCYI010000014.1, on the reverse strand, counting down.
GAAAGTTCTGATCGAGATAAAATTTTTCATCGACATCAACATCCTGAGAGTTTTTTTGAAAGCCAGCAACGGCCTCAATAATTTCCCGCGAACGTGGGTCGGCGATATCCAGCAGGTTCATGATTTAACCCCGGCAATCAGCCAGTCATAGCCTTTAGCTTCAAGTTCCAGTGCCAGTTCCTTACCGCCAGACTTAATGATCTGGCCTTTATAAAGAACGTGAACGTAATCAGGAATAATGTAATCAAGTAATCGCTGGTAGTGAGTTACGAGAATCGTTGCATTGAACTTACTCTTCAGTGCATTCACACCATTGGCCACAATTTTCAAGGCATCGATATCAAGGCCCGAATCAGTTTCATCCAGGAGAGACAGACGTGGATTGAGGATCGCCATCTGAAGAATTTCATTTTTCTTTTTCTCGCCGCCTGAGAAACCTTCATTCACACTGCGCTCAAGGAACGACTCGTTCATCTCGAGAAGCTTGAGTTTTCCACGAAGGTGAATCAGAAAATCCTGATCCGTCATTTTATCAATGCCCTGATGTTCGCAGATCTGGTTGAAGCTTTCTTTGAGGAATGTGAAGTTTGAAACTCCTGGTACTTCGATCGGATATTGAAATCCGAGGAAGATTCCTTCCTTAGCGCGCTCAGCGGGATCAAGCTCGAGCAGATTTTTCATCTTGCCGTTGATCTCGTAATTGACTTCACCACCAGTCACTTCGTAGGCCGGGTGACCTGCGATGATCTTGGAGAGTGTGCTTTTACCGGAACCGTTGGGGCCCATGATGGCGTGAACTTCACCTTTTTTTACAGTGAGGTTAATCCCTTTCAGGATTTCGTTGCCATCAACGGATGCAGTGAGATTTTTAATTTCAATCATAAATTATCCTACAGAGTTTTCCAGTTTCATTTCTATTAGTTTCACGGCCTCAACAGAGAATTCCAGAGGAAGGGTCTTGAAGACGTCCTTACAGAATCCATTCACAATCAGGGAAATTGCTTTCTCCTGAGTGAACCCACGGCTTTGCAGATAAAAAATCTGATCAGCGGAAATTTTCGACGTCGTTGCTTCGTGCTCGACGACGGCCGTTTCGTTTTTTACATCAATATAAGGAAATGTATTCGCCGCACTCTCATGACCGATCAGCATGGAATCGCACTGGGAGTAATTTCGTGCACCCGTTGCTGAGGGCATGATTTTCACAAGTCCACGGTAGGCATTTACGGATTTCTCCGCCGAGATACCTTTCGAGATGATCGTCGATTTAGTATTCTTCCCGATGTGGATCATTTTCGTGCCGGTGTCGGCCTGCATGTAGTGATTGGTGAGGGCCACTGAATAAAACGAACCCTGAGAGCCATCTCCCATGAGGACACATGACGGGTATTTCCAGGTAATGGATGAGCCGGCCTCAACCTGAGTCCACGAGATCTTGGAGTTTTTTCCTCTCGCCTGTCCACGTTTGGTAACAAAATTATAGATGCCGCCAACACCGTTTTTGTCGCCGGCATACCAGTTCTGCACTGTGGAGTATTTGATTTCAGCTTCGTCGAGAGTCACGAGTTCAACAATCGCTGCGTGCAACTGATTCTCGTCACGCTGAGGAGCTGTACAACCTTCGAGGTAATTTACGTAAGAACCTTCATCAGCAATGATGAGTGTTCTTTCAAACTGGCCCGTCTCTTTCGCGTTGATGCGGAAATAGGTCGAGAGATCAAGAGGACACTTCACACCTTTCGGGATGTAAACAAATGAGCCGTCGGAAAAGACTGCTGCATTTAAGGCCGCATAGAAGTTATCTGAATAGGGAACTACAGTTCCAAGATACTTCTTCACGAGGTCAGGAACTTTTTCAACAGCTTCCTGAATCGAGCAGAAGATAACGCCAACTTTTTCGAGTTCTTCTTTGTGAGTTGTTCCTACTGAAACAGAGTCGAAAACCACATCCACGGCCACACCCATCAGGCGTTTCTGCTCGGTGAGTGGAATACCGAGTTTCTCAAATGTCTCGAGAAGCTCAGGATCGACTTCGTTGATGTCTTTATAGACGTCTTTTTTCTTTGGTCTAGAGTAGTAGAAAATATTTTGAAAATCGATTTCGGGAATTCTTAAGTAGGCCCAGTCCGGATGCTTCATGGTTTGCCAGTGACGGAATGCCTTCAGGCGGTAATCAAGAAGCCATTCTGGTTCATTCTTCTTGGAAGAAATCAGGCGGACGATGTCTTCGTTCAGACCTCTCGGAAATTCTTCGGCTTCGATGTTGGTCACGAATCCGTATTTGTAATTGTCCTGAAGTTTTTCTTCGATTTTCATACAGTGGCCTTTGTCAGCGGGCAGTTCTCAACTTTTTTCAGCGGCAAAATTTTGAGAGCGAGAAGATTATCGTCGGAGAGAATTTCTCCGATGGTGAGAGAATTAAAAATCATCATGAGGTAATCGTTGAGACGTCGGATCGGTAAGGCAATGTTGCAGGAATTCATCATCTCGCATGGTTTTTGCGGGCCATCCATGTGATGGCAATCCATGATGAAGCTCTTGCCTTCGATGAGTTCCGCGAGGTCGAGATAGCTCAAAGTATTTAAGTCTTTTGATAGGGTATAGCCGCCTTTGACTCCTTTATGGGACTGGAGAATGCCGGCGGTGTTCATCTGCTGCATGACTTTGGCGGTGGTATCGAACGGGCAATGAAAGGCATCACAGACCTCTCTGGCCGTGGTGAGATCAGAATTTCCCTTGTTTTTCATGGACATAAGCACCATTAGGGCATATTCCACTTTTCGGTTAATTTTAATCATTAAATACGCTCTTTTTAGACTTACTTGTTCAGTGGTCTTGATCCTAGCCTAATTAAGGCTCATTTGCACGTATTTTCTCTTCATCATGTGACGGGAATTTAAGCCGACAAGGTGTCTATGAAACTCTGTTGGATGATGCTTTTTTTGCTCTCGTTTGAGGGACTCACTGATTCAGGTCAGAAAGAGCTCGCTGGTTACAGTGCGGCCTATGATGTGATCTCTGAAGACTATGTGGCAGGACCATATCTCATTTATGATTGCAAGGCCGAGAGCTGGGTTTGTGTTCTGAAAGAGGATCACGATGACTGTACGGTGAAGCGTGATGAAGATCTCTTTAAGGGTAAGAAGAAATTGAGTTGTGCACCTTTATCTCTTTTTCCAACGAAGAAATCTTGCTTCCAAAGACAGTTGTATTTAGTAAGTCAGAATCATGGTTCTAGGTTTTGTATGAGTGATATCTGGAAAAAGAGAGAGCTCAAGTAAGTCAGATATAGTCGCTGGTGCCACTTTTCTTTTCTTCCTTTTTTTTCTTAATGATCATCGTATCGTCCTGAGCAGGGCCTCTGTTATAGAAGTACCAGGTGACTCCAATCAGAAATAAAATAACGATAATATTGAGAACCACGCTGGAGAACTTGCTCTGTTCTTCTTTTTTGTTTTTCTTAGGCGGCGGTCCCTTGCCTTTCGCAGAAGGTGATGGTTTTTTTAACGGGAAAGGCTGCACAGTTGTCACAGACGTCATGCCGGAAGCTTCACGCTCGGGCGCAGGTGCTGTGTACTTACTCAGTGGATTGTTCATCACTCGTGAAGCATCCGAACTTTCAAAAACAATCTGAAAACTCTGGACTGCGCCGAAGCTCAGCTCTCGAAAGGTTTGAAACATAACTTTTTCATTCGCAGGGATCTTCTCACCATCAATCTGCACACCATTTGTAGAGCCAAGGTCTGTGACAAACAAGTCGCCGTTGATCACATCAATCTGTATGTGCTGACGGGAAACACCTTCATGAGGAATGACGATGGCGCAACGGTTTGAGCGGCCAACTGTAAACGAAGTTTCTTCCAGACTGTGTTCAAACATTTCGCCTGTAATTAGCCGCAGTGTGATCTTCATCATGCTAGAAATAATCCTCCTGTGACGTCTTAGGTTTTGGTTTTTGAATCACATTACTATTGCCCGGAGTGCGGTCCTGGTAGATATAATAAAATACAAAAAGCATGACAGCGATAGCGAGAACGTTGATGGCAATGTCTTTATAGGGAGTTTTCTGTTTGATTTCTTTTGGGAACATGGGGCCTTCACGTCTGGCCCTTTGAGGTCCTGCTTTTTTCTGAGGGAGCTCATCTTTATCAACATGCCGTTCAAATTTAATGGAAGCAGTTTTTTCAACTTCCATCTGTAAACTTTCGACACATCCAAAAGAAAGATTGAGATAAGTATCGTATTTAAATCTGCTGGAAGGAACAATCCTTTCACCCTGAACGGTCACACCATTAATGCTGTCGAGATCTGTGATAAAAATATCACCATTAACAATTTCAACTTTTACATGTTGTCGGGAAATGCCGTTATAAGGAATCACGACATCACACTTAGATGATCGTCCGATCACAAGTGCGTTCTTCTTGATCTCGAAATCCAGTCTTTCACCGGTATAGAGTTGGGTCTTCAGGTACATGCATTCATTATAACGTCAGGAGGTTACTTTGCAAAAATTTTGAAGTTCCGGAAAAGGAGGCGTTGGCTATCTTTGGACGGACGATGGTAGAGATTGATGATGTTCACGTTAATGTCTGACTGAAAAGGAGTGGTCCAGAAAAACCGGACTTCAAACCTGCTGTTGATCTTGTCACAGGCCCCGGACGGAAGGTTTTCCCGGTAATTATTGGCCAAAAAGAACTGGAAATCCCGGCTATGGGACGGAGTTGCGTTGGCGACTTTGTCCCCGTCTTTCGAAAAGCAGGCCACATAAAGTGGTTGACGCGTGGCCGATGGAGCCGAAACCGGTGGGTAAAAAGGATAGTTCATGGTCGCTTCCTGGCTAGCCTGAATGGCCAGAAATCGCATCGTACTCTGAATTTGTCTCATCTGCCGGGCGTGGAAGACGTTTTGGATGTAGAGATTTCCCATGGCGATGGCAAGACCCAGAAGTGCGAGGCCGACAATGACTTCAACTAATCCAACACCTTTTTGATTATTCAACAATGCGTACCTCGTAGAGCAAGGCAGCTGAGTGAAGCTGGAGAATTTTTTCCGGAGTATCTGGTGAACCGATGGGGGTATAACGGCACATTTTCCCATTACACGGACGAGTAAAAAGTTCTTTCGTATCCCGTGGAACCCAGAAGCGATTGGCGTGTGTTGTGTAATAGTCTGTTCCCGACGGCGTATAAATGCTGGGATCTTTAAAAAATGGAAGGGTGAAGTTCTGGGCAGAATAATATCTTTGGTTGAAATACTGAATCTGGACTGACGTGTGATCGTCCATGATTTCATAAGGACTCACGGTATCCTGATCAAGATCAAGGATGTCAGTGAAAACAAACTTCCCTGAACTCTGGAATCTGATCTGCCCACTGATGAGAAGTTTACCCACGAGATGATGAGTGTGGGCCTCGGCGACTGCAGCGGATCCATTCAGGATTATGGTCAGATTTCTAGCAGCAATGAGACCACAAAAAACCGGAGGAGTACTTAAAGTGCTGTTCTGAGAAAAATCAATGGTGAAATCTTCATTGAGGTTATTGAAGATGATCAGGTTATACACTCCGGTAGTCACATCTACGGAGGAACAACTTTTATAAAGATTCTTTTGGTCACCCGTCATGAGTTCGTAAATGCTCTTGGTATTTTTATTCACACTCTCGATGCCGCCAGGGATGTCGTTTTTCTCTTTATCCTTCGAGTATAAATGCGTGATCCCGCCGCTTGAAGTAGACATCGCAGACTCATTACTGAGAAGACGAGGTAAGGGATAGCGGCCGACGGCCAGAAGATCGTAGTTGAATAAATCATTATACTGGCCGTTTGAAAGGGCCCACGGGACGACTTGATTTCTATCCGGAAAAGCATCGAAGACGACGCCTTCTTTGAAAATTTCTCGAAGATTCACTTCCTGAAGTTTGGACATGTCGTTGCTATCAGTCACGATGTTGGAAGCTGCGAGGTTAACTTTCTGAGTGTACTTCACTTGGTTGAACTCTGTGAGGCGGGAGAGCATCACAGGTTTGGAGCGATCAGTTTGATCAAGAAGAACTTTAGAATCAAAGGTGACCTGAGTATCCGGATTGGCCACACTGAAAACCGGAGTCGTGCTACTACCAGTGGAAAAGATCACTCCATAAGAGGCCATCGTATGGACATCAACCTGAAAGCGCAATAGATACTTTGCCGAAAAACTTCTTCCAGCTGCCTTCATCCGGATCAGAACTTCTGCCGTGATGTAGTTTGAAAGATTAACCATATTCGGATTCGCAGAACGCTTCATCTCAATTTTAAAATAGTTGAATTCGACACCAGCTCCATAACGTGCCGGATGGAAGAAGCAACTGTATTGGTCGTTAACACTGGCGAGGTAGGCGACGTAAGCTTCTTTTGTAGATGGGCTGGTATTAGGACGCTTCACTTCGCGATTGAAGATTGATTGGCTGCTCGGAAGCTGCATGTTGCGGAACATGTCCCTGATAGAGTTTCCAAGAACACAGTCTCCGGAATTTCCATCACGAAGAGTGCGTTTCAGAGTTTCCTGGACATCAGACTTGAGAAAAGATGTTGCCTGTGTTCCGCCGAGGACCCTGATCTCATCATCAACATGATCTGAAAGAGTCATGAAGTAACCGACGGCGCCAGTGATCATGACGATCAGAAAGATCGTAACAGTGAGGTTTCCCCTTTCGTTGAGAAAGATATTTTTAGCAGAAGCCCGGGCAGTTCCCACCAATAGACCTTATCTTAAAGAGAATATTTATCGCCGGACCTTTGAATGTTCGTCCGTCAACCTTGTTGTTATTGAGTGCCGGCTTGTCATTGACCGGCAATTTGATTCCCCATTCATCTGGATGAAGAGGTTCGGCCGGAAGTGGTTTAGGCATCACGAAAGTTGATAGATCAAATGGCGGATACATTTCTCCACTGAGATCCATCCCTTCGTAAGAAGTAAGTTCTGAAAATGCTCCAGGAGGATAAACAGGCTGGCGGTTTACAACCTGGCCCCAAAGACCAAGAACGTCTGAATCTTTATAGTCAAACCAGTCAGCGAGTGCAAAGAGTGGCTCAGGGTGAATGTGGTTAAACGGATTTGGTTTCAGAGTATAGAATTCTCCGCCTGCATCGATTTCAAAACGAAGCGGATAACTTCCGATCAGGCGTGTGATCAGTGGTTTTCCGTTTGTGTTGAAGCAGTTTGCGTGACTGATACTGAGAGCAGAATTAGTCTGCGATTTTCTCTGAAGCACTTCAAGAACGTTGGCCACGTAGAAGCGTGCCGCGAGACTTCTTTTAGTCTTATAGAAATTGTCTTTCAGCTGGGTCATCTGAACCATCGAAAGAACCGAATTCACCAGATTGTTATAAGCTTCAGAGAGACTGAGAGAATCCGGGCTGGAAGAAATGCCTTCGTTGAAAAGCTTGCGGCAGCTTGAATTCATCGGAAAAACTTCCCACTTGTAGATCGAGTTGGTGCTGCTTGACTGAAGTCCGATTGAATTACAGTAAGCGAGCTGCTGAGAAGTTGTTGTTGAAATCTGGATATTGAGCGCGCTTTTCCAGTTATCAATCTTGCCATTGAGGAAGGCCATCTTAGCGGTGTCAGAGAGGGCGTTGTAGGCATCAACTTCTGCCTGCGTGTTTCTTGGTAGTTCCGGGACCGGCCATTCCAGGTCCATGATGTTCTGGAATTTTGACCACGCCTGGTTGCCGGAGAGCAAGGCAAGGTCACTGCTGGAAATGCTGCTCGCGCCATTCTGGTTTCTTAATGCGGCGTCATCTTTATCCAGGAAAATCTTTAGCGGAGTATAGTCACGATTTTCATCAACCGGGAATCGAAGCATGCTTCCTGTCGGCGAGTTAATTCCGTAACCCAGAACTTTCGAGAATTTTCCGTCTTTATAGTCAGCTTCTGAAAGATTCTTGATGTTGTCGTAGGCAAGCTTTGGAAGAGCGTTATCGTGAGACATCTGGTTGGTAAGTTCAGTCGTTGAAGGAACATACTTATATTGAGAATCATTTTTCGACACAATGGCCGAAGCATCATCGACGTTCATACATGTGAAAACGCCGGCCATGACCTGATAAGATTTTGCAGGACCGAATGAGCGCTGACCATTACGGTAGATGTTGATAATTTCAGAGGCAAGAATCTCTAGACCGTTCTTACCATTTTCAATCGAGTGAGAAATAGGAAGAAAGTCTGTTGCGATCTGAATGCTGGCAGGATTGTTACCGATCTGAGCACCTTTAACATAAGCAACAGGTCTGAAGCTTGATGATGTTGGTAAATAAGATGAATCCGCATCCGGGTTACCTTCGATCATCCAGTAACCAACGAGAACATCCATACTCGAGACACTTTGTGGCACGAACTCAATTTGCGGATTGGTTTGCTGAAGGTGGGCAACGTCACCGTCACCACACATACGCTGGAGGCCGACTGTCATTTGTCCCGGCACCGATTCAGGCTGCTCTGGCGGCAATGACATAGCGAGGGTCACGGGGAGCTTTAAAGGCTGCATCGTGGCCTTGAAGCTAAGACCCCAAGCGCTTAAGGTTGTAAGTGCAAGTACAGCAACTAAGAGTTGAACTTTCACTGTTGATCTCCGATTGGAACTACTTGTTTTGACTCAATTGGATTATACCACAGCCCCATTTCTGAAGTGCCGATCCTACGGGTAATCATGAAGGGATTTTTGAGATCCTCAATGCGAACGGCATCCTTTATATTAGTATTTTCAATGGCATACCAGCGGCGTGCCACCAGTTGTACCTTTTTCTTTATCTCTGTTGAACCGGGTGCGAGGACCGCACGGTAGGTGAGAATATCTATTGGCACTGCCAGCATAAGTCCTTTGGCCGTGGCCGAACTCATGCCGCTCATGGAGACGCCGGTATAGTAATGAGAAAGGTGAAGGACATTGAGAGGATCAGTACCTGCAATATCGTCTGCTGCTCCACCATTACCAAATACAGAGTAGGCCTTAGAAGGGAAGAAGTAGTCTTCAGGAGACTGCTTGTTAATATCCCATGAGCTCATGCAGCTGGTTGGAAGTTTTTGTCTCTGGAGAATTTCTGCAAAAAATGGAGTCTTCATATCAATTGGCTTGAACTTGATAGCGAAAACGTTAGTTGGATATTGACTGTCGAGGTCTTGCGAAAGCGCCTGGAAGCTTGTCTGGTCAATGGTCGGAGTTGATCCGGCCGTTGCCGGATATGCAGGGTTCGCGATCGTGCGTTGGAAGTCTGCAGTACCACTTGGTTTTTGAGCTGTCTTCAGCAGGATCTCAAGACACTTCTGCTGATCACGTTGACAAGAAATAATTTCGGCTGCGTACTGAATAGTATAATGGTTGGTGAGATAAGTGTTGTAGATCAGGAAAGGCACATTCACGAGTTTCATGATCTGATCGATATTGGCCGACATCGTGTTTGTATCCGGATCTGAAACCGGAGACTCAAAGAATGCATACTCGACTTTAGGTCCTGCACTCGCCATATTGGTGTGCTTACTGATTTCTGATGGAGCCCCTTTAAGCATAGAAAAGTAAGGTGCCGCGTCCTTCATCTTCATCATCAGAAAAGGTGCAGATTTTTCATCAATAATTGGCCACACAGTGACAAGTTCGAGGCTTGCTGGTGGCTTGATCTGTTGATCATCCACAACGTTCACAAGATCTGTTCTTGGTTTTCCAGGATAAGCACGTCGTGGAACAAGGCCACCTCGCCCATCCTTAAAGAACTGAGTACATTCACGAAGCTGTTTAGGAATTTCTTCCTCTGCGGGAACAATCATTTTACCATCGACGATTTTCATCACACATGGTTCTTTCGGAGCAGATATCGCAACGTCGTATTCGCAGTCTTTCACTTTAACGGGATAATTTAAATAGGATGTGGAGATCCCAGCACCTTCGGAGAATTTTAAAAGATCCCGAGTGAGCTGATTGAACTCAGAGATGCTTTCCATCTTGCTGAACTCTTTGGTCGTTTGTGAGGTGAAATATTTGAATGCACCTGCAGCTCCGACGAGAACCAGCCCGAAGATCCCCATCGCGACGAGGATCTCTGCTAGTGAAAAACCGGACTGCGACTTCATGAAGTTTGGCTTCATGAGGAACTCCCTGACAAATAATTTTAAAACATTGATTTCATGATACATTGAATATCAGGATAATAACCAAATTTTGGGCAAGCTATGACTTTTACTGTGACGTTCCTGAGTGTAGGTGTCAGTTATTTGTTGCTGCTTTTACTCTCGCTGGGTGACCATACTTTCTTACGAAGTTACCTTCCGTTCATGCTGATTCTTTTTTCATTTCCTCATTTCATGGCGACCTATGGCATCTGGATGGGAAGAGTGCGGGAGTGGAAGCGTGAGTGGTGGCCCCTCATCTTTCCTTTTGTTTATCTGGGAATTTTCATCCTGAGCCTCAAAGGAAAGTTTCCTTTACGCTTCGAACTCATCATTAAGCTATCTTATGTCTATCTCATCTATCATTTTTCACAGCAGCTTTATGGCGTGACTTTATGGATGGTGGGCCAGAAAAAAATTCAACTTGACCGTTGGGCGAAATATCTTCTTCGCACGATTTTTATTCTCATGGGTTTTTATACTTTGCTTGAGCTGGAGCTTAGGGGAGCAACTCAGGTTTTGTTTTACAGCAGTATTCCGTTGTTTCCGTTTCCGCCTGTGTTGTTTCAGGTAACGATGGGTTTATTTTTCTTATGTGCCGTTGTTTTTGTCATGTATGCGTTCTGGAGAGTTCACCAGACGAAGAACATTTTCTTTCTCACTCCACTGTTGGGAGTGGGGGCAGCGTTCATCTGGTTCATTCCACCGTTCTCCCATGACATGGTTTATTATCTGCCGATAGTTCATGGGCTTCAGTACTATCCGTTTATCTATATGAAGATGAGGCATCTGGCGGCGTGGAAATGGGTGTTGTTTATCGTGAGTTGTGGAGTGAGTGGATGGGTGTTGTTCCGGTGGTTGCCGTTTACTCAAGGGATAGGGCCGATGTCGGGGGTGTTGTGGACGTCGATGATCCTAACGCTGCTGAATAATCATCATTTCATTATTGATGGGAGAATCTGGAAATTGTCGGATCCGAGGAATGAAGATCTGAAGGCCGGATAACTCAACTTACATTCTCTCCGGCGCTTCAATTCCTAACAGACTCAGCCCTTGTTTCAAAATATTCGCCGTCGCTTTTGAGAGTTGCAATCTCGAAGATCTCAGTGGCTCTTCCGCACTTCCTACCGGACATTCAGCATAAAAACTATTGTAGGCACGCGAGAGATCATAAAGATAAGAGGTAAGGATCGATGGCCTGTACTGTTCAACCGAATCCTTCACCACATGATGAAACTTTGTGAACTCTGCGACGAGGTTTTGTTCCTGTGGTGTATCGATCAGAAGGTCCTGCGACTTCGGTGTGCCCAGTTTGTTGAGCATGGAATTGATTCGCGCGTAAGCGTACTGGATATAGGGCCCTGATTCGCCATCGAGCTTGAGCCATTCCTGCATATCAAAAACAATTTTCTTAGATGGGTCAATGCGGGTCATGCCGTACTTGATTGCACCCTTAGCAACGATCTGTGCGGTCTTCTCAATCTCTTCAGCGCTCCATTCAGTAATGTAGCGGGCGAGATACTGCTCCTTGATAAGCTTCACCATGTTTTCGATGAGGCTCTGTAGGGGAATGATGTTCCCTTTGCGTGAACTCATCGCTCCATCAGGAAGCTCGACAAAATCATATTGAAGGTGAAGACAGTTCTTCGCATTTTCAAAGCCCATCAGTTCAAGCGTTTTGAAAACCTGCTTGAAGTGGTGTTCTTGTCTCTTGTCGACGACGTAGAGACTCCGTTCAATTTTATATTCCTGGAATTTTCTGCGGGCGAGTTCAATGTCTTTTGTGGCATAGAGGCCGTTGCCATCCGTCTTAATGAGCATACAAAAGCCCAGCTTATAAGCATCAAGGTCGATACCGATTGCACCCTGGTCTTCTTTAAAAAGTCCCCTCGCCTGATATTCTTTGATGAGTTTTACTGAATCAGAATCAACTTCTGATTCCCAGTACCAGACGTCAAATTTAACGCCGGCCCAGTTGTAAACTTCGTTCATAAGTTCGATAGACCATTCACGAGTTTCTTTCCAGAGATCATAGAATTCTCCGGATTTTTGCTCGAGCTGCTTCAGGATCATCGTCAACTTGTCGCGATTTTCAACTTCCTGAGGTGTTCCACGTTCAGCTTCAAGTGTGTTGTGGGCCGTAGAATACATGCTTCCGAGCCAGGCACCTTTCTTAGTTGCTGGAACTGGCGATTTGTTTCTGTACTTCATATACCAGAGACATTTCGCAACATGAGTTCCGACGTCTCCCGGAAATGTTGAAGCAACAATATCAAAGCCTGCATATCGATGGAGGCGAATCAGGGAATCACCGAAACACAGATTTCTCATGTGTCCGACATGAAGCTCTTTATGTGTATTGGGCTGAGAGTATTCAATCATGGTGCGCGGAGAATTCTCAGTTAGTTTTTCCTGAAAGTAAGCACCACTTACGAGTGAAGGAACGATTGTTTTGGCAACCTGATTAAAATCGAGGAAGAAATTAAGATACGGACCGATAGCGCGTGCCTCTTTTACAAATGCTGGGAGAGTTTTTAGTTGCTCCTGCAAGGCCTTCGCTGCCTGAGCAGGATTTGTTTTGGCCTCTTTGGCGATCTGGAATAATGGAAAGGCGAGATCACCAGATTCCTTATTTGGAGTCGCTCCAAAGAGAGAATAGATCTTTTGCCAAGGAATCTCGGCACCCCATAAGCTATGTATTTGAGGTTCAAGGGCCTGTGCTAATTCCTGACGAAATTTGTCGTGGCAGTGGAACAATTTGTTTCTCCAGAGTTTATGATCAAAATTTAACATATTTCTCAAAAAAGCAGGAGCATTTTCCATTCCGTTCTCTGGAATAAACCACATACAATGAACTGACTAATCTTCATCAAGTTTATCAAACAGGTTTTTATGAACAAAATGTACGCTCTTCTTTTGATGCTGCCTGGGACACTCCTTGCGAATGTCTGTGACACATCAAGCGCTCCGTTCTGTCCAAATTCGGGTGTGAGAATGCTGGATGACACTTTTCCGGTGCAATCATTTGTCATTTCGGCCGGTTCAGGATCAGCGAGTACGACTCCGAGAGGACTACTTCCTGCGAGATCTATTGCGGAAGTTTTCCGCGCTTATAACTTTAATACTGAGTCGACTCCGTTTGTAATTTTTCCTGCTACCCGCGAAGATTACGATGCAACCATGACAAACCTTCGTGCTCAGCTTCAGCGAGATGGAGTGAGTGCTGATCGCATCGATGCTCTCATCCGTGACAGAATCAGGCCTGCGAACGGGGAGTCTTATACCTGGCAGCAGGATTATTTTGAAGCGGCCTTCAATCCGGCAACGGGTGCTCCTCAGGTGAGATTTAGTCCAGCATATAACCTTCGTCCGAGACAGCCTTCTATGTCTCCTTCGGTTGAGGCGATCGGAAGATCCGGTGCCTGTGATGTTTCTCGCGGAGATGATTTTGTATCAGTCTATGCCCGCTTGACTGGTCAAAGTGCTCTTCCACAGGAAGGCGAGGAAGAAACTCGTAGAAGTGGAGATCGCAGAGCATCTAAAAGAGGATCGAGGACACCTCCTTCTCCTGATCAAAATCGCGACCCACGTCTGACTGATGCTGGTGAGTACGGCGGTAACCTTGAAGGACTTCCAGGTGGACTTTGTCTCGTCGGAAATACGGCCTCTCAGGAATTCGCGAACCAGATCTGCGGATCTGAGGCCAATACAGTAAGAGTTGATTCATCTTTTCTGGCCGTGGGTCACGTTGATGAAATCTTCAAAGTCGTTGCAGACAGACGTACCGTTGCAGGTCGACCTCCTGAATGTGCGTTCAGCATTCTATCTTCAGATACTGCACTTGGACTCTCACTGCTGGATAACAACCCTGATCAGAATGTCATTACACTTGATCTCGAGAGTCCAACAACTGATGATCAGTTTGCAGGACTCCGTAGTATCAATGAGAATCTTGTTGGCTCTATCATGTGTCCACTCGTTCCTGAAAGTACTCCGGCACCTGGCCCACGAGGAGCTCCGGCCGTCCCAGCACGCCGATCTTTTTTAAGTTACATTCTTCCTTACGCTTATGCGCAGGAAACTCGTCCACAAGACAACCGTCCTGCTCGCACGACTCCCTCCGGGAAGCTTCGGCCGACAGCGGAAGATCGCGCCCGTGGTGAGCGTGAAGCTTCACGCTATGAAGCCCAACATGCTGCTGAAATAGCCAGTGCTCAAAATTGTTCCCGCGGTGTGAACCAGGTTACTAACCGAGCTACAGCAGGTGCCATTCGCGGCAACATTGCTCTGATGGAATACAACCAACTTATTCAACAAAGTCTTATGCGTTCACGTCAGCAGATGTTTGATGCGATCATTGCGCGTCTCCCTCAGTGTCGCCCTTTCTTCCCGAATGTCGCCTCAATGTTCACACCAGTTCCAAATGTCTTTGGTGTGACTCCACTTGAAGAACTCGAGAACAACATGGACACCATCAATGGACAAAGAGTTCTGGTGGCATCAGGTAACGCTGATTCAATGTTCCCGAATCCAACGAACTCAGTTCTGATGAACAGCTCTCTGCTTTTGCCGGGACCTCAGCCTCGTAATTATCAGACGTACCTGTATGAGAAACTCGGTGGTCTTGGTCTCACTGGCCGCACAGTTGATACCTGGGATTACGCCCACATCAATAGTGGTAACCTGCATTGTTCAACTCACACATTACCGGCATGTCGCCCAAGGACTCCATAATGAAATCTTTAATCTTAAGTTTCTTCGTTTCTTTTTCAGCGATGGCAGCACCACTTTCTCCGGACATGACCGGGAAATGTGGACCTGATCTGAGTGTCATCATTCAGAAAGAGGGACTTCACGTCCTGAAATACAAAAAGAAGAAGTGCTCTTTCGAGATCACAAGCAAGAGATACCGCGAGCGCGGCGTAACCCAGAATGCAACGTTGTACTTCGCCATCAAGTCTTGTGATGGCAAAAATGTGCTTCCTGACACGGACATTTCTCCGCTCAGACACACGGGCTTCATCAAAGTGGATGCGAAGCTTAATCAAAGCTCCGGTGTGCTTCGTGTGATTGAAGGTGCCCAGCCGGTTGCTTGTAATTTTCAGGTAAGCGACCTTCAGTTCATGAGAGATAATTAAAAAGGATCCCGATGAAGGCCTCAGTACTCTTATTCTTCATTTCTGTTTCAGCTCTGGCGTCTCCGCTTGGGCCATCTATGACCGGGAAATGCGATAGCGATTTGAGTGTTGAGCTTTATCCTTCGGGTCAGCATGTTCTTAAGTATAAAGAAAAGAAATGCGCTTTCTCCATTGATGCGAAAAGATCAAATCCCAGAAGTGCTTCGGCTTCTTCAACTCTCTACTTTGATCTTGAGTCTTGTGACGGTAAGAAAGTGACTCTTGATAGTGATGAATCTCCTCTGAGAAAATCAGGCTTTATTAAAATTCACACATTGCAACCGAACGCGTCCGGTATTCTGCGGGCCCTTCAAAATGCACAACCAGTTGTTTGTAGTTTTAATATAACGAACAAGGATTTTTTAAAGAACTGAGTGGCAAATTTTCGTCGGCCATGTAATTTTACAGTGAATGACCTGGAGTTTATGCGCGAGTAGGTCTACTCGATCTTGATCGACATCAGAATGTGTTTGCCGATGTTCGGAAGAGAGAACAATTCGTCCGTCGATTTAAATCCCACTTTTTCGTAAAAACCGATCGCTTTTTCGCGGGCATTACACCAGAGCAGTGTGCACTGGTTTTGTTTGATCACAGGAAATGCGGTTCTGAGAAGAGCAGATGAGAGACCCCGGGCCTGGTACTCCGGAAGAGTGGCCATACCGCGAAGACGATACTGGTAAGCATCAGGGTAGACCGTATTTCTTTCGAAATAGAAGGAAGCAACACTCACTAGCTTCTTGTCGACAAAGGCACCTAAATGAAACGTGAGCTCGTCAGCGTCACCATGAAACATACAGTCTTCAAGGGTTCCGTTAGGACGCAGCATTTTGTGTCGAATGGCCTGAGTGTCGATGGCCTTGATTCTTAGTACTTCCATTGAAAAAGAAGATAATGGGATGAAATAAGTTTGGAAAGCTAAATCGAGAACTTGATGTGGAGCGCACAAGTCGGAAAATTAAAAGAGACTCACTCTTATTAAATGTTCCAGACCGAGGCGTGCCGCTGTCTGAATAAATGTTTCAAAAAGCGTGTCAGGAATTTTTGTCTTTGGGCCTCTCCAGTCGGTTTTTAATCCGAGAAGGCAAAACTTTCCAACTTCTTTCACGATCACTTTCCCCTGCAGTCCTTTCAGAAAACCATGATCAAACGTGAATGGGTAATGACCTTCTTTCGTGATGCGGGCGATTTTAAATTCGAGCACCATAGGGAAAGGAAGAAGTGCATGATCCATCACAAAATGGATCTTCTGGTTTTTCTCATCGTACTTACTTTCTTTGATGAAATCGATGTATTGGGAGTAATTTTCGTAGAGAGAGAGCTTTCTCATTGCCCTTGTACAGTTTCTTGGGTGCACTCCGCTGACAAATTCCATCAGCTCCTGGACATTTTCTTTGGGGGTCTCAACCTGACCAACAGAGACAACCTCTCCTTTTCGTAGGTCTTCGATGTGACCACTGGAGAGTTTATAAAAAGGGTTCAACTCCTCTGAAATGGGTACGGCAAATGATGTTGGAAGCACCATTTTGCTCTGGGATAAAGATTTTTCATTGATGAAAAAACTTAAGAATAGAAATAAAAAGTGCCATCTCATCGGTTGACCTATTGTTCTGTCTGCCCTTAATCTTATCCTATTGATTTTCTTGCAAGCAACTTTTAAAGGAGTTTGACCATGGCCGTCGAAGAAGTGAAGCGCCGTGGCGGAAAGGTTAAAGAAGCCGTCATCGAAAGTAAAGATCAACGCTGGCATTGTCGCAATCGCGTCACCCTGGTGTTTGGAAGTAACGATATTGAAGACCTCGAAACATACGTCTACACCAAAGATTCACTCGAATTTAAAACGGTGAAATTTCACCAGGCCAAATCTAAGGCCATCGAAGAAATTCTTGATAACTCGATTGATGAATTCTACCGCGGCCACGTTACAGAAATTCACGTGAACCTTTCACAGGATCAGAAGATCGTTACAGTTCAGGATAATGGGATTGGGTTTCCGCTCGCCAAGATAAAAGATGTGTATACCGAGTTCCGTACTGGTTCAAAATTTAAAGACGAAGAAGTTGATGAGAAAGGCTTTCTTTATCGTACACTCGGGCAAAACGGCCTGGGCGCATCTGCTACGTGTCTCACATCAGATCTCTTTCGCGCGACCATCAAGCACTACAATACAAAAAAAGAACAAACTTACGAATTCCTCGACGGTGCTCTGAAGATCAAGAAGACTCCTGAGAAGACTTTCAAGGGCCCATCAGGTGTGCGTGTGGAGCTGACCCTCGCCAAGGAAGTTTATAAGAATCAGGTCGTCGACAAAGAACTCTTAAGAAAACGCATCATCGATCTCGCTTATAACAACCCTGGACTCACATTCTACTTCAACGATGAAGTTTACATGTATAAGAAGGGATTGTTTGAGCTCGCCCAGAGGATTGATCCGACGGGAGCTCAGTTGATTGGTTCAGAGTCTTATGACTATGAAACAACCAATATTAAAGGTGCAAAGGTTAAGGCGAAATTTGATATCAGCATTTCTGTTGCTCTTGATAGGAAGAGTGATGATAAAGAAAGAATGATCTCATTTGTAAACTCGACACCGACTTATGACGGTGGATTTCACCACGATAAAATCAAGCGTATCTATATTAATGCTCTCAAGGAAAAACTCGAGCGCACGGCCAAGAAAGACAAACTCACACTCGTGGATAACGATGTTCTCGCGGGAATGACGTTTATCATCGGTATCGTGATGCCGAATCCTCGTTTTGAATCACAAACCAAGCGTAAGCTCGTTCGTGACAGTCTTCTTGAGAAGGCCATTGAAACATTCATGGGCGACGGGATGCCGAAGTTCCTTCGTAAAAACCAGGAGCTCATGGACCACATCATGGAGCGCGCGAAATCACGCCAGCGCCTGATGGATCTTAAAGACGCTTCGAAAATTGCCAAGAAAGGTAAAAAACAGCGCGTGGAAAAACTCCTCGACGCTAATGAAAGAAAAGATCGCTCGAAATGCGCACTCTTTATCTGTGAAGGGGACTCTGCTATCGGTGGTCTTCGTTCAGCACGCGATAAACTTTATCAGGGTGGGATCGCTCTCAAAGGGAAACCGATGAACGTTTCCCAGGCCTCGATTAAGGAAGTGCTTGAGAACCAGGAGTTTGCCGACATCATGAGCTCCATCGGGCTCGCTATCGGGCAGAAAGTTGAAGCAAAAACTCATGACCTCCGTTATTCGAAAATCGTTTTCCTCGCGGATTCCGATGTCGATGGTGGTCACATCAATACTCTCCTCACGAATTTCTTCTTCACTTTCTGGCCTGAGATGTTCGACATGGGCATGATCCAGATCGCGAAAGCACCGCTCTTCGAGGTCATCACTGATAAAGGTACAGTTTACTGCGAATCAGAGAAAGAACTTGAAGCCCTGAAGAAAAAAAATGACGTAAAGATCAAAGAGATCATGAGAAACAAGGGACTCGGAGAAATGAGTCCGGAAGCGTTTAAGCACGTTCTTAACCGTAAGGACTTCACAAAAATTTCCACCAAAGACCTTAAGGCCTCTAAAGATATGCTCGAAACGTGTTTCGGAAAAGAGTCTCAGCTCCGAAAGGATCTCCTGATTGACTCTGAAGAGATCGACGTCGATCTTACGAACATCATCGCTGGTGTCAAGGCCGATAAAAAGAAAGTAGCAGCTGCCGCAAGAGAGAAAAGAGCATAATTTATGAAAGAGAATCAGTCCCTCCATTCCATGGCCGCCATTTCCCTCCATGACCTGGTCAAAGAAGAATACAGAACCTATCAGATCTATACCCTCATGGATCGTGCGATTCCTTATCTCCAGGATGGTTTGAAGCCGTCGCAGAGACGTATTCTTTTCACTCTATGGAAAAACTCTAATAAAGGTCTCGTTAAGGTAAGTTCACTGACAGGTCTTGTCCTCACGTTGCATCCTCACGGGCCTGCTTCTGTAGAACAATCAATTGTGAACCTTGCCCAGGACTACACGTTCTCGAATAACTATCCACTTGTGGATAAAAAAGGTTACTTCGGGGAAAGGATGGAAACGCAGGCAGCTGCTGCCCGTTATATCGAATGTAAAATGGGGAAAGTCGCTGAACTTCTTTTGTTCGACGACATGAACCAGGTTCTGATGGTTCCGAACTATGATGAAAAAGTGATGGAGCCAGTGGGGCTTCTTCCGAAACTCCCGATCATGCTCCTCAATGGTGCTGAAGGAATCGGAACGGGGTTCTCCTCTGTCATTCCAAGTTTTAACCATGATGACATCGTGAAATCGATGATCTCATTTGTTCAGACCGGGAAAATCAAGAAGATCAAACCATACTTTCGATACTACACAGACAAAGTTGAAGTCGATGAGAAGGGAAGAATCATCACCCGCATGAGCTTCAGGCAAGTGGGAGAGAAAATCTACATCACTGAAGTGCCGAAGGGCTACGATGCGACGAAGATTTATCGCCATTTGAATAAGCACATGGATGCTGACTTCCTCAAGGACTACATCGATTCTTCTGTTGATAACGTTATCAATATTGAGCTCATCTTTAAGCGCGGTCAGACTCCGACTCTCGCAGAAGTTGAGTCGACGATGGGTGTGACGGCCTCGATTGTGCCGAACTACACGCTCATCACAGAGAAAGGTGTTAAAGTCTTCCACACGGTTGAGGAAATTCTCGAAGTTTTCACGGTCCAGAGAGTGGGTGTTACTAAACGCCGCTACGAACTCCTTATCAGGGACTACGAAGATCGCCTCACTAAAAATAATGAGATCATCCGCTTTATCAAAGAGAAGCATTACGCGATCGCTGAGAAGAAAGCGAACCGTAAAGACTACGTGGATTATCTCTCGAAATCTAAATTCGTTTATGCTGAGTACCTCGCAGATATGGCGATCTACCGAATGACGAAAGAAGAAGTTGAAAAACGTCTTCTCCTCATCAAGGAAGAGACGTCCGCATTGAACGATTTTAGAAAAGTTCTCAAGTCTCCTGAACTTTTGAAGAAGAAGCTCATCGAAGAGCTTGAAGACGTGAATAAAAAACTTGCTGCAATCATGGCCGACAAGGAAGCGGAAAAAAAACGCAACTTCGCCAAGGCCAAAGCTGAGAAAGTTAAGCCCACAACCAGACAGTAATTAACCAAGAGGCCCCGAAAGGGGCCTCTTTACTTTGAGGATCTATGAAACTCATATCTTTTCTTTTTGTTCTCATCACCATCGCTGGGTGTACTAAACAACGAGACACCGGTGCGCGGGAACTTTATCTTGTCTCGCCGGAAAAGTTCTTTGGTTACGATCCGATTCAGTCATCAGACATGTATTCGGCCAATGAGATCGGAAAAGTTTATGAAGGTCTTTATGAGTTTCACCCCCTCAAGCGGCCCTATGAACTTTTGCCGAATATCGCCGAAGCACTCCCGACTGTCAGTGAAGATGGTCTGACGTACACTGTGAAAATTCATAAAGGGGTTTTCTTTCACCATGATGAAGCTTTTTCAAGTGGAAAAGGCCGCGAACTCAAGGCATCGGATTTCGTCTATTCCTTTAAGCGTATGGCCGATCCAAAAAATACGGCGAAGGCCTGGTGGATTCTCGTTGATAAGCTCAAAGGTCTCGATGAGTGGCGCGCGAAGTATGCCAAGGCCGAAAAGACAAATTATGCTGATGAGATCGAGGGACTTAAGGCAATCGATGATTATACGATTCAATTTATCCTGAAAACTCCTGCTCCCCAGTTTCTTTACTCACTCGCCATGGCCCAGACTGTCGCAGTTGCTCGTGAGGTGGTTGAAAAGTATGGTGTTGAGTTTATCAATCACCCCGTAGGCACAGGTGCTTTCACTTTAAAAAAATATGATCAGACGAATCGGGTGGTCTATCTTAAAAATCCTGATTATCGTGAAAAGTTCTATCCAACAGAGGGTAGTGAAGGCGACAAAGAAAAAGGATTACTTGAAGATGCAGGTAAACGACTTCCCCTCGTTGATAAAATTACTGTCGACGTACAAGTTGAAGAACAGCCGAAGTGGCAGAATTTCTGGAAAGGGAAGAGTGACCTGATTCTTCTTCCGAAAGATAATTTTGGTAACGTTCTTTCTTCTGACGGAAAAGTCCTCCCTGAAATTTCCCAGAAGAATGTTGTCCTCCACATTGATCCCATGCTGGATACAACTTACTACGCCTTTAATAATGAAATGAAGATGTTCAAGGATAAGAGAGTTCGTCAGGCGATCAATCTCGCTTTTGACCGTCCGACTGCCAATAAACTGTTTTATAACAACACGGCGACAACGGCGCAGTCGGTGATTCCTCCGGGTATGGGTGGTTATGATAAGGATTATAAGAATCCTTATATGGAACTCAATCTAGATCGCGCAAAGGCCCTGTTGAAAGAGGCCGGTTATCCGGAAGGTAAGGGATTCCCTGTTATCAAATATGAGACCTTGGGGCAGGCCTTCTATCGTCAGTCAGGGGAGTATTTTGCAAAATGTGTTGAGAAAATCGGGATCAAAGTTGTGGTTAATCAGAACACCTGGCCCGAGCTTACCAATAAAGTTGCCCGCAAGCAGGCCGACATGTGGGGCATGGCCTGGGGTGCTGACTATCCAGATGCGGAGAACTTCCTTGGGCTTTTCTTCTGTCCGAATAAAGCGCCCGGAAGCAATGGCTCCAATTATTGCAATCCGAAGTTTGATGAGCTCTTCGTTAAGGCACGCATGATGCAGGAGTCTCCGGAGAGAAACGCTCTTTATGCTGAGCTAAACAGACTGGTAGGCGAGGAGGTCCCTTGGGTCTTCAACTTTCACCGGACGCGATTTCACCTCGCCCACGGCTGGCTTAAAAACTTCAAGTACACTGAGTTTGCCCAGTATCAGTTTCAGTACCTGAATGTTGATAATGAGAAGAAAGGAAAAATGATGGTCAGTTTTAAATAGTGTCCAAAAATTAGACACTCCTATTGTAAAATCGGGATATCCTCTCACATGGATGGATTCTGTGGATATAGTGTTGGCACCACTAAACAAATGATTTTTCCGGAGGATTCCATGAAAAAGTTTTCAGTACTCATGCTTCTTGTTCTCTCTTCTTCAGCTTTCGCAGATCAGTGTATGTTGATCAACAAGAAACTCGCTAAGGACTCTCTTGAGTTCTTCAAGCCAGGAACGAAGATCGGTCATATCTGTGAGCCATGTGGCGAAACAAAAGTAAAAGCTCAGACTGTTAAATCATCAAGCATCAAGAAAGTCGGCCAATACTCACAAGTTGTTGTGAACGGTAAAGATGTTGATCTTGCTTATGTTTACTATCTTGCAAACGGTAAGACTTATTACAACGTAGCTGGTCTCGTTGGTTGCCCGGCTTCGGGTGTTAGCTTCAATCTCGCTAAGTAAATTTTTTCGCTGATGAATCATACGAAGGGGAGGCGAGTGCCTCCCCTTCTTTTTTGTTTCGAAATATCACTTCGACAAAACCTCTTCATCTATCATGTAATTCATTCACTCTCTACCTTTCAGCTCGATACGGGTGATACCTTAAAGGCATGTCGTTATCATTTCTTTTGATCCTTTTGCTGTCGACGATGGTCTCCTGTGCGAAACGCACGGGCCTGCAGTTTGATAACCCCGTCGCAAACCGAGAGGCCTTGCAGAGACAGGCCGAAAGATTAGAGCGCAGGCGTCTGGATCAACTGGCCGAACACGAACGCCAGAAAGTATTGGAGTGGAAAGAGATTGTGACTTCGGCGAATACTGAATTTAAGACAATCGCACCGATGATCCAGAGAAAGTGTTTTTCCTGTCACGATGCCAATACGAAACTTCCGTTTTACGGGCGCATCTTACGTTCAAGAAATCCGATTAGTCACCATCAGGTTGATGGGATCAAAAGTCTCGATTTCTCGAAAGGGTTTCCTTTGCAGTCTCTAGGGAGTAACTCACAGCTTGCTCTTCTCAAGGCCATCCGTGCTTCCACGATTGAGCGTTCGATGCCGATTAAAATTTACCGCGTCTTCTACCCCAAACGGAAAATCACAGATGCTGATGAAACCGCGATCCTTACATGGACCGATCCTCTGATCTCTAAAATTGAGGCCTATAATCTTAAGTATGATACAAAACCGGAGGACCCGGTTTCCGCGACCCGGGCAACGTTTGAAGCTAAATGCTTTCGCTGCCACGCCAATGGCAACGCCCGCGGCGGTTTTGGTGGAATGGAAAAGTTAGACGAGTTGCGTGCGAGCTCTATCTCTGACCGGAATGACCCGGAATCGTCGAAGCTCTATAAGATCATGGCCATGGGAAAGATGCCGCCGGATCCATCGCAGGCACTCACGCAGGAAGAACTACAGGATGTACGGGACTGGATGATCGAGGCGGTCCGGTGACTTGTCATGGGTCCTTTCATTATTTTGAATTTTCTATTCCGAGAAAATCATAAACAATTGTTAATAACCCGCGGCTGTACCCCAGGCATTTATTCCCTGGAGAAATCTGTCAGCGATCATATCGCAGTTTGCGTTTGACCCACAGTTGTGACGGTTGATCTTCACTTTTTTGTAGATACGCGAGTTGATAGGACTATCAAAATTCACCAGTGGCTCGTCGATCACGACATCGTGAGCGATCTGGGCGTTCGCAGAAGCGTGCTCCGGGAACTGAACTGTGTGACAGCTGATACAATACTGACGGGAAACGGCGTAGACTGAAGTTCTGTAGGACGCAAGGGAAAGCGCCGGATCAACAGTTGTTCCACCGCCGCCAGAGCCTCCGCCGGTTGTTGGTATGCCGGTGCCGGAGGTGGTCTCGAGCCTTTCAAACTCAAAAGAGAGTTTGTCCATCGTGATACCTTTATCTTTGTTAATCACAGTAGAGAATACAGAGACATTTGGATCAACGGCAGTAATAACTTTATCGACCGTGGTAAAGGCAGAGTCCTGGGTACGATAATATTTGTTCATGAGGATTCGCATGTTCTTTACGTACACGTTCGTGCCGGGAGCGATAATGCGTGGATTGAGAATCTTGTAGCTATATGGATCGTAGTCAGCAACGTCGATCATGAGTTTTGCATTCGGAGTTCTCAGGATAGTTGAGAGATCATAAGAAAGTGTCACACCAACGAAACTACCGACATCGAGACCGTTAAAAGTTGTATCCGCAGTCACAATCACGCTGTTCAGTTTCGTTCCGTCTTTTTTCTCACGGATCTGAAGCGTGTGTCTGCCTACGGCAAGATTCTGTGAAAGGTTCGGCACGAGCATCCAGCCGTAGTCGGCACCATTGACTGTCGGATCAAACGTTGTTGCATTCACTGTGTTGTCAAAGCGTACGAAGAAACCGTTATCGTTTGTGTTGGCCGCATTCACATACATCCACACGCGGTAGTTGGCCTGAACGCGGACATCAAAGTTCAGGTACGCGATACCTGCATTGGGGTCCGCTGCCGTGAGAGTTGTGTTCTTTGTCTGCGGAACAGTCAGGATTTTTCCTTTCATCGGATCATCAACAAGCGCCATCGGGGGAGTGACCATGGCAGCTTCCACATTCAGGCGGACAGTGTTGGATTTTTGCGGGTTCGACGTATCGTTAAACTCCGTCTGGAGATCACGGCTCTGAGCAGTCCCAATGTACATCGGATTTCCGCCGGGAATCGGGGTTGTTGAAGTCCCACTTTCTTCCATCAATTCCTGCATGGAAATAATCGCATCGAGCATTTCCTGAGCGTCAGCATTACAGTCGCTCCAGCAGTTATGGTTCTCATCTTTGAGCTTCAGAACGAGACGCGATGATGCCGGATCGGCGAAATTGATTTTTGAGGTCGCAGCTTCGTAGGCAACTTTGACGTCTTCAGAAGCATGCATCGGTGAAGAAGTTGAGTGACAGCCGACACAGCTGCGACCGCGGGTCACCTGATAAACGGTTCTCTCAAAAGCTTCAAGCTCTCCGGCAGACGCACCAGAAGTAAATTGGAGATCAGATTTTTTTCCACAGTTTGTGTAGGCCATGAGAATGGCGCAAAGTAAGCTGAGAAGTATGATCTTGTAAGCGTTCTTATGCACGCCGGACCCCGTTTAAACTTTTTAAAAACTCTTATTGAACACGAGATACTTATCTAGTCCGTCGTTGATAAATGGATTATCACCTACAACATTTTCAAGCTGACCTTCGAGCCCGTGAAGTGCAAGGTAATTGGCGACCATAGCTTTCGACGTGTTCACAACACTGTTACTTGTAAGAAGGGCCGCTGGCTCAACAGTCTGACTGGATGATTTAAAGTATCCCACCTGGCGGTTACCGCGGATCGAAGCTTTTCCTGCATTCTTATACACCATCATGAACGTCGATGATCTGTTACCAGAGTCACCACCCCATGAGAGTTTTCCATTCGCGTTCGCGTCCGGAGTCTGGTTTGAGGCAACACCTCCGTCTGAGAAAACGTAAATGATAATGTCTTTACCTTTGCGGGCAGCGAGTTCCATGATCGATCCTACGACCTGGCCAAGCTCGAGATCTTTGGCATCACCATCTGCACGGTTGCCCGTGTGGTAATCGTAGCCTCCGAGTGTTATCGTCCCGACTCCGATCATTCCATCGAGAGTCAGTTTTGCAATCGGAGCTACACGGGCGCGGAGACCGGTGTTTGTGATTCCCGCCATGGCCGCTGTTACGTTTGCGTCCATAGCAGGGTTAAGAGCATTTTGCGTGAATTTCGAAATCTGTTCTCCGGTAGTAGAATATCCACAACCAAGAACGGTTTTAATCTGATCAGGAAGCGAGCGGCGTGAAATACTCGCAATCTTTCTTTCGGACATCGATGCCATCGTACCAAGAATGCGCTGAATTTTATCTGCAGAGAATGAACTGATCGTTGTCCCGAGGTTCACGAGGTTGATCGCGTCCTGGTTACTTTGCAGACGAACTGGAGCGACCGTCGGGTTGATACTTGAAGTTGGTGCCTGTGAGTTACCGCCTGACGGAGATTGTTGTGTACCAGCAAGCTGGTTCAGTTGTCCGCGGGCACCGGCCTTGTTAAGCCAGTAAATCGGGTTATGCTGGTTGTTTCCGGTATCATCATCTGAAACCGAACAGAAAATTGTGCCTTCAACTTTTGATCTCGTCATTGCAGAAGATGAGTTGAAAATTCCCTGAAGCATTTGAGACTGGGGATGAAAGGCGAGACCCATGTCTGAGTTGACACCAGTCACTTGGGGATTGAATTGCGAAGGAAGTCCAAGAGTCGTGTACGATGGAAGGAAATCCATCTGTCCACCCTGGCCCCCGACCATGACGTTGGAACCGGCAATGTTACCACCACCTGCAAGGTCAATGATAATCACTGGAGTGAGGGAGCTGAACACAGCGGCCGTACATCCTTCAACGGCACCGTGAGCGCGGCCTGCAATCATATCAAAGATTGAAGGAGCGAAAGCGATGGCCGACATTCCCAGAAAACCCTGGGCGAGAAAATCGCGACGGGATTTCGGTTTGTGGTTCTCAAGCTGAAGCGGCTTAATCGTTTCCGCAGGCTGAGCGTCGAGGTTTGGTTTCTGATCGAGATCTTTTTTATCTTTCATAATATTTCCTGTCTTCCTTAAAGGAGAATTACGTTTGCGCTGGCGATGACCGCTGTACAAACACCTTTCGCGATTTTCAAAGCGGCGGCGTTGTTGTTGTTGGCCTCTTCTGAAGCAAGTGCCAGGAGAAGATCAGTCAGCTCAGTTTCCGCTGTATTAAGATCTTCTTCTGAAAGCATTCCACCCCAGAACGTATCAACAGTTCTTTGAACAAAAGCGAGAGCGTTCGCTGATAACTGATCACGTGTCAGAGTTGCAAAATTTAACATCGCTGGGCCACCGGGAATGGCCGTGTTGTAGAGAGCAGTACGTGCACCGCCACCGTTAGCTCCAATGAGAAGCTGGTTACAAAATTCAGCGCCGAGCTGAACGATAGCAACGTTATTTGGTGCGAGAAGAGCTTTAGCATCGTTTGTCGTTGGAAGAGTTGCTGCGACCTGGTTATAGACAGCGAGAACGGCAGTATTGTTGGAAGGAATTCCAGTAAGAGAGGCCATCGTGTGAAGAATCTGCTCGTGATTTTTTACACCAGTCGAGATTGTCACAGCTGCAACTCCCGTCGGAAGACTTGTGTTACCACCTGTGTTTGAATTTGATGAAGATGGATTTCTGAATGTTGATCCTGAATTTGTCGGGCTCTCAGAAACACAATGAGTGAACACACCCAGCATCAGAGTACCCATGGCGAGTGCCACGACTTTTTGTAGATTTTTCTTATTCATTTTCCATACATCCTGCTGAGGTTCTCGCGATCAGAGACTTCATGCTGTATTCAGTACCGGATTCAAAGTAAGTAGCATTTGCTTTAACTGTTGCTTTATCTGTTGAAGAGACCGGGTCTTTCATACACACAAGCTTGAAAACTTTTTGAGACATACATTCAGCAAAAGCGCGGGTGCCTGCGAGCATTTCATTAATCTCTTTACCGCCGTGTCCGGCAGTAGCACCACGCCAGCCGAGCTTCGCGTTCTGGCCTGTGGCCCAGAGGTTTACCCATTCATCACTTGTTACCATTTTAGCAGTACTGAATGCATTTATAGGGCGGGCAACTTTTTCTACAACGACACCTGGAGTATAGACGAGACGGTTACCGACGAAATCATAATAGGCCCATGCACCACCGAGTGCGTCCTGGCCTGCGTGACAACCAACACATTTGTTTTTGTAAGTACGTGAGTCTCCGCCGGGATTTCTTTCTACGTCACGACGAACCCATGTATCCGGAACAGTCGTATCGTGAAGGGCCTCAAAGTCGTTGCAGAGATAGTTCATGAAAGTAAAACGATTCACACGGCGGTTTGTTCCGGCCGAGAAAAAGGCTTCAGCACCGGCCCGGGTTGTGACGACTCCCGCAGGGGCCATCACACCGTTCATTGTTGATTGAGTGGCACGCATGAGATTTACTTTCAAATCAACCTGATTGGTTTCAGCATTCGCATAATGAACGTTACTGTCCGGAGCGTAGGCCGGAGTCACACCATTGACGACGTAGACAACATCTTCATAAAGGACTGTATCAAATGGAGCATCGTCGCGGATTACACCAAGAACTGTGGCGACATAATCGTTAAGCGGAACGCGTGAACTTTGATCACGGTTACTCCACGGCTTCACCCAGTTCTTCAGCACAACGTTGATAAAGAGAGGGTTTTGCATGGCGATCTGAGCTGCGTCTTCACGACGATCCTGCTCGATTAAAGTGGTCATTTGATTAAGGATGGCCAGCTTCGGAGGAATACCCGTTAAGCGATTGTGGAGCTTCCACGCTTCTTCTCTCGGTTCGAGAGCGAGTGCATCGACAGCTGAACTGGCGATTAAAATCGCAATAAATATCTTCTTCAGAGAATCCTCCTGAAATGTCTTACCGGAAGCTTATCGGAGGTATTCTTTAAATCTTGTGGATTATTTTACTCAAGAATATTGATCGTTATATTAAGCCCCTGAAACGTCATGTTTCATAGTGGAGTGACCGATATTGTTGGCATGAGAGCGAGATTTTTAATTTCTGCCGCCATTATGGTGGCGTCGATCCTGATTGATCAGTTCACCAAGAAATGGGGAATGGGTCTTCCGACACTTCATTATAATCAAGGCGTGATCATGGGTTACTACTCTGGTCTTCCTGATTCCATTCGCATTGTGGCCCTCGCTACTTTTTCCGGAATTGTTTTCTTTCTCTATATAGTGATGATGTATGTGATTCCAGCTCGTGGAAAATGGCTGAAGTATGGCCTGTCAGGAATGGTCGGAGGAATGTTTGGGAATGTGATTGATAAAATCCGACTGGGAAAGACCATCGACTTCATTCCGTTCAATATGGGTAACATTCACACAGTGTTTAATGGTGCGGATTGTATCCTGTTTCTTGGAATGATGGTCGTGGTCTGGATGCTTATTAAGCACGATCATCTGATCTGGCATCCGGAGAGTACCCGGGGTGCATTTTTGATTCGGCCAAAAGAACAATTTAAAGTGGCCATGAATCTTACCCTGGTGGTTTTTTGTTCTTCATTGGTCCTTGGTATTTTCTCCTACACATTTTTCAAGACGACTTTTTTTGAAACCCTGGCCGATAAAGAACACGTCATGCTCACTTTTTTTATCACCTATGCCCTGATGACGATTTTTTTCTGTGTTCTGACATTCAGCGCAGGTATTCTTATTTCCCATAAGACTGCAGGACCTCTGCACGCCTTTGAAGTTTACGTGAATGATCTCATCGACGGTGATGACCGCCGTTTCACTCTGAGAGATGGTGACAATTACCGCGATCTCGAGGTGGTTGCAGACAAACTCCGGGATCATCTCAAGAAGCCATAGGCGCGCGTCATTCTCTCTAACTCTTTCAGTCCAGATTTTTGATAGACAAGGTTTTCTTCTTTTTGTTCCAATTGGTTGTTCCTGGAACTTAAAAGGAGTTAAGCCATGAAATATTTCATCCTCGCCGGATTGTTATCCGGTGCTGTTTTCGCCAATTCAAACGACCTCATTCACCGTCCTAAATCTTTCCCTGTCACTGGTGGCCAGGCAGTCTTCGTAGATTTCTCCGAAGCTGTTTATAAAATCACCTACGATGCCACGACAAAAAAGGCACTTGTCCGCGCTGAAATCAGTTTCGATGCTCCGGAAGCAGGTCTTCCGATCTTCGATACCGTTCAGACTCCGACTTCAATCATTCTTGATGGTGTAAAAGTTGATGCAGTTGAAGCAAAAACTCCAAGCCGTGAAACCACTCTCCGTTATGTGAACCGTTCCGTTTCTGTTGGTTCTCACTCGATGATCATTGAAGTTCCATTGAATGAGCTTCTTGATTTCACCAGCGAGCAAGGTGTGAAATCTGCTTTTTGGACATCTGATCTCTCTGAACGTGAATTCATGGAGCGCTACCTTCCTGCGAATTTCGAATTCGACCAGGTGAAGATGACGTACATGATTAAGTTCGTCGGCACGAAGACAAAACAATTGATCTTCACAAACGGCACTCAGACAACTGAAGGCGACTGGATCAAGATTTCTTATCCATCCCACTACACAGCATCTTCAATTTTCTTCCACACTGTTCCTGAAGGAACTGTTGAGTACAAGCGCTTCACTCTCCGTTCAATTGATGGTCGCGAGATTCCTGCGGTTGTTTATTATCAAAATGGTCCGTTCAGCACGACGAATCTCGATCGCCTTCAGCAGAAAACAACTGATGTTTTCACTGAACTCGAACGCGACTACGGAGCTTTCCTTCATCCGCAAATCATCGTGTACAACGCTGGTTCCGGCGGCATGGAGTACTGTGGCGCTACGATGACGGATAACGGTGCTCTCGGGCACGAGCTTTTCCACTCATACTTCGCACGTGGTGTGATGCCGGCCAATGGTAACTCAGGATGGATGGACGAAGCTCTCGCTAGCTGGCGTGATGGCGGTTACCGCTCAACGACAACTCTTTCTGGTTCAAGCCGCATGTCTGCACACGAGTACTACACGCGCACAACTGATACTGCTGCATATTCATTCGGAGCTCGCTTCATGGGTTACCTTGACGGGACACTCGCAGCGAGAGGCAAGGGCGGACTCAAGCCGTTCATGCGTCACATGGTTGAGAACAAATCTCTCAAGCCGATCTTTGTGGAAGAATTCTACAAGGAAATGTCAGCGTTCTACGGAGTTGATATGGAGCCGGACTTTAAGAAATATACTTATGGTCAGGGGATCGTGACTCCGGCGAAAGCTGATGAGCACGTTCACAAGAAGATGAGCTTACAAGAGCTCAGAAAACATCTCTAAGATTTAAGAACAAAAAAGGGGCCTTTGCGGGCCCCTTTTTTTTGGTAATTAATGAATCCCGTGACGACTGACTTCCACGCCATCTTCTTTATGAACACAATCCCCATTGGCCTGAAGCTCGAGAAGAATGCGGACTGGTTTCCCAGGATCGCCTTCCTTGATAGAATAGTTCGGCTTGTGTCCAGCCGACATAGGCCCCGCCCCACCGATGGAGATATTATACTTGTCGGCTATGTCTGAAATATCATGCGCCTTCGGATAGCGCTTGGCCTCCGTCGGATCGATGCTCGGGAACATCAC
Source organism: Bacteriovorax stolpii (assembly GCA_945883845.1). GTDB lineage: Bacteria > Bdellovibrionota > Bacteriovoracia > Bacteriovoracales > Bacteriovoracaceae > Peredibacter. The sequence goes on along the minus strand of CAMCYI010000014.1, from coordinate 58,062 downwards.
TGAAAGATTGCGGTTTGAGTTTGAACTTTTATGCTGAAGTCCCAGAAAGTGTCCCATCTCGTGAAGTACAACAGTTCTGAAATCAAAGCCAGAGCCTGTATCTGTCGTATCGAAATCATAGAAGTCATCGTTAATGATAATGTCAGCATGCTCGATGTTCACAAACTCATTGTCCTCGCCGGCATTGTAGCGGCGGCCAAAAATCTGAGTCACGGCGAGGGCAGATCCCGGGAGGCTGTTAGGCCAGTTAGAACATTTATAGACACCCATGACGCCGTCATAGAGTGAATCGAGGTTTGTGATGTTGTTGGTTTTTTCCGTGACGTCTGAACCGTAGCTCATGAAGTTTTTCTCGTTATCAACGGAATCACTCCAGGCATTACTCATGAGCAAAATGGCCGCAGCTTCATCGTCGTTGAACTGTTGTGAAATACGAATGGTTCGCGGGAAGGAGTTCGTCCACTTGTAGGGAGCTGTGGCACTGATGCTACCGGATGTGGTCGTGGCAGTCTTCGTCGCATTACACGCGAAGAGAATCGGGAGAAGCAGCAGGATGATGTTTTTCATTATTCCCCATCAGGAAACCGGTTGAACACTTGAGAAGTATCGGTTCCTGAGGGAAATAAATGAGAATAAGTCGGTGGTCTACTTCTTCGATTTCGCGTGATCTGCCATAAATTGATCTAAACCTGACTTCGTTAGTGGGTGATTAAAGAGACCTTCGATCACCTTAAAAGGAAGTGTCGCTGTATCAGCACCCACCATCGCGCACTCTTTCACGTGCTGAGAGTGGCGCAGAGAGGCTGCAAGGATCTTGGTTTCGAAACCATAGTTGTTAAAAATCTGACGGATTTCCTGAATGAGGTCCATTCCTGTCTGGCCTACGTCATCGAGGCGACCGACGAAAGGAGAAACATAAGTCGCCCCGTTTTTAGCAGCGAGAAGGGCCTGATTCGCAGAGAAGACGAGAGTGACGTTAGTCTTGATCCCTTTTTGAGAAAAGTGCTTACAAGCAATCATCCCATCTTTTGTCATAGGGAGTTTTATCACAACGTTCTTTGAAATCTTGGCAAGCTCTTCGCCTTCAGTGATCATGCCCGCTGCTTCGAGAGAAATTACTTCCGCAGAAATAGGCCCATCAACAACTTCAGCAATCATGCGGATCAACTGGAACTGATCGATACCTGCTTTAGCAACCAGACTTGGATTTGTTGTCACTCCATCGATGAAACCCCAGGCATAGGCCGTCTTGATTTCGTTGAGATCACCGGTGTCGATAAAAAATTCCATATAGGCTCCTGTTTTTGTCGGGATAAGATAACACTTTGGTTTTTGCTGATTTCTGAATCATAATAAGAAGCATGACGACATTTGGCCAGTTCAGGCTTGGGCTTTTTTTCTGCGCAATTTTCACCTTGAGTCAGGGTGCGTGGGCCATTATTGTTGACCCTAAGTTTCCAGACAGGGGTTTGGTTACCCGTGATAATCGGGGAGAAATCGACCCGGACATCAACTACGAAAACTTCAGCGGCCGGGTTTCGGACAAAGATGATGCAGGTAAAATTTTTAAGATTCAGGTCGAAAATAATAACACGAAGTTTTTCCGGGCCGGCGACCACGTCAAGTTTAAGGTCAACCTCAAAGGCAATCTGGATTACTGCGAAGGGCACGTCCGGAACGTTGAGGATTTTCACTTTACCATTTACGTTGAACGTCTTGATCCCTGTCACAGTCGCGATAGTTATTTCAAGCGCGGAACTGTTCTTAATTTTGTCTCCCGCACCCTCGGACTTCGTGTCTTCGAGGCCTCAAAGTACCGCGAGCAATTGATTGTGCGTAAAGAAGATTTTTTAAAGCAGCTCAATGACATCAATCATTTTCTCTGGACCTTCGATCAGCAGAAAGTTCAGACGGCCATGAAGTATGATGAGGAAATCAATCGCCTCCAGCGAGAAAAACGCAAGGCCCTTGATGACATGATTTCCCTTAAACATGAAAAGCTTATCCTTCAAAACGAACTCATGACCAGGCTCACCGACTTAGACGGGAATCTTAAATTTTACCGCGTCGAGCGCCAGGACCTGATGACAGATCGCTGGAATCTCGATCACGACGCCGGACTTCCGGTTGGACAAAGGCCGCAGACTCCAAAACTTCGCTAAACAATCCCTTGTACCCGCGTTATATTTATGGGCATAAGAGGTACTTATGGAAGCAATTTTAAAAGCACAAAGCGAACTCGTTCAACATCCGGTCTATAGCACGTTTAAGGATCTCGAATCGATCCGTCATTTTATGCGCTACCATGTTTTCGCTGTCTGGGATTTCATGAGCCTTTTGAAATCTCTTCAAAATCATCTCACGTGCACATCTATTCCCTGGAAGCCATCACAGTATCCTGCTGAAGTTGTCCGCCTCATAAACCAGATTGTGGTGGGTGAGGAGAGTGATCTGGATCAGAACGGAATTGCTATTTCACATTTTGATTTATACCTGCGGGCGATGAAAGAAATCGGGGCTTCAACTTCTGAGATCAATGATTTTCTCACGACCATGGATATGAAGAATATTCCATCGGGTGCCCGCGAGTTTGTAGAGGGAAATCTTAAGGTTGCCCTAGAAGGGCATGTTGTAGAAGTTGCTGCTTCCTTTTTCTTCGGCCGTGAAAAACTGATTCCGGAAATGTTTACGACGATGGTGAATATTCTGGATCATGAAAAAATTGAAGCACCTACTTTTCGCTACTACTTAAAACGTCATATTGAAGTCGATGGGGACGAACATGGGCCACTGGCACTCAGATGCTTCTCTGTTCTGACTGCCGACAACGATGAACTTTGTCGCTTAGGCGAGCTTAGTGGTCTCAAGGCGCTAAGTGCTCGGAAAACTCTTTGGGATGTTGTCCTTAAGGCCCGTCAGTCTTCGTAAGATGTAGATGCTTTTACGCCGGAATTGCACACTATAAGCCCAGGAATTCGAATCAGCTGATTCTTCAAAACTGTAATCTTTATTCTGTTTGGATCTCATTCGCTAGTGCATCTGCTTCTGCAAATTCCGCGGGACTGTATTGCTTAAGCCTCTTCATGCGCGCTTTGATGTAATCTTTACTGATTCTTCGCTCGACGCGTGGTCTATATTCTCTGGGAAGTTTTTGTGTTTTCACTTCGCTTGCAATGGCCCTGTCTTGAGCTAAAGGCTTATCAACAGCTTTTGCTTTTTCAGTCTCAACAGACTCGGTTGAGTGGGGGGATTGAAGCCTCCCCCCAAAATAACCAGCAAGTATGGCAAAAAATATGATCAAAGTAGTTTTTAACATATCAATATCTCTTTAGAATTACGGTTCTTCAGTGAGTGAAGGGAACAATGGGATCAACTGTTCTGGGATAATCTCTTCATTATCATTATCCAGATGTTCTTCTCTGGTATCTTTACATAGCAACATGTCTGAAGCTTCATCATCGATACAGTACTCAGTAAATTCATTTAAAGGTAAACTCATAATGTCGGTATTTATTTTACCGAACACTGGTCGTGGTGCCCCACATGCAAATGTTCCAGATTCTTTTATATCAGTTGTAACAGTACCCGTGATTTCGTTTCCATCTGGATCAAGCACTGGATCTCCATTTTCATCTGTCATGACCTGATCCATACTGCCTTTAGCTGTAAAGAGATTTGTTGCAAATGAACACAAAATATTTCCTGCACCTAGATTCAGAGATCCTGAATCAGTGATGATAAAACCATCAAGTGAAGGATCACCATCAGAATCTGGGACCCAGGTATATTTTACGATTTTCCCTGCAATGGCCCAGCTGGTCCAGTTTGCAAGAACAGAAGCAACATTACTTGGAGAGAAAATCGAACGCTTAATCACTCTTGATTTTTTTCCAGCTGCTAATGCGCCCTCTACTTTTGGTGCTAAAACAGGATCTCCATTTTCATCGAGGATAGGATCACCGTTGTAATCGTAAGCTTCTCCTAGAGCACAACCTGCAGGGGCCATTTTAATCGATTGAGTAAGGTAGATGTAATAATCAGTCTCCGTCACTGCGATGATGGTAGAGTTATTAGTAACTGTCGTCGTACACGCAAACTTGCCTGCCAACGCACCACTTATCGTTAGTGAAAATTTTTCAGCAGATACAATTGTCTCTTTTGCACTTTCTCCAACTCTGGGAATTCCAATGATAGGAAAGGCATTCACAAATCCAGAAACAAAAGTTTTTTCTTTTGCTTCAACATATGTATCCAGTTGATCCTGGGCCGGATGGCGAGGTGGTGATGTAACAGCAAAGGCCATTGAACTCATTAAAGTAATAAAAGGCAAAATCATTTTTGGTTTCAGCACACGTACTCCCTGATTGGCTTTGAGTGAACGAATCAATTATCGGTAGCTATTCCCTGGGCATTAACAACTTTCTATTAACGCCAATGATATCAAGTGCGTATGTCATAACGAGCAAGGGTGCTCTTTAAATAGTTTTTAGTTCATATGCCTATTATATGTGTAGGCCTGAGTGGAAAGTGTTTGATTCTAGGCTTATTTATTTTAAGAGTTTTATTGTTCGCAGAGAACTGAGGATGAACTAATCTTATGAATTAACTAAATTTTGCAAACTACCTTCTTCAAAATTGAAACATGAAAATCAACACCTAGCTTCTCATCATCCGCAGAAACTTATCTTGGTGATCCATTTGATCAGATGATGGAAGACATCTGATCAAATGTCATTTAAACCAGGCGAATTCAATTGTGATACCTATTACGAAGTCTATCGTATTTTAAAATCCTCAGTTCTCTGCGAACAATATAAGAGTTTCTACAAAGTGACGATTCCCCCATTATTCAGGAAATCACAAGAAGGCCTCTGATTGAGGCCATCTTCTATTGTCTTGATGATGTTGGTTCGAAATCTTCCAGAGACAGCAAAGGCTGCTCCTGTTTCTTTAAATCGCGGGATGAGTTGTTCACCATCTCGTCTTCCGGATTTCTTTGACCTTCTCTCATTACCGCTTGTATTTCATTGATCGTGATAAGGCGTGGAAGAAGATTGATAACGACTTGATTGTTTCTCGTATCAATACAAAAATCAATTTTCTTAACTTTAAGATTAAAACCATCTATCCGGTCCGTACTCGCCTGGCAAAGAAAATAAATTCTGTCTTCAGTTTTGGTACTGGCAAGATTCTGTTCCATCAACGTCATCGCATTCTTTGTCTGAGCATTGGCCCCGGACATATCGAGAGAAACGCTATGATGTGGTGTGAACAAATGGAGAAGTGTACTTTCATTCGGTTTTCTTGTGAAAGAATGCATATCGTAGAAGTCTGGTCCGATCTTCAGCACTTCGACGTGCTCGGGCAACTCTGGAAGATTTGAAGGAAGAAGTCCCTGGGCCATGGCCAGTCCGGAAATAAGTGCGCACACACAGATGATGAGAAATTTCATGGAGACTCCTTATATATGCGATGTATTTGCACATTGAGTGCCAAAGGAAGTCTTTTCTTTAGACAGAGAATTGAAGGTTTAGAAATGTGATTCAGGAATTTGATGCCTAAAGTTTAGGCACCCTGATTACATACTGCAGTTTTTTGTGACTTTAAATTCTTCTACTTCATCAATCCGCACAGTCTGGACGTTTGCGTTCTGAAAGTACTGGAGAATTCCTGCAAGACCATCGGTTGTACTTTGCTGGATGTCATGCTGAAGAACAACACCGCCGGAAAGCGGATGATCAATGCGGGTATAGACTTTCACCTGAGTGAGAGTGCCGTTCACACGTACAGTTTTATAGGTAATGAATGTCCCGCCTTCATTGGTCGCTTTGAGATTGGCCACCACTTCCGGGCCCGTCATCTTCGGAATCCAGTCGCCGGAGTCATGATCCCAGAATGCGAACTGAATGCAGTTCGCACCCATAAGCTCTTGGGAAATTTCCTTCAGCACATTCATGTGGTGATAGCCGCTTGCCTTGGCGTAGGCCGCGTATGGGTAGCGATAAAAAGGCTTATTGAGAGTGTAACCAGACTTCTTGTACCACTGGGCAAGCTCAACGAAAGACTGCTTGACCCGTGACTTAAATTGCTCACGTGAAAGATTGTTGGAATTATCGTGAAACTTCCCGTGCGAGCCGACCAGGTGACCTTCGTCGAGCATGCGCTTGATAAGGTGAGAGTTTCCATCATTAATCTGAGACGTAATTACGAAGAAAATGGCCTTCACATTAAAGCGCTTGAGTGTATCGAGGATCTTCACTGTTTTTATCGGATGTGGGCCGTCATCAAAAGTGAGCGAATAACGCCCGGTATGGTGAAGAGAGGGGGCCCCATACTGAGTGTAGCCCTGATCAGCACTCGTGTAAGTGCGGTCTTCCGGATACTGGAAAGCATCCATGGCGCTGGCAAAGGAAGTGAGACCCAGGAGACTGAGAATAAGGAGTGTTTTCATATGCCCAGATACTTACCAAATTTTTTCAGGTTCAGGTGAGAAGTGTACAAATTTTTTACAGGTGTCCATGATGAAGATTCCTTTAACCGATATAGAAGACCTGAGTCCGGCATCAGGCTTGCAATGTACCCCTCCGTATACTCATTTTTTCCCCGGGAGGGATCTATGCGTTCTAAAATAATGGCAACCGCCATTTTGTTATCTGTGTTCTCAACTTCGTACGCGAGAGAAATCTACAGCGACGGCGCTTGGGTCCTCGATGACTCAGATCCTAAGAAACCACAGTCTATCTGTAAGATCTATACAGCTCAAAGCGCTGGAAGAAATGAGTATCAACTCGAGTTTATTAAGCTCAAGGGTCAGAGATCTAATCTTGATATCCAGATCATTCAACAAGGTACAAAAGACGTCATCGTTTCATGGAAAGCTGAACTGAGAAACGGTTCAATCCTTTCATTTGCTCACGCAGGTGCCATCGGCACTAAGCAGAACCTTATCTGGTACATTCCACAGAAAACCGACGAGCTCGTGGCGCAACTGATGGACCGCAGAGAACTGAAGATGAAGCCAGCTGATCTCAGCAAAGATCCTAGACTTACATTCTCGGCCGATGGATTTAGAAACGTTTATAGAAAAATGGCAGAGAAGTGTTTTAATAACAAAGAAGCTTCTCTCGTTGAGTCTGAGTTCGAAGATATGTTCCTTCAGAATAAAGATATTCTCAATGCTTCACTTAGCAATGCTGATAAGACAAAAGAACTGAAGCGTCTTCTTGGTGAAGGTTTCAAGACATATCTGAACATCGGTTCTAATAAGACAGAGATGGTTAACCTTCGTAACCGTTTCGCGAACCAGTTAAATGAATCAGCTTCTCTCACAGCTTTAATTAATCGTCTTGAGACTTCGGATATTCCGAGCACGATTCAATCTTCACAAAACAACGACAGACTCGAAGCTCAAAAGAGAGGAGAACTTGACGTTGTTAACCAGACAATTGCCCGTCAGAACTCAGCAGTCACATCTGCTCAGAACTTGCTTGCGAATAATCAGGCAGCAGTAGCTCCATTCCAGGCAGAACACGACAGCCGCGTATCTAGCTCTCGCAGTGCCCGTTCAAATGCGAACAGCGGTTACAATCGTCTCGTTCAAATCGATCAGGGTATTGCCAACGCTAATTCACGCATCAACCAATTAAGCAACGAAGCTGGTTCTCTCCAGGATTCAAGCTCAAGAGCAGAGAGAGAACTTCGCGGACCAAACGGTGCTGAAGCAGACGCACGTCGCGCAGAAATTGATTTCCGCAGATTCGACGAGAGACGTGAAACACGTGATCGTCTTGAGAGCGAAAGAAGAGATCGCAGAAGTCCTTACTCTCAGGCCCTCTCTGAGTTGCCAGGTCTCGAAAACCAGGTAGCAACATATACATCAGCATTGAACGATGCCCGTGGTAAAGCACTGGCCCGTGAAACAGAACTTCGTGTTTGTCAGGGAAGTGGCGTAGGCTACTTTGATGGTCCTTCATTCCGTCTTCCAGCTCAGGACCGTCCTCAGCGTCCTAATCGTGATGGAGCAGATGATAATACTCAAGGCGGCGGTCGTGGCGGCCGTTGGAACCCACCAGGTTCTGATGAAAATACTCAAGGCGGCGGTCGTGGCGATGGCCAGACAGGCGGCGGTCGTGGTGATGCGCAGTCAGGTGGCCAGGGCGGCGGACGTCCAAATCCACCAGTTCAGCCACCGGTTCAACCACCAGTTCAGCCACCGGTTCAACCACCGGTTCAACCACCGGTTCAACCACCAGTTCAACCACCGGTTCAACCACCAGTTCAACCACCAGTGACTCCAACTGTGCCAACAGTTCCGACTGCTGATTGTTCTTCGCAAACTCAGGCCCTCGCTGCAGCAAGAGCAGTTGTCACAAGCATCGAAGGTCAGAGTCGTGCAGCTTCTCAGAATCTTCAGAATGCGAATAGCAGAGTAGACCAGATCGAGCGTCGCATCGGGAACGAAGTTGAGCGCGATAAGAATGAACTTGGCCGTCGATCTTTTGAAGCGAACCGCCGCGCAGAAGGCCTAGGTAACCTGATTAACTCTAACAGTAACCGTATCAATGTCATCGCGAACGCTGAATTGCCTCAGCAGCAGCGTATCCTTGACTCTCTTTCAAACGAGCGTCCAGGCGTACAAGCTCAGTACGATAACGATTTGCCAAATGCTGGCCGTCTTGAATCTGAACTTGCAAACTTCGAAGCACGTGTTGGCTGGAATGCGAAAGTGAACGCTGTTAACGAATCAGCTTCTGCTCTTTCTTCGAGAAGATCTGAACTTAACAACTCGCTTTCTCTGAAACAAAGTACAGAAAGCATCATCTCGAGATGTCAGTCTGAACGTTCACGCCTGAACTCACAGCTGGCCGCTCAGCAGACTCAGAAACTTCAGTCGGAAAACCGTCTGGTAGTTGTAAAGCAGTCTCTCGAGCCATTCAATGCTGAAAAACTGCGCATTGAAAACAGCGCAAACGATCTTAAGAACCAGATCTCTGGTCTTGCGATCCAGTTTGAAGGTCAACTTCCTCAGTAACATCAGCTCTTCATAAAGCCAGATCAAAAGGCCCCGAAAGGGGCCTTTTGTATTAGATTTTGTCCCAATTATGCCGAAGAGATCATATGCGGGATTTATATTACATCTTTCCCATCGTCGTGTTTTTTTCCATTCCTTTGCATATTCAGGACAGAGGGGAGTACCGCGGACTCAAAAATTCCTGGGCCCTTATTCCCTCACGCTCTCTTGCTGGTCTTCATTATCTTTTTAAAGGCCACGAACTTGATGACGAAAAAGGTCTCGTAAAAGTAACGGGCCCGGTTGTTGAGATCACTGATGGCGACAAGCTTGGTGCCAAAGTTCATCGCAACGGTTTCATCACAGAAATTGATGAAGATGATTTTGAACAAGAACAGGAACTGGCCCGTTCTGTTTTTGAAGCACGTACCGGCACCGGCAACAACGTCGGCACAGCTTTTCTTGTTGGACCAAATCTTGTTCTCACCAATCGTCATGTTATGGGCCTTGCTCCTGGCACACGCAAATGGGAATGCGGAAAATTTTCGATCAGACTGAACCACAGAGATGAGCGTGTGAATTGCAAGAAAGTTCGCTACTGCTCTCTGAAATATGATTACTGCGCGGTGGAAATGGAAAAACTTTCGAGCGGAGAGTCTATCGGATCTGAAGTTAAGCCTCTGCGTCTCACGCGAAAAGTAAAAGAAGATAAAGACGTTACACTTCTTCATATTGGAAATGCTGCGGGCATGGGTATTCAGGCCTCCCGCGGTCAGGGTCTCAAGATTCGTAATGGAGAATTCATTCACTATGCCCCTACGCTCGGTGGTTCTTCAGGAGCGCCACTCTTCAATGACAGAGGAGAAGTCATCGGGATCAACTGGGGGCACAGCGGTGTGGATTTTATCGATGACAGTGCTTATAACCAGGGTGTGCTTTCTCAAACAATCTATCTGGAGCTCACAAAAACTCATCCACACACTCTAAAAGATATTAAAAGTTTTCGTTCCTGGTATCACCGCAGTCGATCTCATCGTCAGGTAAAAGTTGATTCCCATGATTAATTCCCGAGCAAAGAAGTCATGCCTGTAAGGAAATAACTGCTAAGCAATTTAGCTCTTTATCGAATACCTGCGTACGATAATCCTCAGTACAGAAAACCAACTTGGAAGGTTTTTAAATTAGGAGGACATGCATGTTCCGATTCAACTTCGTTGCCCTTATTGGCGCCCTTGCTTTGAGCTTCTCAGTTTTTGCTCAGAACGATCTCGCCCTTCAAGGATTCAATTCACGATTCTCTCTCGTAAAAAACGATGAAGGTAAAGTGATCGCCATTAAGCTTAAAAAAGCTGTGACGACGTTCACGCTTCGTCCTTTTATTGAACAGCTGAAAGCTGATCTCACTCGTGAGCAACAAAGCTTTAACGCTTTGTCTGCTGCAGATAAAGAAGCTCAAATCGACGACATGCTCTTGAGCATGGGTGTTAACCCGAATGCCTTAGCTGAAGATGGTTCAGAAGAAGCTCAGCACCTGAAAGAATCTCTCCTCAACGTTCAGAACATCGACATCGATGCTGCTTTCACAGAGCTCGATAAGAAAGACTTCTGGAAAGAGTTTGAAGCTAAACTTAAAGAAGCTCTTCTCTTCATCGATCCGACTGTTGTGGCCAATCTTACAGATGCAAGATTCTTCTACAAGCGTCAGGTTACGTATAAAGTGATCGAGTGGGCCCTTAACGAAGCTAAGAAGCACTTTTCAAACATTCCGATTCTGAACATCGCGAGTTTTGTGATCGTGCGCGTTCACGACATGATGCTTGAGCAACGCCACTTCCACCACAACATGCTCCTTCATTATTTCGAAACTCTTCCTGAGAACAGCATGGGTCTCGCAAAAGACGAAGTTGATCGCGCTGTTTCTTCAATTTATGAATACCGTATTGGTGTTGCTGCACTTAACGAAAGTAACCGTGCTGCTCAGACCTGGTCTTCATACGGGATGAATAATTTCTTCGCACAAGTTCGTGCAGGTAATACCCGCATCCGTAACTGGGCAGACCCTCTTTCAGGTATGCGTTTTACAAACATCAAGAAAATTGATTTCGCCTTTGCTGAGGTTCTTGAAAAAGACAAAAAAACTAACGAAGAAGTGAAGAGAATTTATCATCTTCACCTGAGTTCACACTCATTCACTGGTAAGCCAGCTCTTGCTTATGATTATGCTAAGCCAGGCCGTGTTAAGCAATTTCGTTCTCTCTTGAACATCGGCGGAGTTGCTCTCGGTTTTATCAAGCTTCCTGATTTTATCAAGTCAAATGTTGATAGCTTTATGAAGTCTTTCTACGTACAGCAAGTACGTATGGAAGGTGCACTTGTAGGTTACTTCGAAGGCGCTGGCGACAGTGTCATGGTGAAGAAGATCTACGGTCAGAGAAACAATTTCTACATTGTTGAGTAAATTTTGATACGGGGAGTGAGGGATACCTCACTCCCTTTTTTTTGCCCGGAGTTCTGATTGTCTGACTCTCACAAAGTTTCTTTTCACACCCTCGAAGGTATCACCTGCGCCCAACTTGTTTCAGTTGGTTCTTACGATGCCCGAAGTAATCTCCTTTCGGGAACCGTAAAAAAAACATGGGGCTTCACGGATGATGATCAATTAACAAAGCAAGTTTCTCTTTGGCAGGATGGACCCCGTCTCTATGGTTCAGACACCAGTCGTGACTTCAAGTTTGGAGAACAGATCATTCTCATAGAAAGTTCTCCCGGAATTTTTGAAACTTTTCTTCCGGCCTTGGATTTTCAGAAGAAACTCCATGTCTTTTTTGAGCATGGATTTATTCCCAGATTCGTTGCATCGATGGATGTTGATCAGCTCAAGATTTGGTATCAGGATCGGGACGTTGGAGAACTCTTCCTTGAAGAAGGAATGAAGGCCGGTAAAATCCCTTTTGATGACTGGTTACCTATCCTCTCGGCTTCTGATGGTGAGAGGGCAGATGTATTTTTCGACAGGTACTGGGACTCGCTCCTGACTCCACAGAAGAAGATGATGGCGTCCAAGATCAGTGAATTCATTCTCCGGGACGGAGAAATTCGCTGGAAACTTTATCAAACTCTCATGAAAGAAATGGTGAGAACCAATGATGCATTTTACATTGTTCAGATTAAGCATCTGCTGAATGATCCTCATTTTTTTAATTCTACGGAACCTGTGGCGATGAAGCTTGTGATTGTGCTTGGGTTAATGACCGAGATGGATCGATCCTTCCTGCCGTATCTTAAGAATTTCTATGAAATCTGCCGCATGAACGGCATCTCCATCATGAAAAGCGAAGAGCAGAAGATCAAGGACCTGCTTCGTTAAGTGCTCTGTTCCGGTGCCTGTTTGTTTCCGATGACTCCTGTCAGGAGTAAAAGAATCTGAATCAAAAAGAAGCTTCCCAAAAAGATCGCTCCACCTTCAGAGAATCCGTAACTATGGAGTCCACTGGCGAGAATGTAGTTCACTCCAAACCACGCCATCATCACAGACATGAAAGCACCGGCGACGAGGGGAACAAATCTCTTCGGCGGAATCCATGAAGAATAACGACCGTGAAGAATGGCCGTATAAACGAGAAGGACAATGAGAGACCATGTTTCTTTCGGATCCCAACCCCAGAAGCGGCCCCATGAGTAGTCGGCCCAAACACCACCGAGAATAACTCCTGCTGCGAGCATAACCGTTCCGACTTTGATGGCGGTATAGATCAGGTCACTTTGATAGCGATACTCTTCATTGGTAACGGTAAAAAACCTTTTCCGGATGAGGAGAGAGTTCGCGAGAATCCATGACAGGGCGAGTGCTGCATAAGAGAGGATGACTGTTGTCACATGAGTAGAGAGCCAGAAGTTATCTCGTAAGACCGGTACGAGAGGGGAGATGCCTTCATCCAGCATTCCGTGAGCAAACTTCATCATCATCAGGCACAAGATGTTGTAGCCGAGGCCTGCGAGAACGAAGACCGTCTCTTTTCTCACAAAAGTAATAATACAACTCAGGATCAGTGCTCCGAAGCCGGAAAACATCACTGTTTCATACATATTCGTAATCGGTGCGCGACCTGAGATCATTACTCTCATAGTCATGGCAGTAATTTGCATGACGACTGTAAGGACAACGAAAACACTGCCCGGGATTTTGTTCTTCATTCCACCAAGAAGAAGGATCGCTAACAAGCTCACCAGAATCGCCCATTGGAAGAGATTCAGCTTGAAGTATTTTAGCTCAAGTAAGTAACCGTCACCCTTAGCAGCGAGGTAGTCAGCTTTCCCCTGATTGAAAAGATACTGAACGGGATTCATGCCCTTGCCTTGGGCACTTTCCACGCGCTCACGACTTAAAAATTCAGTCAGGGCCACAAACTCCACTCCTTTGCTTGTCTTAAGTGGAACGGTCCAGGCCCGGCCTTCAGTGATGGCCTGATAAGTTCCCATACGCTGAGAAACTTTAGTGAGTTCTTTTTTAAAGGAATTATTTTCTTTGAGCTCTGCAATCTTGGTTTCGATATCGCCGGCGCGGGCGAAAATATCATTCACTGGCATGGCGTGATCTTTCTCATTCATACCGAGAAGTTTTTTAACATCCACGTGATCTACTCTGATCATAACTGGTAACTCAAGTGGCATGCCGAAAGCTTTCAGGGAGAGTTTACAGAAAGCCACGGTCGCAGGAAGGTCGCCGACTTTGGTTTCACCTGTCATGAAGCGGATGGTGTCTATGGCGAGGACATAGAGAGGTTTCTCTCTTCCACCAGCGAGGACCGGATAATTTTCCAGATCCTGGTTACAGAAATCCATCTGGGCCCACGCCATCACGGGAAGAAAAATGATGAGAATTAAAAATTTGTTCAGCATCAGCTGACTCCTGGTTTTTTCATGTGTTTGCGACGGAGGTAGTAGTGCCACATCGAGCCCAGCACGAGCATCAGAGAGCCTAAGTATTTCCAGAAACGGCCCGGATCATAGTTCACACTTAAGATACTTCCATTAGGGCCCTGTTCCGTCGGGAAATAAGATGCCTGATAAAAAGTAAAATCCTGATGCTTCAATGGATTATTCATGAAGATGTGATGCTTCTCGGAGCCTTCTGTGCCCTTAAAGAGGGTCACAAAACTTTCAAAGCTGGCCGGAGTCTGTGTACCGGGGTCAGTGTCCATCTTGAACTGATCAAGAACGAGTTCGTACTTGAGAGTTTTAACTTTCTTCGCGATCTGAAATGTTATCCGCTCATCATTTTTATTAAAGGCCACCGGTTCAGTTGAACGAACCCAGAAAGACTCTCCATCAATTTCCACCCGCACGGCCTTCATGTTTCCATAAGTCGTCTGACCTTGTTCCTGGACCGGTTTGACCAGCTTTGGAGTCATCGTCGGATAAGCATCGGCCCTGAAATCGAGAAGCTTCAGTTTAAAACCCATCCAGGGAAGATCAAGTTCTTCGTTCTTTTTTATCTCCCGCGATTCCCACTTGCCTGTGTTCTTATCAAACCATGCAGCACCTTCGCCAAAGACAAAGAGATGAGGAGATTTCTCAAAAAGTTTTTTGCTGAAAATCCTGAAAGGAGATTTCTCGTTCAGCTCCATAGAGTCATCGAGAGGAAGGGGAGACATTTCAGGCAGGAATGCTATCTTCTGCCCGTCGTAGATAAGCTCGATACGTTCTCTGCCGGCAACACCCTTGAACTTTTTGATGTCATCACTTCCCGGGGCCATGCAGCCATTGTCTTCGCCATTCCAGACGATCAGCCCTTCTGGATTCGTACTCGCGAAACATTTCTGAAGACCCTTTGGCATGTAATGAACATTCAGGAGCCCGAGCGTTGTTGTATTATTAAAGTCGGCTTTTGGATGAAGAGAGAGTGTGATGAACTCGCCGAAGTTTTTATTAAAGAGCCGGTAGCGCGCAGAAGTCGCACCCTGACCTTCAATTTTTACTGGTGTCCAAGAAAGTTCGTCGGCAGCAAAAGGAAAGAACTCACGGATGTGAATGTTTTCGTAATCCATGTCGAGGTTCACTTCGCCGGCACTGAAAGGAAGCTCGAGGGTGGCGTCTTTCTTACGCGCGGGAAAACCAATCTTGAGCTCATCCTCGTTAAGCTGAATCTCCCTGTTCGGAAGATTCGGAACAAGTGTCAGCGATCCATCAACCCCAGCTTCGTAGGTAATGAACGAGCCCAGAAATAGAGTAATGAGGCCCGAGTGAATGGTGTAGAAACCATAGAGATGTTTTTTTGGTGGCAAGCGGATTAGTGCTGCAAAAACGATTGAAAGAAACATCATGAACTGAACGATCATGAAGGGAATCGACTTGTAGATCAGACGATTGGCGTATTCAGTACCATGGTAAGATTCCATGAAAGTGCCATAGGCGAGAAAGGTCGCAAAGATGAGGATAATGACGACGGCGAATTTAACGTTGCCGAAAAAGAGTTCTACTTTTCGGTAAGTTTCTTTGATTGATTCCATGAGGGCCATAACTTCTCATGGGGTGACTTAAAAGTCACGTTTTCGCCTTGGTATAAAGCCAAATAAGACCGAAAAGTATGGGCTGATGTAGCAAATATATTTTCAAAGAATGACGCCCCAGAAGATGCAGGAATTTTGACGGTGGAAGCTTCTGCAGAATCGTAGATTTTTCAAGATGAGGACCAACAAGAATTCCTATCAGGATGACCCAGAACCACGGATAAATGGGGATAAAATCCATGGAGTGACGTTGTGTGATGGATGAGACCCATTTGATGTCATAGCCCAGAAAATATTGTGCGACGATAATGAGAATCATCAAGATGAGGGCGGCCGCCCGGTGATTGACTAAGAGAGCACCAAGAAGTGATCCCACCAGTATGCAGTGGAGCGTTCCAAAGTAAATCCATTGGGCCCTGAAGGTGAAAAACGTCGCAACACTGATAATCAGCGCACATGTCCCGAGAGTGGCACAGCGCTTACCGAGATTCTTCCAGTTAATTTCAGGACGATGAGTAAAGTTTAAGGAAATCCCCACGCAGAAAAGAAAAGTTCCGGCGATTATCCGTGGAAACGCGTACCAGAACCCAACGTTCATATCTATTTCGTTTAAACCAAACATGCGCATGTCATACGTTGCGTGAAAGATCACCATCCAGACAACAGCTAGGCCTCTTAATGAATCAAGCCACGGTTGGCGACTGTTCATTTGCCCTCCGGATAATAGACAAAAACCGGGCCATCCGTTTTGAGGATAATTGTTCCATGGGCCTCGTTGGAGAGTCCGAAACTAGAAAGAGGAAAAAGCCTGCTTTGCTGAGTAATAGGGTAGCGACAGTCGCCGGTCATCTGGACTTTGACAGTTTCAAGAGAACCGATTGAAAAAATACCCTGATGCTCAAATTTCCAGTCACCGGCACCCAGAAGAGAAAGGGAGATGAGACCTTTCTCATTATAAAGTGAGGCCTCACTTTCCGGATGATCTTTTAAGAATGTTAGGATCTCGCCAAGATTAAACATTTCATGATCAAAGCGTCCGCCGGAAAAACCCCAGAAATGCAAATCATAGAGAAGGCATTCACCAAACATGGCAAGAGCGAGAGATAAATCTGATCGGTCTTTCTCTTTTGGATGTCGGTACACATGCGCGCAGGGAACATCTTTTTCGAATGAATCGGCGTCACCAACCCAGAGATCGAGCTTCTTCGTAAAATGCGCTCCCCCATCGACACCCAGAACGGAATGAGTTAAAAGATGAGGTGGAACTTCGGGACCTAACGGGCCCACGATAGTCCAGATGGTTTCATGACGTAAATGCACTGGTTTTAACATGGTCTTCATTTTAACCCCGATGGTCCTCAATTCCTAGGAGCTAAATTCATGGTCCTCATCAAATCAACCCGGGCCCAGAAAGTTCTCGTCTCCCGTACTCACCAGTTGAGTGAGAAAAAAACCGGCATGAGAAAGTATCCTGGCCATCCGAATCTTTGGGTGGAGCTTGAATGGGACAAAATTCATGTCAAAAATTTGTCGTTTTTTGGCGATCTTCAGGACGAAGAAATTGTTTTACTGGAATCTATGGCCAGTCTTTTGACTGGTAAGGCCCCGTCCATACTCACCGGGCTTTCTTTGCGCGAGTGCGAAGCTTTTTTGCGGGACCGGAATTCGGAAATGGCCATTGAAGGGATGACAGAAAAAATGGAAAAGGACTTCAAAAGTTTTTTTACATGGCTGTCTCACTATCCTTTACCTGTCGCCGGGATAAACTTCAATTTCTCCCCGGAGAAAGGGTCTTTCCAATCCCTTTCACTGGTTGAAAAAGTCCGGCAGATCAAGGCCTTTTTACAGAGCCCTGAGATTCTTACACTCTACGGCCGTCACCCCCGTCCGGAACTCATTGATGTCGACGGACTCACAATTTATGTCGAGGCCCCTTACTCAACTTCGGATGAAAAGGCCATGTTTGAAGAGCTCCATCTCCTTGGTGTGGCCGCCTTTCAGGAAGAGAATTTGAACTTTATCCCCGAGGCTTGAAGCTTAGAGTAAAAAAAAGATTGAATGAGTGTTTTTTTTGTCGCTACAATAGTCTTTGAGTCCCATAGACAAATATTTTGAAGAAGAGAAGATGGAAGAAAATAAAGAAGAAAACGAATTAGAATTCAGAGAAGCAAAGAAAGAAGAAGAGGTTGTGAACCTTTCTAAATTCGATATGCAGGCCTTCACGGATACTCAGGACTTCTCCTGGAACCTCGATAACATCAAAAAAGAAGTGAAAACTGGCTGGAAGCTCTTCTCCGTCATGGCGGAAGAAGAAATTGTTGCTGCCGTTCTTATGAAAAAAGACGGAGATACACTTTTTACGAAAAATACGCCCATCAAAATGGCCTTTCAAGGCAATGGCTTCTCTCACAGGATTAAAGATTTTTATGAGAATGAGGCACGGAAATCTCAAATCCGCAGGGTCATTAATTATTGCCCGATGGATAACTTTCGCATGATCGCTTTGAACGAAAGTCACGGTTACAAGCGAACCGGCAAGGCCTTCGGAGTGGCCAACAACATCATTGAATGGGTAAAGGTATTGTAACACCTTTGTTATCAATCAAGTCGGAAACATAAGTTTCCAAATTTCGACGGAGGACTCTTATGGCCAAGAAGACGACAAAAAAAGCTACCACGAAAAAAGCAACTGCTAAGAAAGCGACAGCTAAGAAAGCAACAATGAAAAAAGCGACTGCTAAAACAGCTGCTCCTAAAACTACTGCTAAAAAAGCAACGATGAAGACTGCTGCTGCTCCTAAAAAGAAGACAGCTCGCAAGCCTAATGCTGCATTCATGAAGCCGCTTAGCCCTTCTAAAGAGCTTTCTGAAATCGTTGGAGCAACCGCTCTTCCACGAACAGAAGTGATGAAGAAAGTATGGCAATACATCAAGAAGCATGACCTTCAGGATGCTAAAAATCGTCGCGCAATCAATGCAGATGACAAACTGAAAGCTGTTTTCGGCGGCAAGAAGCAAGTTACTATGTTCGAAATGACTAAACTGATTTCTAACCACCTCAAATAATATTTCTTAGATTGAGCAAATAAAAAAGGCCGCTCTGAAGAGCGGCCTTTTTTATTTGCTTATATTTTTTTTGCTTTTAAATACTGATCTATCTTTTCCTGAGGCAATACTGCCGGCGCAATTTCCGAGCTCATAAATGTCTGGCAATTGAGAGTCGGGTTTCCATTCGGATACGATCCCTTGCCCTGGTAAAATTGAATACATTGGTTTACGTAGAAATCGAGATACTCAGGAAAATTATTTTTAAAATGTGTGATGACGGCCTTGCGTTTGACCTGATCAATGGAGCCAAAGATATCATCCGGCAAAGCTTTCAGGTCAGTCCGGATCGTCCTGAGAACTGTCTCGCGGCGAGGCTCCTTCGCTCCGAGTTCTTTAAGTCTGTTCCATGAATAGTTAAAGAGTTCGCCCTGGGAAGGATGTTCAAGAAGGTACACTGTATAGAAAAAGTCCGTGGTTTTCTGATCGACCTTGCCCTGAGACTCAAGGATGCGGAACCCAAGCTCCCGGTCTTCTGGAGTCCTCGGATAGTGAAGTCTTTTGCGGGCCTCAGCATTAAGAGAAGGCAAACAGTCCGGGTGAACTGTCTGGTCTATTTTTTTAAGGAGGTCACCCTCAGGGCCGAGGCGAACATAATCAATTCCCATCTTGTCCCAGAGATTCTTCATGACGAAGGGACGTTTACAATAAAATTCACTGAGAGGGCTCTTGAGAGCGACTTCAAGGAAGGGCCATGCCGGAATGGATGCTGAAGGATAATTTTCTACGAGCTCAGAAAGCTTGAGACCCAGGTCCGGATCATTGGGATCTTTTTCCCAGAACGCTTTTACTTCCTGCCAGCAGGAAGGACTTGCACTCTTGAGGCAGGATTTGAAAAAGCGGAGTCCAATCTCCTGACGGCGAAGACGGAAAACATCATCTTTTTTAAGAGTCGGCCAGAGATAAAGGGATTCTGTTTTATGAAAATGGCGGGTTTCAATCGTCGATTCATTCAGGACTGCGTCTGAGTAGGATTTGGCCATGCGGGAGACCATCTCGTCCCATTTCTCGCTGCGCTCAGATGGTCGCACGTCAAGTGCATGGTCGAGAAACTCAGCAAAGGCATTCTGACGGGCCAGAACATCAAGGTCTTCAAGCGTGTATGTCACAGCAGAAGCTGTGGTGACATACATAACCGAAATGAAGAGGAGAAATGCTCTCATGATTTAAGTTTACGGGGAGCCGATAGATACCGTCAATTTTAAGTGTCTTCTCTAGGCACTCCCGGTGAATAAAGGTAAAGTATGGGGGTTAAAATTGTGGAGGCCCCCGTGAGTTCACCTGGTATTTTGGTCGTCAGAAAACGCGTCATCCAACAGGAATGGCAGATCTCTTTTTATGAAGAGTTTCAATCCCATCTCTTTTCCGGTGATAAACCTCATGAAGATCTTGAGGAGCTTATCAAAATTACTCAGGACCTCAAATTGGGCCAGGGGTTCCGTCGCGAAATTGTGATCCGTGAATTTCCTTTCCTTTGTGCCATCAGGCCTGAAGAAAAAGCGATCTACGTAGGAACAAGAAAACTATCCCGCGAGCTTTCTTTATTAAAGCTTCATGAAACATCCCCATCACTTGATCAGGATGATGAAAAATCATTTTTTGTCCTCAAAGAGCACGTCGAAAAGATCAGTACACTTTCTCCGGCCAATTTTCCGAGTGAGATTGAATGGGTAGCAGCAAAAAACCAGCTGCCACTTTTCTGGAACCGGGAACAATGGCAGGACGTCGATGATCATGCCAAAGGTATCCTGAAAGAACTGGTGTCAAAGACTGCTGAATATCGCTCCAGCACTTTCGAGAAATTTTCAGATTACGGCCTGACTCTCACCGCCCAGTTTGACCTTATTCGTGTTCACCTCTTAAAATTTCTGGCCCTTCTTCCGTCACTTGATCATGATAAATCTGGTAAGGAAGTGAAGAGAAACCTTCTTGAGTCACTTCGTCGTCTCAATGAAGACTCTAAAGCAATTGCTCTTAAAGGTGGACGTGGATCGCGCCCGCTACCTATCTATTTAAATTTCTTTTTCACGATTGGTTTTCAGGTTGCTCAATTTGTTCCGTCCGGACTTCTGGCTTCCGTTGTGCGCGCCTTGGTCAAAATGATGGCGAAGAGATTTATCGCCGGTGAAAGTATCAGCACTTCCCACAAAACACTCCGTGATCTTCGTGCTTCAAAACGCGACGCCACGCTGGATCAGTTGGGCGAACTGGTGGTTTCTGCAAGAGAAGCTGACGAGTACTTTGAAAAAGTTCTCCAGCTCATTCATGGTCTCAAGGAACATATTCCCAAAGGGGAGAAGAATTCTGCGGGAATTCTCAGTGCTCACGTGTCGATCAAGGTATCTGCTCTTTCTCACGATTTTCGTCCGCAGGCCTTCGATGCGACTTATGCCAAGGTGGCCCCTCGCCTGAAACGCATCCTTCAGGAAGCTCAGCGCGAAGAAGTTTTCATTAACGTCGATGCTGAACATTATCATTATCGTGATCTCGTTCTTCGCATCTTCGGAAAAGTTCTTCTTGATTCACCAGAGCTTAAGGATTTTGCCCAGACTGGAATTGTAGTCCAGGCCTATCTGCGTGATGGTGCGAAACACCTGATGGATGTTTCAGAACTTGCAGGCAAACGCGGAATTCGTATGCCGATCCGTCTCGTGAAAGGTGCTTACTGGGATGCTGAGACGATTGAAGGCGAAGCTCATCAGTTCACACCTCCGCAATTTTTGAATAAGGAAGAGTCAGATCTTCACTTCAGGCAGCTGGCCTATCTCGCCCTCAAAAACTTCGATACCATTCATCTGGCGATTGGCTCTCACAACCTTCAGGATCACGCCTTCGTTGAAAGTGTAAGAACTTTGCGCTTCCCGAAAGCTCCTGTCATTGAGCACCAGTGTCTCCATATGACTTATGAGGCCCTGTCTCATGGTCTGGCGAAAATGAACTGGCCCACCCGTAACTACATGCCGATCGGAAATCTTCTCGTCGGTATGGCCTATCTTGTCCGTCGGATTATGGAAAACTCATCTCAGGTAGGTGTTCTCTCCATCATGCGCTCGCATCAGAAGGCGAGTGGTCTGATTTCTCCGGTTGAAGTTCTTTTAGCGAAGAAAAAATCCGGTAGTCTTCATTTTGATTCTTTCATTACACAATTAAAGTCAGACTTTGCTCCCGTTCGTCCTCTTCGTCTTCATCTCGATGATGAGCGCGAAGATCTGATGAGATCAATTTCTGAGCATGATCAGTTCCTGAAAAGTTCTCAGCATAAAATCCAGAGCGCGGGTGGTGAAATTATTCACTCAAGTTCAAGACCTGAACTCCTTCTCGGAAATGTTAAGCTTTCGACAAAGGAAGACGCTGTAACTTCAGTCGAAAAATGTTTCACGGCCCTTCAAGGGGGTCAGTGGAGTAAGCCTGCTCATTCTTTGCAACGTGTGGCCGCCATGCTGAAGGCAGCTGATCTCATGCTTATTCGCCGTAACGAACTTGCGACAGTTATGATCTATGAGGCCGGTAAAACTTATCTTGAAGCTCTTGCCGATGTGGATGAAGCGATCGACTTTATCAATTTCTACGCACGTGAAGAAATTCGACTGCAACAGTTACCGGAAAAACTCCTCAGTCGGGGAGTGTTCGCCGTCATCGCACCATGGAACTTCCCTCTCGCTATTCCTTGCGGGATGGCCGTGGCACCTTTGGTTGCCGGAAATGCTGTCATTCTAAAGCCTGCGGAACAAACTCCGCTTATCGGCGTGAAGCTCTATGAGCTCTTGATTGAGGCCGGTGTTCCATCGGATGTTTTAGTTCTTATCCTCGGCGATGGAGAACAGGTCGGCGCTCCTCTTGTGACTCATCCTAAAGTGGCCGGTGTTGTCTTCACAGGTTCAAAAGCAGTGGGCCAGTGGATTTACCGGGAAGCTGGATCAAAACTTATTGAGCATCACCAGCTTCACTCTCCGATTCAGAAAAAAATTATCACAGAGATGGGCGGGAAGAACGCAGTCATCGTCACCAATAACTGTGAACTCGATGAAACAGTTTCCGGCATTCTCTATGGAGCTTTCGGACACGCCGGCCAGAAATGCTCGGCCGCAAGCCGCGTGATTGTTCATAAAGAAGTCAAAGACGCTCTGGTTGCACGTCTTGTAGGTGCGATTCGCGATCTTAAAGTCGGCGAGTCCTTTGATCCATCTACTTATGTCAGTCCATTGATTTCAGCTCAGGATCAGGCCCGCGTTCGAAAGTGTGTGGAAGAAGCAAAAGATGAAGCGATCCGTTCACACGGAAAAATCCTCATCGATCGTTCTTTTGAAAAACTTCCTGGTTACTGTGTTGGTCCTGCTGTCTTTGAAATTCCTGCTCATCAGGCCTCTAAAAAAGAATCATGGGCCCAGAGAGAAATCTTCGGCCCGGTTATTCACATTGTGACTTATGAATCTCTCATGGATGCAGTCGAACTCTTCAACGGCACTGAGTATGCTCTCACAGGCGGCATTTATTCCCAGTCACAGGACGATATTGATTTTCTTCTTCGGTATCTCAAAGCAGGAAACCTCTATGTGAACAGGCCTAACACAGGTGCACGCGTAGGCATTGAACCTTTCGGTGGATTTAAACTTTCGGGCACAGGTCCAAAGGCCGGTGGTGTCGATTACCTTCCGCAGTTCCACATTTCAACACTTCAGTCAGACCAGAGTCCCATCACTGCTGATTATGCCAAAGATTCAGGATACAGACTCACGCATCCGAAACCATCTTTGATTTCTATTCAAGGTCGTGTGACACGCTTCAGTTCACTTTCTCACCAGCTTCTTGATCAGTATGAACTTCTGATGGGAACAGTAAGTGAACGCGATAAGAGTCATCTCATTACGTTTACGAAATGGGTGGAGGAGCATCTTCCATCTTATCTTAAAGGTCACCACCTGAACTATGTGATCCCTGGACAGATGTCTTACAATGATAAGTCGATGATCAAGAACTCCGGATTGTTTGTCACCGTTCGAGAAAGACCAGGATTGAAATCGATACTTTACTTCATGGGTGCACTTTCACTCGGTAGTGGTCTCTCTATCGTGTGTCTGACTGAAGGTTCTTATAAAACCTGGAAGAGTCTCGTGGACCTTGCATGGAAAGCAGGCTTTTCGAAGATGAATCTCGACTGTACACTCGCGTCTCCAGAGACACTCAAGCAATACCTGCAGGATCCTGCTTATAGTTTTGTCTTTGCCGGTTCACTCTCAGATCGCCCTGAGCTTTATCAGGATATTCTTGCGGGTAACGTGCTTTCAGAAACCATGAGACTTATTCTTTCTGACAAAGATGGAGTTTCAGTTCACGATCCAGCACACGTTCTCGATCAATTTGTATGGGTTCGTGCCATGGCCATTAATACAATGAGGCATGGCGCGCCTCTGGAGCTTGCCCCACAATGAAAGTGCTTGTACTCGGTGCCGGTAAAATGACGGAAGCTCTTCTCCTTGGACTCAAGGGTGAAGTGGATATGTCGTCGTGGGGGATTTTTTCTCCGTCTGGTACCCGTGCAAAAGCTCTTGCTGAAAAACTAGGCGCTCAGTTTGTGGCCAATGTTCAGGATTTTAAAAATCCCGAATGTCTTTTAGTCGGGTGCAAACCGCAACAATTGAAAGATTTGAAAGTCATCATCGGTGATTCGTTCAAGGACGTTTTAGTGGTCAGTATGCTGGCCGCACTGTCTGAAAAAGACCAATTGAAAATTTTAGACGCTCATAAACTCGTGAGGATCATGCCGAACCTGCCGGTGAAGGTAAAGGCCGGGGTTATTTTGATGGCGTCTTCAAGCGCTTCTGACAAACTTAACTTTTTTGCTGATTTCTTTTCTTCGCTGGGAACGATCAAGATCGTTCAGGAAAATGAGCTGGAAGAGCTCACTCTCCTCACAGGATCAGGTCCTGCATTCTTCTTTGAGTTTGCCATTGAGCTTTCCAGACTGTCCCGTTCACTTTCTCTGACTGAAAGAGAATCTCTTGCTAGAAAAGTGCTGGAAGGCGCTGGCATGATGATGACTCAAGACCAGGAGAGCTTAAGTACTCACGTTAATAACGTCACTTCAAAAGGTGGAGTTACTATTGCTGTGCTTGAGAAATGGCGTGAACTTCAGTGGGGTGAATTGCTGAAGAAGGGAATCGAGCGCGGGACCGAACGGATTCAGGAGATTCGCGAATCCCTTAGGAAATAGAAAAAGCTTTGCAGCGAAGGTTAACTTATATAACCGAATCTTCCTCATCAAAACTAAAATCACTTTTCTCAATCTCTAACGACTTATACAGATCACTCTGACAAAACGTTTCCTGCTCATACTTCAGGCAGCGATTAATCTCTTTTTTTGATTTCTTTTTCTTCATGGCCTCAGCATCTTCTTTGTCCAGGGTAACCAGATGCTCACGGAGCAAATCATCAAGGTATCCGCACGAACAGTTCTGATCACAGTTTTTCACAAGTTTTTTGATCTCAAGCTTATCGTCTAGCATGGCACCCAAGTCATCCTCAACAACTTCCATACGTGGTCTGATGGTGCGAAGAAGAAGCGAAGCTTCCTCAGCGTCCGGTACGCAAGAAATATAGGCCATCTCTTTATCGAAGATTTTTACCAGCATCTGAGTCGCGAGGATGACTTCACCGGGAGCGTATTCTTTCGCCTCAACAGTTTCCGTCGCGGCCGTCGGCATGGCATTTGGATTTTCATTTACGGGAGCTTTCTGACTGCTGACATTTGAGCAGGCGAGAAGAGAGGAGAGAAAGAGAATAATTAGTTTTTGGAACATACGCTGGGTGATGCCTTATTCATATCGCCCACGATCTGATCAAGAGTACATGTGCGACGGTTGTTCTCTTTAAGATAATCAAGGATTCGAGGCAGGGCAAGGGCCGTGCGCTCATGAACGTCGTGCAAAAGAAGAATACCAGAATCTTTAGATGTCTTGCCCATCAGTTTGATGGTGCGGGTTACGATTCTGTCCGGAGACTGAGGCATCCAGTCCAGGCCATCAACGTTCCAACCGGCATGAATGAGCCCTGTTTCAGCAATTTTTTCACGGATATGATTCACACTGATGCCGGCACCATACGGCAGTCGGTAAAAGCTGATCCTTTCGCCATGGATTTCTTCGATTTTCTTTGTCGCGAGGTGAATTTCTTTATGCAGAGTAATGGCCCCCACTTTCGTTAACTGAACGTGGTTCCAGGAATGGGCCCCTACTTCCATTTGGGCCTTAGAGATTGAGCGAGCAAGCTCGTGCTCTTCTTCAACCTTAGATGCAACCTGAAAAAATGTCGCCTGAATGTTTTTATCTTTAAGAGTCTTCAGGATATTAAGAGTTGTTCTTGTCGGGCCATCGTCAAAAGTAATCGCCCATACTTTAGCTGGAAATTCATCACCTGAGAAATGCCCTGATTTCGACGATGATGGAGAGAAAGTCTGATCTTTGTCATCGATTTTTGCTTCCATGACATGTGCAAGATGATCGATATTCTTTTGCAGAATCTGAAAATCTTTCAGTGATTCAAGTCTCGCATACTCCTGAACGATTTCTTTGAGCGAAAGGTAAGCTGCTTTTTTATTCTCATGGGCAAGGCCCAGGTCGTGAATCAGGTTTTCGAGAGAGGCGGCAACGATATTTGATGTTGATGCATATGTTGAGATTGCCTGTTTGAGAGCGAGTTTCTTTTTAAGGCCAAGCTTCCCTTTCTCATCTTCTTTCCAGACTTGTGCAATCTCGTGCTCAATCTCTTCAATCTGAGTTCTGAGTGCCAGTAGATTCAGGTAAGACTCGTCTGAATAAAGTTTGCGGGCATGGAGATCAGTGATCTTCCCGTCAAAATTGTGGAGCTGTTTATGGGCCATGACATAGTAAAGGTGAAGAAAATGAAGCTTCTGCGTGATTTCATCTTTAAAGCTCAGGTCATCATCCGCAAGAAGATGCTGAACTGACAATGAGGCCATGTTCCGGTCAGACTCAGATGGACGCTCAAACCACTGAAACAACCCACAGGAGCTGAGGGTGAGGAGGCTTAATGCAGTAAGAGTAGGGCGAAGAAACTTGTTCATACTTGATCAATAAGATCGGCAGGAGGCGAGTATTACTTGAGCAAAATCATTTAACGGGCAAGGGCTAGATAGGCATTCTTTGCCCGTTCAATACGATCTGTTGATTTTTCAGGCCGTTATTGCATAATTCTTATTGAGACCTTCGTACCGAGGTGGCCAATGGCAGACATTCGCTCCGTTCTCACAAAATTCCAGACCAAAAAAAAGAAAGATGGGCATGAGGTCCAGAAGTCCTTTGTAGGGCCTTTTAAAGAGCCATCGAGTTCAGAAATTCCTGATGTCTTCTTCGATATCGTCATTCAAAAATATCGTCTCAATCGCCTTGATATTGCCGTCCTGATGTTTCTGTATCGTCAGATCTGGTGTCGTCCGAATCTCTACAAATCACACGGTATCGGCCCATTGAATTCTTACGTTGAAGTTTCAGCACTCCTTGGTGTGACTCACGAAGAACTAGGTCAGCATATCCGTGCTCTGGAAAACTTCGGTTTGATTGAAACAGTGAGAGCAGGCCAGTACTTTGTCAGAAAGTATTTTACTGCTGAATTAGATACGGAGTTTGGTCAGAACTACGATGATTTTTTCTAGAAGAGGGGACAAGGCCTTAAGTCTTCGCCTTCACACCCTTGCTACTTACTACAACAATACATCAGTCATTTACGATATCGGATGCGACCATGGACTCTTGGGGCTTTCGTTTGCTTCACGAGATGAGGTGAGAGAGATCTACTTAGTTGATCCATCACCATTAGTAATTAGATCACTAAGACAGAATATAAAAACTTCGCATATTCCGAGAGGGAATCTTTCTATAAATATTAATCAAGAAGAAGGGCAAAACCTTCAGCTCTCACCTTCACCAAAATGTATTTTTATTGCTGGTATGGGGGGCAAGGAAATTGGAGAAATCCTATTAAGTCTCCAGTCCCAGTTGCTTGATCATGATCGAGTCGTGATCTCACCTCATCGGAATATTCTTGAACTCCGGAAAACGTTGAGTACGACTGAACTCGGTCTCGTATCCGAAAGTGTCCTTGAAGAAGACGGACACTTTTATCTCATTCTTGTTCTCGAAAAGAGGGACAATCTTCCCAACGTAACTCCCTTTGGAACATATCTGTGGCAAACGGCTGTTGGTAAAGCATACCTAAATAAAGAGCTTCGACATTTCGGCCTTCATCAAGATGCTCTTTCAAGGGCTTATGTGGAGTATCTTCTATCACTTCTTGCCGCTTGCAATGACTAAAGAAATTCTATGGTATAATCAGGTATGGCAAAGAAGCACCTGATATTCTATCTAGGCGACGACGAGGCCTACTTCAAGACCCTGCAAAGGGAGTTTAAAACAATTACCAAAATGGACGCCGAGTTTAAGCACTTCTTTGAAGCAGAAGAGTCGAAGATTCAATCCCTGTTCGTGAAAGTTTCAAAACTTCTTCCGGATCTTGTGTTCATTGATTACTCAAAAGAAACTCAGGATTATCTCCATCTCACGCGACTCATTTCCAGAACGCCACTTGAAAAGAAAATTATCACTGTTGGTCTTATGGATATTCTGACTCCGCATGAAGTCCTGGCCGAAAGTATTTCTGCCGGTGTGAGCCTTGCTCACATAAAAGGATCAGACGCATTCGATGCCGTTTATGATTCAGCAAAAATCCTTTCACCGGAAGACAAGCTTCAGCACGGATTTGCGACGGCGAAATTTAAAGAAGACATTCTCGCTGGTGTACCGGCGAAAGTCGGCTATATCGAGCAGGATGGTATTCACATTGAAACGGATTTTCCGGTTTCCAAAGGTGATCGCATTCGTCTTAAAACTCACTGGACTGAATCGAAGATCTTTCCGTCACAGGAAGTGTTCGTAAAAAATTCTTCGACCAAAAATCTTTTCTATCAGTTTAAGCAGAACGCTGATGCAGACTTTGTCTTTGTTGACGAGTTCGTGCCACCTGAAGGTATGGAAGCTGGAGAGATTCGTGATAAAATTGAAGAACGTAAGGAAAGCATTAAGCATTACCGCGGTGAACTTCATCGCTGGATTGATGACAATCTTTCACGTTCGCTAGAGAAAAAAGCCAAAGTTCTCGTGATCGATGAGGAATTCACGTTTTATCAGGATCAAAAGCGCACTGATAAGCATCCTTATACAATCCGATGTATCCCTTTTTTGAAATCACCGCAGGAAGAGCTCTCGCGCTTAGGGCCTCAGGTGATTGCAGTCGCTCTGGATCCTGAAGAAGTCAAAGGCAAGAACAACGAGGCGATGTTAATTAACCTTGCGGGTGTCATCAAGACTCAATTTGCAGATCTTCATCCGTTCCTTGTAATCTTCAATACGAAGTTGAGCTCAAAAGAATATCAGTGCATTCTTGATTATGGCCACGTCATGACAACTCAGGCGACGTTTTCGGTTGAAGTTCTTGTCCGTATGGCAGAGATCTTTGAAACCAAAATGAAAAATGCCAAAGTGATCGGTGTGAAAGAATCTGAAAAGGTCTTTATTAAGAAAACCAACGCTGCTTCGAACTCCGAGATCATGGTCTCAATTAATCTCACAAAACTTTCTGAAACAGATATGTTTTTTGAAACAGACGCTCCTTTGAAAGAAGGAATGAATCTTCACATAACCCAGCCGGTGGAAATGTATGTTCATGTTGTGCCAGTCAAAGGCCAGGGTAAGGTTCCTGAGTTTTATGGAATGATTCACGCCATAGGTGAGAAAGAGAAAAAAGAACTCCGTCGTTTTATCAATTCCGTTTTCTTCCGCGATCACGATGCCAAAGTGACCGAAGATACTGAAGCGTTCAAAAGCCTAAATGAGGCCAAGCTTAAGGAAAAACTGGAAGCCCAGAAAAAAGCCGAAGAAGAGGCCCAGAAAGCAGCAGAATCAGGTGAAGTTGGCGAGAAGAAAGGGGCCTGAACTTTCTTGCGTGGTCGCAGCTTTTTGACTAGAGTTGGGGCATGAGACTTCTCAAAATCATCGGTGTATTTTTCCTGATCTATTTTATCCGTCGCTTCTTTCAGATGTATAAAGTCATGGGCGCCATTCAGCGCCAGCAACAACAGAATCCTCCACAGCAACCGTTTCAACAGCGGCCACAATCACAGCCGGGAAGACCTGCTGAAAACATCATTGAAGCAGATTTTAAAGTGATTGATCGCTAGAGACGTTTGATCTCAGATAAAAGATTCGCACCTTCATCTTTCCTGATACCCGCAAAACTAAATTTCACCAATTTATCCCAGATCCTAAGTAGAAGATCCTTATCTTTGTGATCAATCTGTTTTAGCTGGGCCCGGGCCTCTTCAAGTGAAACTGGATTCAGAGTCAGGCCGCGGGATTCAATTTTATCGAGAAAGATATTCCAGAGTTCCTGATGAGGTGAAGTGAATTTTTTTTCTTTGCGATTAAGTGACCAGAGATAAAGAAGCATGAAAAAAACCAGCGTGAGAACTGCGATGGTATAAACCCATTGCCGTTTAAGGCGCATTTTCTGGATCCATGTTTCCTGGAACTGATAATCCATCTCTTCGAGCCACTGATAAAACTTAAAATCCCATTGGCCGAGCCACATCCGCATGTCGTAATACCAGCCGAAGCCACTAAGAAAATTGAAAGATTTTGATTGATTCTGGGTAATCATGAAAGCTTCGCCACCGAGGGAAAGCCGCGTTGGTGCGAGCCAACCGGTAGGATCAACTCTCGACCATCTTCCCTGGGCCAGGTATTCAACCCAGACGTGAGCATCATTCTGAGAAACCGAATAGTAGTCAGCGTAAGGATTGTACGTTCCGCCCATGAACCCGGAGACCACCCGTGCCGGAACTTTTTTAACTCTCAGGATAAGGGCAACTGCAGAGGCGAAATGCGAACAGAAACCGGTTTTCTTTTCCATGAACTCCTGGAAACTTTCAATTTTTCCGGGAGACAGTGAATAACTAAAACCATTTTTTGAAAAATACATCTTTATATCTGTAAGTAACTGGGCCGGATCTTCCGATTGAAAACGCGCATGAATCCATTCTTTTTCTCTCCGTTTCAATGGAGTACGGATATAGGTCTCTGGTGCTTCGGACGTTTCATAACGGCTTTTAAGAGAACTCAGGACTTCGTACCTTGGGGCCCAGTCACTTTTGCCTTGGGGAAAACTTTTGGCCGTATCCATAGAAAATACTCTGCCCTTGGTGGCCACCAGTAGGGGATGATCAAGAGTAAAATAATAATCTTCTCTGGAGGTCGCACGATAGGTCTGACGGATTCCATTAGTCTCTGTAATTTCTGTCTGCCCATCGATATGGGCCGGATATGTTTTACTCAGAACAACCCAGTTCCATCCGTCCGTGAAGTTAATAGAATTTCCACGCCAATAGAGGAGTTCGTTTGGAACTCTTCTGGAAAGCTGAACTTCAAAGGCAGAATTATTGTTCTCCGTCAGACTCTCCACCTGCGAGATATTCAAATCGGACGTGTATCCAATTTCACCTTTTGCTGAAGTGCCCTGGTGAAATGGCATCGGACTCATCGATCTGGGTGCCATAAAAAAAAGCAGGCCTGTGAGGGGGAGGACCCAGGCGAGGGCCTTAAGCATTTCCCCTATCTTCCATCTGGCCCCAATGCTTTGGTAGAAATCCTGAATAAGAATAAAGAATGCAATGGCAAAAAAGAAAACATAGCTGAGCGTTTTTTCAAACAGGGAGCCGGTAGAAATAATCAACAGTAATCCGAAGAAAATCATAAAGCGATCACGGAGCGTTTCTTTTTCCATCATTTTCAGGATCGTGACTGTCGTGAGAAAGTTCAGGCCCACTTCCGGATCAATCACTTTACCGTAGCTCCACCAGTAAGATCCAAAAATAAAAAGTGCTAAAACATTTCGTACTTTTTTAGGCGGACGAAGTTTAAATATAACAAGTGTGCAGCCGAAAACCACAAAGGCCATCGTTACTATAGTCAAATGAGAATTCATCAGGAAGGCAAAAACGAGAACGAGTAAACTCTCTTTAACTTCTGAATTATTTAAATCACGTACTTTCAGCATACGCTTAAATCCTTCAGGCAATCTTCGAGGTGTCTCACCTGAGATGAAGGGCCGCGTTTCACGGATCCGGTAATTTCAAACGTAAAAGGAATCTGCTGTCGATACGCATCGACCATTTTTGTCGCAATCGATTTCAGGTAATTTTCTTTCAGGTCATGATCCGCCGGCAGGTCAATCTTAATATGAATGTGCTGGTCATTCCATTCAGTGCCTTCTTTGACATAGAGTTCTCCAGAACGGGCGAAATGTTTCCAACTGATCTTTCTTGATTCCTCGCCACGATAAGGAGAAAGATCCCTGATGTCTTCGCTGCCTTTGCGTTCCTGAGGAACTTGCCCCTCGAGTTGAGTCTGTCCGAGGGCCCCAAGACCGGTTGTTTTCAAGAGTGCTGGATATGCAAAAGATGTTTCATTGAGAGGGAAAAAGATCCAAGTACGGTAGAGGCCAAAAGGAAGGGTCGTTTCC
This sequence comes from Bacteriovorax stolpii, assembly GCA_945883845.1. GTDB lineage: Bacteria > Bdellovibrionota > Bacteriovoracia > Bacteriovoracales > Bacteriovoracaceae > Peredibacter. The sequence continues at coordinate 25,851 of CAMCYI010000014.1, read as the reverse complement.
ACTCTCAAAAAATTCCAGTTCAGGCGCCCTCTTTTTTTTAAGATCACTTCCCCCGTACTTTGATGGCCTTCTTCCTCAAGAGTTGTCATTTCGACGATACCACATGGGCCTTCAAGAACGATGCTCCATTGCAACGGACGATCTGGTGATTTTTTCCACCTGATTTGAACAGGAAGAGATTCACCGACATGGCCATTCTTAATGGACAGACCATCGAACTTCAGCGCATGCAGATGGAAATGTGTCTGAACCAGCCAGATCATATTAAAGCTTAAAAGAAAAAGTGTAAAAATCAGCAGAAGGTTATTAGCGTAGCCGACGGCCATCAGAAACATTAAAAAAATAAGTCCGTTTAAATATCCTCCCATGCGCGTGGGAATAATATAGACCCGGGATTTTTTTCTGAACTGCCGGTGGATCCAGGTTTTCATTTATTTTTTCTGAACGAAAGGTATTTTCTTGATGAACTCACGAGCTTTAAGCTGTTCACCCTGTGCACTCAGTGAATGATACGAGAACATCCGGTGGCCGGCAACGAAAGGGAACACGGCCTGGATATCGTCAGGAATAAGATGATCGCGTTTTTCAAAAAACGCCCATGCTTTGGCAGCAAGAAGAAGTTCCAGTCCAGCACGCGGTGAGAGACCAGCGAAATCTTCTTTAGCGCGCGAACTCTGGAGAACATCACTAATGTATTCGAGAAGCATTTGCGAGGCCGTAATTTTATGAATCTCTGAGTCCCATTTTTTCAATTCTTCCTGACTTACCATCGGCGAAATGGATTCGAGTTTTTCCAGACGCTGTCCTGTGGCCAGGAGTTTAACTTCTTCATCACGAGTCAGATGTCCCATCGAAAATTTAAACAGGAACCGATCAAGTTGTGATTCAGGCAATGGATATGTACCAAACTGACCGCGTGGATTCTGAGTGGCAAAAAGACAGAAACGATCAGGTAAAGGGTGCGAAATACCATCGACCGTAACGTGTTTTTCTTCCATCGCCTGAAGAAGCGCACTCTGAGTTTTCGGAGTTCCACGATTAAGTTCATCAGCAAGAATCAACTCTCCAAAAATCGGCCCATGTTGAAAGACGAACTTTTCATTTTCTTTGTTATAGATCGAGACACCCACAATATCCGAAGGCAAAAGATCGCTCGTAAACTGAATCCGCCTGAAAACAAGACCTGTTGATTTAGCGAAATATTTAACGAGAGTTGTTTTACCCATTCCTGGAACATCTTCAATCAAGACGTTACGATTCAACAAAAGGGCCATCAGACCCAGACGTAGTTGAAGTTTATTACCCGGAAGAAATTCGTCACCGAATGTCAGGAAGTGTTCAATTTTATTCATATAAACTGATGTTAGCATGCCTCGAAATTTTGTCATTAGCTTAAAAGGGGAGGGATAAAATCACGAAGGTGAGGGGATCCTGCTCCCCTATCTCTTGGAAAAACCATATAACGATTATTTTTATCAACTATTCTCTGATTCGCTTTAAAATGATCAGTAAGAATCATTCGGCACAGTTACCATCAGGAGGCCCCTTTGAACGTTAAGAAGGCAGAAGGCTTTCGTGAAGCCTTGGAAGCTCAGTATAGAGATCTCATTCACGAAGCCATTTTAGAGTGTGAAACTGACCACAAGACCCGGCTCAACATCGGAAAGCTCAATTCGAAATTAAACCTCATCACAAAGGCAGCGAAGTTTGACGGACTATCGGAGAAAACCGTGAACCAGATGATTGATGAAGCTGTGGCCGTAGCACCTGCCAAAGCCGCCTGATATTCCATTTTACAGACACCACATATTGAGTGAAGGATTACCCCGTGATAAAGTCACGGGGTAACTATTTTTTTTTGGAGATAAGAATGGAACTTGATCAGGCCATCGAACTGTTGAAAAAAGCTGTTAAAAACAATGCCACTAACGACGAGAATCACATCGATCTGACCGTGGTTCCAACAGAGGAAAGACCGAAATATCAGGAGGCCTTGATGGTTTCCCAGATAGCCATCAGGCACGGGAAAATCACTAAAGAGGATTTCAACCGTCGCGTTCATCTCGAATAACATCCATTAAATACCTGAGCTTTTTTGTTTTAGCCTGTATTTCTCATTCTGTACTGGCAGCACCTGTTCCGTTCGAAACCTTTATCGGGTGTTACCGGCCGCTGACTTTTAATGGCCAGAACATCGATGTTCCGGAAGAGTTCCAGGCCTTGATCGGACCGAAAATTTCTGTCGCAAAAGACGTTAAAACACAACAGCATATTCCGGCCATTGGAATACGAATTCCGATCCTGGTGCAAACTGACGGAATGGTTTATTCACGCTCATACGATGCCTACAAAGACCGTGGAGAAAGTGCCAAAAATCCCATCAAAGAGAACTACAGATTTACCGGCAAGATTATGATTGAAGATCAGGTCATCGTGGATGACATCAATTTAACTGTGATAAAAAAGGGCCATGAGATCCTGGAGATCTGGTCTCAAAACTCGTGGTCAGGCAGCGAGTCCGGCGATGTTTATGTCGTTCGCAAGGAAGAGTGTCTTTAAGCTGAAAGTGCTGTTTAAGGCCTTCTGGCTGCCCCAATAGACCCGTTCTGCACGATAATCTTTCTTATCGTGCAGACCCAATGGAGTCCTTATGCGCGCTTTTCTCATCCTCGCAGTCCTTCTGACAACCCCGGTTTGGGCCTCAGAAACGGCCGTTCTTTATGATTCCAAAAATCAGACTGATCTTCGGATCGTGTTCTCTGATTTCACCCTGAACGCTGCCGCTGAAAAATACTTTCCAACGGTGAATTGTCCGGTGAGATTTTCTGCACCCAATATTGTACGTGAAAATATTCTCCATTATGTGTGTAAAGCTGAGGCCATCAAGTTTCTTTTAAACAACGGTTACAAACGCATCGACCGCAACGTTTACGCCAAATAAAAATTCTTTCTGATTTATTCATAGCTTAATTCAGCTATCCATCGATCCATTAACGGCCAGTTACGGACCCTCCACGACGACAAATCAACTCCTGAAGCTGAAGAGACTCTCTATGGCATTGAAGCTGTGATCAAAAAAGGTAAAGTTCTCAGTGCTCAATGGAGATTGATCGCAGGTTAATTGAATTCTTTATCTAGACTGGTGATCGTTCCTGACGGCCTCACTTGTTAAACTCCATGTAGCAAAATCTTGCTAAATGGTAGATATTTCAGGGGATATTGCCCTGCCTTGGTGTTCGAAGTATAGATAGCCGATGTTCTCTAACATAAGGTTTTCTATGCTCACTTCATTCGTAAAAATACTCTCACTCGCTTTTCTTTTGATCCAGACGCCCCAGGTGTCTGCAGCACTCGATTTCGAGGCAGTGTTCAATGAACCGGGCCTTCAAGGTGCAGCGACGACGACAATTGAAGACAGGTTCCTACAACTCCTAGATAAGGCCATACCGGGCTCAGAAGTACTGCTCAACATTTATGGTTTGAGGATGCCAAACATCGCGAAGGCACTGGTTAAGGCCCAGGCACGTGGCGTTTCAATTGGTATCATCCTGAGAGAGTTCGACGATCAAAACAGTGCTGACTCCCTGGCGATATTAAAGCAAGGGACTGAAGGACTTCCAGCAATCGGAAAATGCTCATTTGGCGATTGCCTCAAAGTCTGCGGTTTCGGATGTAGTGCGCCTGCCTTTAATCATAACAAGTTTATGTTGTTCTCGGAGCTCAGTGATGGAACAAAGGATGTTTCGATTCACACCTCGAATAACTTCTGGCCGACAGAGAGAAACAATTTCAACGATTTTCTCATCATAAAAAACAACAAAGATCTTTTTCAAAGTCTCAAAAAATACTGGCTCACTCTCAGACAAGGCCATAAGAACCCAAAACTTCCTCTCACAATTGCAAAGAATATTGACCTTCATACATTCCCCCAACGTTTCATCAGGCCATTCAGTCCCGTAAAAGCTCTTTTAAAAAGCATCAAGTGCATCCCCGGTTCAACAGTTCATCTCGCCATCTCACGGTTTACCGATCCAAGGGCGGAACTCGCCGACGATCTCATGGACCTGAGTAAAGCTGGGTGTGATGTCAAAGTGATGATTAAGAACGATGTGGGCCTGGAAAAAGTCGGGCCAATATCCGTCGTCGGCGATTCCCCCGGTAAGAAAGTCATCACTAAACTTGGTCACCTGCTCTATCTCTTTCCTTATGAAGAAGGGCAGAACGGCCGACCTCATCAGGAAGGTGATCCGATTCAAAACGCTCTACACTCAAAGATCATTCTGATCAATGCACCTATAGGAAATAGTTCAGTGCCTGTTAAAATGGTCGTTGTAGGAACTCATAACCTGGATGTGCCTTCCCTTAAGCTGAACAACGAAATCCTTTTACAGATTCAAGATGAGAAACTTTTTAATGCCTATAATGTTTCAGTCCAGAGACTTCTGAAGAACTTTATTGAGCTATATCCACGGAAATAACTGAAAAAGGATTTCTTTATGAATATCGTTTCAAATCTAAGTTACTTTAAAAAAGAAGTCTTTGAATTGTTGAGATCCCCGGTGTTTGTCATGCTCACCCTCCTAGGAAACAGTGTCATCGGCCTTAGCGGAAGTCTCTTCTATTATCTTGAACATGGAACCAATCCCAAGCTTCATCATTTCATCGATGCCATCTGGTGGAGTTTTGCCACGGCCACAACAACGGGATATGGGGATATCACCCCGGTGACAATGGCCGGAAAAATACTCGGAATCCTTCTCATGCTGTTGGGCACTGCCCTCTTTGCGATGTACACCGGGCTATTTGCTGAAATTATTCTAAGTAATTCAAAAAAACATTCAAAGACTTCAAAATCTTAATTTGAAGTCCCTCTTTCTGATCAGATGATTCATTGAAACTCTTCTACAATAATCCGTTTGCCGGTGAATGACGGCATACGGATTTTTTACATCTCAGTAAAAAAACAAGAGCGGCTTAAAAGCTGACCTCGTTTTCAAAATAGCGTCCTTCGATCAAGAATTTTATTCGGAAATATAGAATATTTTACTTACTTCCACCCTCAAGAATGGTTTCGGGGGTAGAAGTAATCACCTATGAAAACAGCTCTCGCTTTACTCACTACTTTGATTTCAATCCAGGCCCATTCCGCAGTGTTCGGAATCGATGATCGCGTCTCATTAAAACCAGGCATTCCTGGGTATGAACTAGCAAGATCTACGGCCGTAGCCGTCTTAAGCGCAAACTTTGAACCCACAACCCCGGGAAAGATTAAACTCAATGTCGATAGGCTCGATGGAAGCCTTTGCCCTGAAGTGAAATTCTCTAAACAGGTTTCTCTTTCCTACGCCTGCTCGGGATTTCTTGTGGCCCCGGACCTAATTGTGACAGCTGGTCACTGCATGGTGAACACCGGTGAGAGTCGAAATGAAACAGAACTCTACTGCAAGGCCTTCTCATGGCTTTTTGATTTCAACGAAACGACAAACCCGGCCAGTGTGGATGCTGATAATCTCTATCACTGTAAACGTGTGGTCTATGCGGTGAAAGACGAGAAAGCTCCTTTTCGTGACTACGCTTTAGTTCAGCTCACTCGGCCAGTGAAGGGAAGAACTCCTTTCAAAATAAGTGCAGCTCCAGTGGGTCCCTCTGATGTTTTCGGCATGATTGGTTACCCGATGGGGATGCCAGCAAAACTTTCGAAGAATGCCCGCATCCTCGTGAACAATCAAGCGCGCCAAAGTTTTCTCACCAGTCTTGATGCCTTCGAAGGAAATAGCGGAAGCGGAGTCTTCAATTCAAAAAATGAGATCGTGGGAATTCTTGTCGGAGGAACTCCTTCGCAGAACACTCTCACCAATGGTCGTTGTGAAATCTTAAACCGCTGTTCCGAAAAAGGGACTCAGTGTCTTCTTCCGGATAAGGACACATCTGTTTTTCCGGGTTATCAAGGTGTGGGTTCCGAAGTTCAAAGAATCGCTCCCCTCTTGAAGCTGATTCAAACTGTTAAATGAGATAGGTAAATACCTAACGCAGGAATCGCGAAAGCATTGTTTATCACAAGCTCTATATAAGTTAGATTCAGCTCAACAAAGGATTTCCTATGCAGGGCCAGGCTTCAAGACGAAATTTTCTTTTAAGTGCGGGTGCACTCGCGGCTCTGTCTGCGAAAGCAATCGCTTCTGATAGCTGTGACGTTTTTACTCCTGCTCAGACCTCAGGTCCATTCTACCCAGGCGAGCGCGCCTTCGGACTCGATACCGATCTCACAGTCGTCAACGGTAGTTCGCGACGGGCCCTTGGTCAGGTGATCTACGTTAAAGGTCGTGTCCTCGATGCTCAATGCCGCCCCATCGAAGGTGCCAACGTCGAAATCTGGCAGGCCTGTGCCTCCGGGAAATACAATTCTCCCAAAGATCCAAATCCAGCAAAGCTTGATCCGAATTTCAAATACTGGGCCGAGACATTCACTAACAAAGACGGCGAGTACATGTTCAAGACGATCAGACCTGGTGCTTACCCTGCGGCCAGCGACTGGGATCGTCCGCCTCACATCCACGTGAAAGTTTCCAAGCTCGGATCAAAAGAGCTCACGACTCAGATGTACTTTAAGGGTGATCCCCTCAATGACGTAGACTTTATCATCCAGGATCTGGATCCGGCCGAAAGAGACTCTGTCATCGTTGATTTCTCACCCTCTCCTGTGGGATTTGAGCCAGGATCTCTCATGGGATCGTTTGAGATGAAATTACAGCAGGTCAGACGATCTTAGGGGGTAGGCCCTCCTTTAGAATTTCTTAGAATAAGCCGAGTAGTCTACGAAAGTACTTATTCTGGAGTTCTCGTGAAATTTACTCTTATTTCGCTTCTCTTGTTTACCTTTAACTCTTTTGCCAGTGATCACATAGATGGCCCAGTAACAACGAGTCACGCAGCTTCAGACATCACTGATCTCTTCGCATTTCCCTCTCCTCAAAGAAAAGAATTCCTGACGGTCATTCTTAATACCTATCCCTTCGTGCCTTCAAACGGTCACTTTGCTGACAAGGTTAATTATCAAATTCTCATTCGGGAGGCGAAGCTCGGAAGCGTGATTCAGACCAGTAAGGGAGTGAGCTTTTTCTGTTCTTTTTTCACTCCGTACGATCATTCCAAGCACACCGTCGAATGCAAAAGCAGTATCGGTACTGTAACGAAGGCCAAGATCAATGCGATCAAACCTTTTGTTCCCGGAAGCACACTTGATGTTTTCGCCGGACACAGATCAGACCCTTTTTTCTTTAACGCCGACTGGGCCAAGGCCGTCAGCAACACGGGAGTTTTAAATCCTCCGAAACCTCAGAACACGATGGATCAGCTGAACGTCTTGAGTATCGTTCTCGAGATTGATGTGAGGGCACACTTCGGACCTAATCACTCTGAAGTCCTCGCCATCGCTGCTCAGATGATCACGCAAGATGGCCCGAGTTCCCCTAAGAGAAGACTCGACCGAGTGGGAAGGCCTGAGATCACCAACGTTACGTTGGTTGCTCGTCAAAGGGAAGACCTGAGAGATATGTATAATCTTGAAGCTCCTTTTCAAAATTCACAAACTGCCATTGTTAAATACAAAGCAAGAATTTCTTCCAACATCAGTTTCTACGATAAGCTCGATGGCAAAGAAGACTGGTCCCCGGCTTCAAAAGAAGCACTGGTGAATCTTCTCGCTGATGATTTTCTCGTGATTGATCTAAGTAAACCATGTTCAGGTGACAACTTTTTAGAAATTGAGAAATCGCTTGTGATGGGCATCGCTCACAAGACTTGTGGCGGAAGAAAACCGACCGATGACATTATGGATACACTCTTCGGGTACTACATCAATCAAGGCAAGCGGGCCCTTGCTCAGGACGGTGTTCGCTCTCCGTTCCGGCCTGTCACGAACACCTTCCCGTACCTTTCCTCAGCAGACACTTCCATATCAGCAAAGCTTAAGGCACTGATCGCAAGAAAATTTTTTAGCGAGTAAAGTGAGTTCAAAAGATCAGGAAAAATGATCTAAACGACCATCCGCAAAACACATCTCAGCGGTTCGGCTGCACCCCAAAGGAGCTGATCACCACACGTGAACGCATTGAAGAATGTATCCCCCAAGGTCATCGGACGAACACGGCCGATCGGCACACGGAGAGTTCCTGTGATCGCTGCCGGAGTCAGGTGCTTGAGTGTTTCTGGTTTGTTGTTAGGAACAAGATCAACCCATGGATTGGCCCTAGAGATCAACTCTTCCACCGTTTTTGGTGCAACAGATTTTTTGAGTTTGATTGTGAGACCTTGCGAGTGACAACGAAGAGCCCCTACACGCACGCACGTTCCATCGACCGGAACTGTTGTCGCTGTCTGAAGAATCTTATTCGCTTCAACCTGTGCTTTCCATTCTTCCTTACTTTGCCCTGATGGCATTTCAGAATCAATCCATGGAAGAACGTTGAGAGCAAGAGGATGTCCAAAATTTGCTTTCGGAAATTCGTTTGATGCCATGACAGCGTTCATTTGTTTTTCAAGCTCAAGTGCTTCTTTGGCCGGACCGTTGGCAAAAGAGTTACCGACAGTTTTCATCTGATCGAGAAGTTCGATCATGTTCTTCGCTCCGGCCCCCGAAGCCGCCTGGTAGGTCATTGAACTCACCCACTCCACGAGGTTTTCTTTGAAAAGACCGTGAAGGGCAATGAGCATGAGGGAAACTGTGCAGTTTGCCCCGATGAAGTTCTTTCCGCCAGCGGCGATATTTTTCTGAATGAGGTCACGGTTCACAGGATCGAGAACCAGAATGGCATCGTCTTTCATTCGTAGAGCTGAAGCAGCGTCGATCCAGATACCTTTCCAGCCGTCGTTTCTGAGCTTCGGGAAGATCTCGTTTGTGTAGTCCCCACCTTGGCAAGAAAGGAGGACATCCATCTTGAGAAGCTCTTTAGGATCGTTAGCACTCAGGAGTTTTCCACAGGAATTGGCCATTTTCGGAGCATCTTCGCCTGCCTGAGAAGTGGAGAAGAAGTAAGATTCAAAATGAGCGAAGTCATTTTCCTCTTTCATTCTTTCCATCAGGACCGAGCCGACCATGCCTCTCCAGCCAATAAATCCAACCTTTTTCATATATTCTCTCTTTCCATTTGTTTATTTTCGGGAGCGATCAAAAGATAGCGTGAAATTTTTTATAAAGTAAACTTGGATTTTTGAGATTAATTGTCTAGGATGGTCTTGTCGCCTGAAGAGGCGCGGTTCTTAGGTAAGGTTTGGCATGGTGAAAAGACACCCCCAAAAACAAACCCCAGGGAAGAATCGCCGAAGTGAGATGGAGTCTTTTTTCCGGATCATTGGTTAGTTGGGGCTGAATCCCCACGACTGTCACAGTGAAAATAATAAAACTGTGGAGTGCTTTAGGATGATGAATTTTACCTCAAGATTCATCTTCCCTATCGCCCATTCCACTCAATATTTATAAGTACGTATCAGCAAAAAAATTGCTGATGGCCTCATGTTTTAAGGAGTGATTGTGAAGACAAAAATCATCGTTTCTAAGTTTGGTGGAACGTCCATGGGCGACTACGCGGCCATGATGAACGCGGCCACTATTTCTAAAGAAAGAACATCCTCCATCGTCTGCGTTTCTGCGACTTCAGGCACGACCGATAAACTTATCCAAATCGCAAAAACTGCCGCAACTGGCAACATGCCCGAATGTGAAAAACTCATCTTCCAGATGAAAGAGCGCCACATGAACCTCCTCGAGCAGGTTCCTGCTCACGGATCAGAAAGCGGAAACATCCTTCTCGCATATTTTACAGAACTCGAACTCCTGGCCCAGGGCCTGACCCTCCTGAAAGAACTCACTCCACGTGCCTACGATCTCATTTTGAGTTTCGGTGAGCGAATGTCATCAGTGATCTTTACGGAAGTTGTAAAATCTCAGCTGCCTGGCAAAGATGTTCAGCTCCTCGATGCACGTACCATCATCAGAACAGATTCAAACTTTGGCCGCGCTACTCCGCAGATTGAACTAATTTCAACGGCGGCCCGCATGCTTAAACTTGATGGAAATACAGTTTATGTGACTCAGGGGTTTATCGGGTCAGATTCCGATGGCCATACAACTATCCTCGGCCGCGGCGGCTCTGATTATTCAGCGGCTCTTTTTGCTGAAGGTGTTGAGGCCGACGTTCTCGAAATCTGGACAGACGTCGCGGGCATCGCCACTACAGACCCACGGATTGTTCCTGAAGCTAAAATTATCTCGGAACTTTCTTATGCTGAGGCCGGCGAGATGGCGCAATATGGGGCAAAAATTCTTCACCCGGCCACGATTGCTCCGGCCGTCCGTAAAAATATTCCGGTGTTCGTCGGTTCAACCTTCGCCAAAGATGCTGCCGGAACATGGATCAGAGCAAGTGCTGAACACAAACCTGCTGTTCGAGCGATTACAAAACGTAGTGATCAGGCACTCCTTACGATTACAACACCGGTCATGTTAAATGCTTATGGATTCATGTCAGAGATTTTCGGAGTCTTCGGTCGTCACCGTGTTTCTGTTGATTGTGTTACGACTTCAGAGATTTCTGTTGCTGTGACTGTTGATAAAGTCGTTCTGGATAACGAGAAATTTGTCCGTGATCTCGAAACCGTTGGGAAGGTGAATGTTGAAACCGGCTACGCTTTGATTTCTCTCATCGGAAACGATCTCTACAACCGCTCTAACCTTGCAAAAACAATTTTCTCGAACATTGAAGAAATGAACGTCCGCATGATGAGCTTAGGTGCCTCCCCATATAACTTTAACTTCCTCGTGAAAGAAGCTGATGCAAAAACCTGCATCCAGACTCTCCACCAGAACCTCATCGGATAACTATGAAACTCGCTCTGCTCGGACATGGTAAAACCGGCTCGAAAGTCCAGGAACTCTGGAAAGATCAGATTGAGCTTTTCGATCGCACGAATGTTGCGACCTATGAATTGCTCATGAAGTGTGACGTTGTGATCTCCTTCCTCCCGGGAGAGGCCTTCGCCAGTTTGATTCCCGTTCTGCTCGAGACGAAAAAACCTGTCGTGACTGGTTCTACTGGTTTTCAGTGGCCCGCGAATTTTTCTGAAACGCTGAAAGAAAAAAATGTTTCTTGGATTCACGCAACTAACTTTTCTCTCGGTGTCGTTGTCGTAAAACAGATGATTGAAAAACTTAACTCTATGACCCACTTATTTGCGGAGAAGAGACTTTCGATCCACGAAGTTCATCACACAAAAAAACTCGATGCTCCATCAGGAACAGCACTTTCCATGAAAGAGTGGCTGGCCCTCGAGTGTGAAGTGACATCGGCCCGCGAGGGTGATGTTGTCGGACTTCATACCCTGACTCTAGAAACGCCGTCTGAAATTATTCGCCTCGAGCATGAAGCAAAGAATCGTGCGCTGTTTGCGGAAGGGGCCATCTGGGCCGCCAATTATCTTACTCAATACAAACTTGAACCGGGTCTTCACACTTTCCAAAAAGTGGTAGAAAGACACCTCTCTCTTTAAGGAGATCTCATGAATATGCAAAACATCAAGCTCTGGACAGCTGTCGTCACTCCCCTCCTCGATAACGGTGCGGTGGATTTCGAAAGCCTCACAAAAGTTGTGAACGAGCAGATTGAAGCTCAGAACGGTCTTTTGATTCTCGGTTCCACTGGCGAAGCCCTGAACCTTTCTCTCCCCATCCGCAAAACCATCATCGAGCACGTTGTGAAAATGAAGCCTGCTATGCCCATCATGGTTGGTATCGGTGGAAACCTTCTTGAAGAACAAAAAGAGTGGATGACTTACCTTTCAACTCTTCCGGTTCACTCCTACCTCCTCGTGACTCCGCACTACGCAAAACCAGGAGCGAAAGGCCAGCACGACTGGTTCAAAGCTTTAATGGATCACTCAACTCGTCCATGCATGCTCTACAACGTTCCGGGCAGAACCGGGATTGCGATGGCAACAGAAGCCGTCACCCGACTAAACACTCATAAAAATTTCTGGGCGATCAAAGAAGCTTCAGGCTCGGTTGAAAAATTCAAAGAGTACTTAGCAGCTGCCGGTGGAAAACAGGTTTTCTGCGGTGACGATGCTCTCATGCCTGATTTCGCAATGGCGGGATCTGCTGGTCTCGTCTCTGTTGCATCAAACGCCTGGCCGAAAGAAACAAATCTCTATGTTCAGCAGTGCCTGACAAAAACCTTCGATGCTAAAGAGCTCTGGACGAAAGCTGCGAACTCTCTGTTTGTTGCTTCAAACCCGGTTCCTGTTAAGCGCCTTATGTTCGAGCGTGGCACCATCCACACTCCACGTATGGCAGCACCTCTTACTCACGAAGACATGTCTTCTGCAGCTCCCGTGATGGAAGCTCAGGAACAAGTGACTCGTTGGTATAACTCTCAAAAGGGAGCTTAATCATGCAATGGCAAGAAGCACTCGACCTTTTAGAAAAAGGCATGATCCGCGCTGCTCAGAAAGTTGATGGCAAGTGGGTCGCACAAACTGAAGTCAAAGAAGCAATCCTCGCCGCTTTCAAAGCTGGAGAGCTCAAAGAATTCGCTGGTGGATTCGTTGATAAACACAACCTTCCCGCTCGTGAGTTTAAAGTTGAAGATAAAGTCCGTCTCGTTCCCGGTGGATCATCAGTCCGTCGCGGGGCCTATGTTGCAAGTGGTGTGATCATCATGCCTCCGGCCTACATCAACGTCGGTGCTTATGTTGATTCCGGCACGATGGTTGATTCCCACGCTCTCGTCGGCTCCTGCGCACAGATCGGAAAAAATGTTCACTTGTCTGCCGGAGTGCAGATCGGTGGTGTTCTCGAGCCCATCGGACAAACTCCGGTTGTGATCGAAGACAATGCTTTTATCGGTGCTGGTGCAGTGATTGTTGAAGGTGTGCAAGTTTCTGAAGGTGCAGTCATTGCTCCAGGTGTTGTACTCTCGCGCTCCATACCGGTCTACGATTGCATCTATAACCGCGTTCTCGAAATTGGTGAGCCGATTCCTCCTTACGCCGTTGTCGTGACCGGAAACCGTCCGGTCTCTGACCGCATGATGTGGGCCCAGGAGCAAGGCCTCACTCTTCGTTGTGCCATGATCATCAAGTACAAAGATGCGAAAACGTCTGCGGCCCTCGAACTCGAGAGCTGCCTCCGTTAATGAAAAATTCTTCCCACCTCAAGGCACTCTCAGAGCGCCTCGAGGGACCTTTCTTTTTTTATGATATCGATGCTCTTGATCTGCACTTAAAAGCGATCAAGAGCCTTCTTCATCCGGACATCAAGGTCTGGTATGCGTGTAAGGCCAATCCCCTTTCTGCGATCCTGACGACTCTCCAGAAAAATGGCTTCGGTGTGGATGTCGCTTCAACGGGCGAACTCTCGCAGGCAAAATCCGCGGGCCTCTACGGAAATGAACTCATCGCTACAGGTCCGGCGAAATCAAAAAAATATCTCGAGAACCTTCTCGATAACAGTATTTCAACCATTGTCTTAGAAAGTCACCAGCAGCTCATTGATCTCAACACCATCTGTGCTGAACGAAATACAAAACAGAATGTCCTCCTTCGCGTTCAACTCGCCTACGATACCGACCGTAAAAGTGTTCTCGGCGGTTCGGAGATCACAGCGTTCGGTCTCGGAGTGGAGGACTGGAAAAAGATATCACTTTCGGAATATGCGAATGTAAAAGTATTAGGTCTTCATTGTTTTCAGTGGGGAAATATTCTCGACCTGAATCAGTTAAGTGAGATCTGGGAATTCACCATTGGTTCCTGTGTCTCTCTCGCCCGCGATATGGGCATCCAGATGAAGGTCCTTGATCTCGGCGGTGGACTCGGGATTGATTACAAAGGCGACCGATCCCTTCCCTTCTCCCAAGTGCACGAGCTTCTGATGAGCTATAAAGTGAAATTTGCTCTTCGTGAAATCTGGCTCGAACTTGGAAGATTTTCTGTCGGAGAGTTCGGAACTTACGCGACAAAAATCGTCGATAAAAAATCCGTGCGCGGAAAAGATATTCTCGTCACCGACGGCGGTATCAATCATATTGCGCGACCGGCATTGGTGAACGAAGCTTTTCCAGCGGTGACGTTTCTCGCCTCTCCAGCAAGCAAGACATTTGCAGTTCACGGTCCGCTCTGCACGTCCCTCGATTTCCTCGGTGACCACGAGCTGCCGTCAGAAATTAGTCCGGGTGAATGGATTTTTTTTGAAAAGTGCGGCGCCTACGGTTTTACTGAGAGTATGCCTTACTTTCTTTGCCACGACCTGCCGGCAGAAGTGATTTTGCGAAATGGTGATCTTGAAGTTGTAAGAAACATTGCACCCAGTTCGACCTGGAATTCTTAGCAATATCCCGGATAACAAAAACCGTGCATTACCCAGTATGTGTAAGTATCAGCGACTATTTGCCAGCCGATAACCCCCACGTCATCCGGCCTTTTAGAAATATCAAAATAGCTGGCGTCATTTGTCCCACAGTGATGAGTGGCCTCATGAAGAAGAAGGGCCTCTTTGAATTTAGGATTGACTGGTGTAAAGAAATCATCTTCGATAAACACTTTGTTTGATAGAAAAGGATTGGTCCAACCGGTATATTCGCCCTCAATGTCTCCACAAACAAAGTTCAGAGTCCCTAGTTTATATTTGGCACACTTGAGTATCGACTTCGATATAAAAAATTTTCGTTTCTGAAGCCACGTCATGTCGGTCCTTGCCAGTACCTTATCCATATTTCTTATGAGCTTATCTGCTTCAACGACTGCTTGCTTCTTCGCTTGAAGAATCTGTTTCGCTTGGCCGGCCTGACAGAACTTTTCGGCAGGTTTACCAAAGGCCGTAAGTGACATGAACGTAAGAATAAAAAAAAGAATTTTCACTAGGGCTTCCTTACACCTGAGACAACGATCTCCTCAGCAAACTGTGAATCAAGCCGCTCTAAGAGGTTGGCAGAGAATCCCGTTTCAACCAATGTGCTGTGATAAGAGTAAAGAAAATTCCGGACATAATCTCCGACTGCGCCGTCAATCAGTTCCTGCACGATTTCAATATCGGGGATATCAGAAGAGTAACCGGCCGATGGATCCCTTTTTGCGATCTTTGCAAGTGCCTCGACAATCACAAGTCCTGTTTGAATTTTACGGTCGTAAGTATTCGTTCCCTGAATTTCGAGCCCTTTATCTTCTGAAACGTTGATCGAACTGATCTGCATTTCAGGCTCCTTCGCCCCTTTGCGCCAGACATTTAACGGGTAGGCCGGATGTGTGAGTGATGAAATCTGGACTCCGGTCAGGAAATAGTTTTGACCAGAGAGTTTAAAAGTCACTCCACCTTTGAAGCCCTGGTCTGCAATCATTGAAATCACAATCCCTGGAAGTGTTACGTCTTCTGTTTTTTCCGGGACTACATGGATGTTCAGGTAACCGCTCAGTGTAGGATATTCTGCCGTGGAACTGGCAAACAAGAGTTTAAAATTATCAACGAAGAGCTTAGTCTCAGCAATACTATCAATGCTTGAAATGCTATGAACGTTTTTAAAGAACTCGCGCATTTTAGGACCGATCATTGCTTTCAACTTTTCCACGACAGACTCATTGATTCCCACCATATTTGCGATCCTGTGCGAACCAAGAACCCGTGTACGAACTTCAAATACATCTGTCTTCTGATTATAGTAAATGAGCTCAACATTGATCTCAAGACCCATGGCCGTGACAACGATGGCGTCTGTCTGAAGAAGAATCGAGTGGTAGTTAAAGATGATACTGATAGGCTGAGGCTTAATGACTGTGGTCATTTTTCCGGAAATCCCCAAAAAAGATGTAGGCGTACTACTTACGAGCATTTCTTTAGCGAGGGTAACTTCTGACACCACCCTCGTGGGAGCGTTTTGTAGATACTCGATCAGTGTTCTCGCAAACACTGATTGGGCCATAGTCAGAAGGAGCAAAGACACTAAGAAACGTTTCATGGAATCCTCTTAAATCGTGCTTCTATTGTCAGATTATTACCTGAGTTTTGATGACGACAAAGAGGGCCCAAGAAAAAGACATCAGGGTGTCGAAACATTTGACAGTCGTTTTTAAACACGAGTGTCTAAGTGGCTAAATTAGTGGCAACCAATCCAAGAAATTTCAAGCAGACAATATTCTGATTAGAGATCCTGAAGGCTCAGGTTCCAGCGGCACTGTCCATTGATGACAGTGTTCAGGAACGCCTGATCAGTGCCATATTTGAACGAGGTGTCCCCGTCCGGATTGTTTGTACCGTTCCAGATGAGCGACTTGCTCACGCGACAGGTTCTTCCGTTGTGAGTAATGGTTGCCTCTCGGACGCGCTCGTTGGAATTAAACGGAGTTGAGTATGTGTGCTCAGGAGTTCCTCCGCGACGGTCAACTCGGATCGTAATGCCTCGACCGGAGTAATTAACACCGGCAAATTTCCGCGAATGTCTGTCAGGTGACACATCAATGGGAGCTTCATTAAGGGCCCCCCCTTTGAGCTCATTGGTCACAGGATCATAATCAACGGTCTCACCCGTAGGCAGGTACATCCGGCGCAGGCGTGGATTTCCCTCAACGAGTTCAATCCTAGGAACAACTCTGCGTGGAATGAAAACGATCGTCGACTCCATAAGGTTATGTGACATACCTGCACTGGCGATGCCTGCGTTGTCTGTGATTCTCAAGGCCATGTCTTTTCTATTTCTATCTGGAAACTCAAAATTAAATTCTCGACTGGCGCCTGACGTATTATCCAGTGCGGTCGTATTGATTGCGTTGGGAGTATTGTTTCTCAAATGGATGGAAGTCACTTTTCCATTTACCCAACCGACTTCGGTGCTGCAGAGGCGTTCGAGAGGCCGAAGGGCGCTGAACGCCGCAGGTCTCTGCGCCATCGGAATGGTGGAGCTTAAAATTTCCTGACGTCTGGTCTCATATTCATCGCAGGCAGACTGAAGAACACGCACACTACGACGACTTGTTGATTCTAATGGGTCGGCTTCAGTATCATAAGGAGGAAGTGCCGTCATCAGCTGCCTGCGGGCGCGATCGTGTTCGGACATATTTGAATCATCAATATTCGCTTCGCACTGGTCACATTGAGGGATGATCACTTCAACTGGCGTGCTGAGAGAGTTGATCGCGATATCAACTGCGTTGACTGCAGCTGCATCTTGTTGTCTTGGAGCCGCGACCGCTATGGCTTCAGCTTCAGCCGCTGGTGCATCCTGAATCGTATTCGTTCTCACTTCAATGGCGGGCGCCTGAGTGAAAGGAGCAGCTTCGACGTGCGTTTCGACCGCACGGACAGCAGGGCCAATGGCTGTTGCACCAATTGCCGCGATTCTGTTTTGCAGGCGACGGCACATACTCTGGAGGTTGCCGGTTGCCTCCGCACAGATCTCATTCACGAGACCAAGGAATGTGATGGCCTGTTCTTTTAAAGGTGAGACTGTGAGCTGCTGGACGACGTTGGCGATGTTTTTGCGTGATGACTTTCTCTCACATTGAGAGAAAGCAATGTTTCTTTGCTTCTGGGTGCGGACCGAGGCACAGTGGCCAGCGCCAAAGAGAGCTGGCTGACACTGGAGTTGCCCGCTGGCACAACTTCCCTGCTGATAACCGTTACCATCGGCGCGCTGAGGAGATGTACATTTTCCTCCGACTTTCTGGCTTGGCCATCCGGCGTAAAAACAGTTGAGGGATGAGGCATAGGCCTCGTCTAAAAATAAAGAAAATATGCGAGCACTTGTTTTACCATTATCTGCTGAATGATATTCATGGAGAAACTCACGATACTCGATGAGAATTTGTGATTTCTGATCGATTGAGAGTTTCGAAAATTGGTCGAAAGAAAGTGTTCCCGCGAAACTGAAAGTTGAGAGCAAAAAGACCGCGAGTAGAATTAAGGTTTTCATAGAGAACAGATCGGACGAACGAGAGCGAAAACTTAATTTACACGAGCCGACCGGTCAGGTATGCCGACCGCGACCTTACGGGAGGGTGAGAGTGAGCTCAATCTTCGATTTGCCTTTGCGTTTTAATGAAACGTTTCCGGAAACTCCGACGTCGAGCATGTGACTGATAAGCGATGACTCCATGGTGATCCGAAAATCCTCTGAGCAACCGTTGAGATTTCCAAGTCCTCGGGAAACAAAATCAGAATAGATCCTGCGCTCAACCGGTGATGTTGAAGCGATACTATTACTCGCAATTAACGTCGGAATGAAAACATTCGCGCGATTTTCCATGAGTGGAAGACGCTCCGGATTTCGCAGAGAATACAAACGGGAAAAATGCTCGATGGTAGGATTTCTTTTCGGCACGCGCTGAAGATTTCTTGCAGCTGCCCCGGTCGCAAACACAGACTGCGTGCTGACATTCACAGAGTTCCTGGTGAATCTGATTCCGTTGAGTGTGTCAGAATAACTTTCCTGTCCGAGAGGAATTTCCCCGCTGCAGATAAAGGTGAGGAGATGAATTTTTAATTCAGACGCAGACCGGCCTTCAACATCGAGGTACTGAAGAACCCGAGCGTCAGGAACATTCTCGAACTCTACCTGAAGAGGTGAGATTTCAAGTTTCACAGATTCGTTCTTTTTATTCGATTTAAACTCGAGGGCCATCTCCCCTTTCTGTTTGTAGCAGGCAGGACGTCCCTGAATAAAGACGGGCATGTTGACTGTTTTCTTTTCGTTGTAAGAAGACTGTGACCCTTTCCCGCCGATACTCAACGAGAACCCACTCTCCCGGACGTAACCGATCTGGTCGTTTTGGCAACTCGCCTGAACAGACAAAGAAATGAACAAAGCTGAAATGAGTGAGAACCTTTTCATGATCTTAGTATGCCCACGGAATTGAAGTGAGTGTTGTGGGAAGAAGGAAATTACAATGACTGTCTAAGTTTTTGTCAAAAAAAAAGGGGCCCCAAGGGCCCCTTCCGTTAGAAAAATTCTGAAATTACTCAGGGATAGAAACAGAGTATGCCCAACGATCTGTGCGGCCGCCTGAACACTGAGCTGTGCGAGAAAGAACTTTTACACCCGGAAAGAGTGGAAGAGCGCGATCAAGAGTTGCGACGTGAGCGTCACAAGAATCGCCCATACGAGATTTAAGAGTCAAAGTCTGAGAAGAAGTTCCTGAACGAACAGGAGCATCAAAGCGTGCTGTTACTGAAGCGGGAGATGGATTCCAGCGGTTGCCCCACTGCTCAAGACCGCCGAAACAGCTCACGTGAATGTTAGAAGCACCAAGTTTTTCAAGGTGACCTTCAACGAGGTCTTCGAGAGCATCACAGTTATAATAAGTCGTGTTCCATCCAGAACCACCGAGGCTCATTGAGAAAGATCTTGAAACGTACTCACCAGCTGAAGCTGAGAGAGAAACGAAAAGAAGAGCGACTGTCATCAAACGCATAATTTCCTCCTGAGGAATGTTTCCACCTTGATATCCCTCTCATGTTTCCTTCGTCTATTTTAAAATACCTCAATTGTGACGTGACTCAGTAAATGCCACTTTTTGTTGGCACAAAGGCCTACTTAAAGCATTGAAAGATTTCAAAATTTTGATTTTGACACGCATCAACCGTAGAATACAAGCATGAGACAAATTCTAATTCTGTTATTTCTTCTTCCTCTTTCATCTTTTGCTATGAACCATCGTGAGTTTGCTCAACTCTCCAGCGAGTCCCAAGTGGAAGTTCTTAAAAGCTATAAAATTTTTCTTTCAACACTCGTCGAAGACAATGAAGAAGTGGAAGTTTCACAAACCCGTTTCTGGTCGCTCATTGAATCGGCCCATGCCGATGGTGCTGAGCTCAACTGCTTCTATGCGGGCTGGCCTTCGAACAGATCGAGCTCGACTTGTTCTTCGCCTTCCAGAGGAAACCCAGGTTATTCTCAGGGAAATTGTGGCGCCGGAACTCTCCAGTGTAATCCCATCTTGTACGGGGAAAATCTCTGTGCGCGCACTTCGACCAGAAGACTTCGCAATAGCGCTCTCGCTCAATGTGAAAATCTCTTCTCACGCTCAGCCAGATCTCTTTCTACAATCGCAACGGCGGCTTCATCTTCAAGAGGCCAGCAGGCCGCTCAGGATCTCTTTGGTGCCGTTGAAAGAATCTGTTCAGCACCTAATCGCCCTTCCACCTGTGGACGATTAAACGCACGTGTACTGGCGATCAGGGCCGCAGATCCCGCCGCAGTAGCTGCAGCAGATGGAGATGACACTCCCGTTGATGATGCCACTCTTGTGACCGTCGCGAGAGGTGTTGAAGATATTCAGGTGGCCGCTGAAAATACCGGAACTGTGGATTGTGATCCGAACACCCCGGGCATTCAGACCGAACCACCAACACGGGCCACTCTGGCCAATCTAGAAAGAACGGTTGAAGCTGCAACTGCGCCGTTGGACACGGTGGAAAATGGCTTTATTTCGATTACCCATACCAGAGACGATCAGGCGAACTGTCCGAATGCGGCCCAGATCAATGCACTCAAAATTTATAGTGTGCTTTATACCTTCACGACGGCGCACCTTATTTGTGGCAATAATTGGATGAACGATCCGGCCATTCAAAGCTACCGTCAAACCAATCCAGTTCTTGCCGGAGACATCACAGGGCAAGACCTCGCCATGTCACTAAGATCAGTTCTTGTGAATCGGGCCCAATCGCTAGGCTACCAAAACACCGCTGAACGTTACTACACGCAGAAACTGGGCAACCGTGACCATAGCTTTGATAACATCGGGACCTCTTTTGCGAACCGGGCCGGAAACTATTATAACGATGTTCCAGGTTACTGCAGTAGAACAGCGCAAAAAATTCTTCCGGCCCTTCACGCCACAACTCAAAATGCATTTAGTGCTGCCCTGATCGGACAACCTGAGGCCAATTCTTCTGATACGTGGAACACCCTGACAGATCCGATTCGCAGAAACCGCGGCATCGGGAACTGCACCATCCCATCCACTCTTCAGAATTAAACTGATGGCCCTTTAATTCCGCTTTCCAAAGCATTCTGACCTTTGTTAGTTAAGTCGCCTTTTTAGATTTAACTGATCAAAGGATACCGATGAAGGCGATCTTTCTTCTTATTATCATGTTTATTCTCGTTGAATCGGCCCGCGCCCAGATCACCAATGAATCAGAAGCTGGACTCGCTTCTGCCAATGGTAACACTAAGACTCAGACCTTCAATTTCAAGCAGTCCAATACGTATACCTGGCGTGACAATGTCCTTGCCTTTAAAGGTCGCTACCTTAATGCGAAGGCCGGCGGAGTTGAGACAGCACGCTATCTCGATAGTGGTCTGCGCTATGAAAGAAAGCTGACCGCTCATCGTAATATCTTCGTAGGAGAAACTTACCAACAGGATAAATTCGCGAACTACCAGAACCGT
The DNA here is from genome assembly GCA_945883845.1 of Bacteriovorax stolpii. Classification (GTDB taxonomy): domain Bacteria; phylum Bdellovibrionota; class Bacteriovoracia; order Bacteriovoracales; family Bacteriovoracaceae; genus Peredibacter. The sequence continues at coordinate 4,420 of CAMCYI010000014.1, read as the reverse complement.
TACATCACGGATATCGGCGGTAAGCAGTTCTTCATGCAATCGGAAGAAACGAAATTTTTCGGAGAACTTGGTTACCGGTACATGAAAGAGGAGCGTTTCATCGGTCGCTCTGTGACCAGTAACTACGGACGTGCGTACACAGAATGGGAAAACAAGTGGAACGAAAATTTCTCAACAAAATATTGGGTTGAATACCTTCCAAACTTCACTGAGCCCAATGACTGGCAGGCGAACACAGAGCTTTCACTCTCTGTCGTCATGACGAAAATCCTCTCGCTCAAATCAGGTGTGCTCGTGCGATACGATCATTTGCCCGCACCTGGAATCGCTTATAAAGAAGACACACTCGTTACAACTGCATTCGTAGCAAAATTCTAAGGAATATTTATGTCAATCGCTCAGGAGTTTAAAGAGTTCGCCGTAAAAGGCAACGCCATGGATCTCGCTGTCGGTATGATCATCGGTGCTGAATTTGGAAAAATTGTTTCGTCTTTGGTTTCTGACATCATCATGCCACCCATCGGTAAATTGATCGGCGGCGTGAATTTCTCTGACCTCTTCTTCTCGCTGAACGGAGAATCTTACAAGTCCCTCGCTGAAGCGAAAGCTGCCGGTGCACCGACAATCAACTACGGTGCCTTTACTGATAACGTTATCAAGTTCGTGATCATTGCTTTTGCGGTCTTTATGATTGTGAGAGTGATGAATAAACTTCGCAGCGAACAACCCAAAAAAGCCTGATTCCAGAAAAAAAGCAAAAAAAAAGGGGCCCCTGCAAAGGCCCCTGTTTGGCTTCTTTTAAGGCCAGAAATCCCTCTCTGGTCTAATTATCTTCCTTGATATCTTAATAGTGCTTAAAACAATCTTAAGATCAGGACAGGTGCGCTGGAAACACTTTCTTTTCTTACTTTTACTCACTCTGCCAAGAATCCCGCATATAGGACCACATTGTTAGTAAGTCATTAATTATTGGCCTGTTTTGTGAGTGAATACATGGCCTCTGGAGCAAGAAATCTTTCTCCAAATTGAAGAAATAACAGTCACTGTCTAAAACTTAAACAAAAGTCCAATAAGTATTCGGGTAGTTAAAAAAGATTTACGGGCATGTCCTTTGCAAGAGTATCAGTACGATTAATTACCAAAGGACACTCAATGAAATACTTCATCTTCGCTGCTCTTCTTTCTCTCAGCTCATATTCTTTTGCCGAAGATGATGGTTCACATGAAGATGACCAGGTCGTCTCTGAAAAAGTTGAAGATAAAGACGATAAGGATCACGGAAAATGCGGTGGCAGTGCCAAGTGCTTCGATCGCTACGAACATAAGAAGAAGAAGTGCTACAAGAAGCTTGAGGCGATTAAAGACGCCGATAAACTTGAAGGTTCCGAGTTAGATTTCATCAATAAATGTATTCAGGAAAAAGGTGAGCATAGACGTCACGGCCACAGAAATAACGGAGGCGGCAAGCGCAGTCTTGAAGGTGCGATCGTTCACATCTGTCTTGTGAAACTTAAAGAAGCGCAGAAAGATGATAACTTTAAGCTTCAGGTTCTGTCGTGTATCGACGAACTCAAAGCTTTCAAGCCATCACCAATTAAATAATCAAATAATTTTGCGGGAGTGCGACTACTTAGTCGCATTCCCCATAACTTCAGCACGAAGATCTTTCCGCAGAATTTTTCCGACGTTCGTCTTTGGCAGATCCTTCCTGAACTCAATGCTCTTCGGAATCTTGTAGCTCGTCAGATTTTCACGACAATATTTCATCAATTCTTCAGACGTTAAACTCTCATCTTTTTTCACGACGAAAATTTTCACAACCTCACCAGACTTCTCATCCGGGATCCCGATCGCTGCGGCCTCGAGAACTTTTGGATGCTGACAGATAACGTCCTCAAGTTCGTTAGGATAAACGTTGAATCCTGAAACAAGAATCATGTCTTTCTTACGATCAACAATCTTCACGAAACCCTGTTCCGTCATAAAACCGAGGTCGCCAGTTTTGAAAAATCCGTCGGCCGACATCACCTTCGCAGTCTCTTCGGGCTTGTTCCAGTAACCCTTCATGACCTGTGGGCCCTTGATACAAATTTCGCCGATCTCTCCGATGGGAAGAGTTGTGCCGTTGTCGTCCTTGATCTCAACATCCGTGCTTGAAATCGGAAGACCAATGAAGCCGTTGAACTCTTTGAGAGTCATCGGATTTATGCACGCTGCGGGGGAAGTTTCAGTAAGACCGTAGGCCTCAATCAGAGGACGTTTGGTCAACGCCATCCACTTTTCAGCAACACCTTTCTGCACGGCCATTCCTCCACCGAGCGTGAGCTTCAGGTGAGAGAAATCGAGTTTTTTAAATTCATCGTTATTCAGGAGACCATTGAAAAGCGTATTCACACCTGTGAAGGCCGTGAACTTCCATTTCTTAAGTTCTTTCACAAAGCCCGGCATGTCGCGCGGGTTGGTGATAAGGATGGAAAGTGCACCGACACTGGTGAAAACGAAGCAGTTCGCTGTGAGTGAGAAAATGTGATAAAGCGGGAGGGGAGTGATGATAATTTCCTGCCCGTCCGTGATGAGGTTCTTGATCCAGGCGCGGGCCTGAACCATGTTCGCCACAATATTTCCATGAGTGAGAATGGCACCCTTAGCGACACCGGTTGTTCCACCGGTGTACTGAAGGAAAGCAATGTCATCGAGGAAGACGTTCACTTTCTTGAATTTCTTTTCGTCACCTTTCATCACGCATTCTTTAAAGTCCAGTGCACCCGGCAGATTGTAGGCGGGAACCATCTTCTTCACTTTCTTGATGACGAAGTTAACGATGTAATTTTTCGGAAATTTCAGCATGTCTCCGATCTGAGTGAGGAACACGTGCTTGACCTGAGTATTTTTAAGAATTTTCTCAAGCACACTCGCCGAGTTCGCGAAGATCACTATTCCTTTTGTACCCGAGTCTTTGAGCTGGTGCTCAAGTTCTCTGGGGGTATAAAGTGGATTCACGTTCACAGCAACAAGGCCCGCGCGCAGAATTCCAAACAGAGCGATCTGATACTGGAGAATGTTCGGCATCATCAAGGCCACGCGGTCACCCTTGGTGTAACCGAGATCATTGACGAGATAAGAAGCGAACTTCTGAGACAGTATATCCAGCTCGGCGTAGGTGAGTGTCGTTCCCATGTTGTGAATAGCGGGATTATTCCTGAACTTGGTAAAGCCTACTTCAAGGATCTCATTGATGGAGGAATATTCCTTAGCATTAATTTCACCAGGTACTCCAGAATCGTAGGCCTTCTGCCAGATCTTAGTCATGTCATCTCCGTTTTTATTTCATCTGATTTTGAATTTTATGAACAACCATATCGAAAGTTTTGTAGAGGTCGTCAGCATGGGCCTTGGCAAAATATTCTTCGTGGCCCGAATGAACTGTGACTTCAGCGCAGTGATCAGAACCTTCAGTCCAGCATGTCCATTTCACATCCGTGCGCGGGCCAAACCATTTTGTAAATTTCTCTGATTTCTCGCGAATCATCTGATCAAGAGCTGGTGTGTGTTCCATATGGCGAAATGTGATATTCACAGTCATAAAGTCTCCTTGGGTGAGACTTATATTGTAACAAAAGCCATTGAAGACTTAGAGTGTTAAGGATATTTAATTTTCGCATACCGGATTTAATCAGTTTTTAGCTAGCACCATTCTGATGGCCGCAGGAAGAACTTCACTGGGAATATCCATAAAATCTTTGTGCGGAATGAACGCGAATTGTCCGTAATAGATAAAATATTTGATGTTGAAGTCACAACTCTTGAGTTCATGCTCGAGATCGTAGCTGTCGAGGATCCGGCGAACCGGTGTCCATTTTCCGAACATCTGCCAGAGAACATTTCGCTGATCGAACATGAATCCGTCCGGGATATTTAATTTTTTACGATGAACCATGGATTCGCAGACAAAAATTCCGTCCGGAGAAAGTGCATCCTGAATGAGTCGGTAATAAGAAACGCGATCGGGATCTTCCGTCAGGCAATGCAAGAGATGCGAGTCCACGATGAGGTCGTACTCGCCTTCCAGCATGACGTCCGGCTTGGAAACATCACCAACGATCGTTTTCACGGAGAGATTTTCAAGAGCGTAAATTTTTTCGGCCTGGGCCATCGCCGACGGAGAAAAATCCAGCAGAGTCACCTGAGCACCTAGACGCGCGAGCTGGAGCCCAACTCCTCCCCTGCCCGATCCCGTCTCCAGAACGCGCAGATCGGCCCAGGACCTATTCGGAAGAAAGCGGTCCTTACTCTCCAGGGCGAAGTTATAAAGGGCATTACTGCTCGCCAGTGCGTCTCCTAAGAGATCACGGGCAGCGCGACTGTTGGTTGAGCGGAAAGCGTCTTCGTAGTAATCCTGTAAACCCATAGGTAAATTCTA
>CAMCYI010000013.1 GCA_945883845.1 Bacteriovorax stolpii | reverse complement strand
TGGCCTATTTCTCTGGAGATGAATACTAAGTCCCCGGCATTCCCGTTTAAAATCATGACCTGAATCAGTTATTTCTGTTCCTGCTGGTGATATTTTAATCACTGTTAAAAATCAAAAGGCAGAAAGTATGAGTTCAAAAGCATTTAAATCCATTCAGTGCGAGCAGTGTGAATGCAAGGATCGCGGAATCTTTTGCGACCTTGAGGATCTGGCACTCGCTTCGGTGAGTGGGAAAAAAGTCATGAACACGTACAAAAAAGGGCAGACGATCTTTTACGAAGGAAATCCCCCATTCGGACTTTATTGCATCAATAGCGGAAAAATTAAAATTTCCAAGACTGGCCCGGTTGGAAAAGAATCAATAGTCCGTATTGCTTCAAGCGGAGATATGCTTGGCCATCGGAGTCTTTTCAGTCATGAGAATTACAAGGCCACCGCAACAGCGATGGAGGACTCCGCAGTTTGTTTCCTTGATAAGAAATTCATATTGGCCCTCCTGGAAAAAGAACCGAGTGTTGCTTTGAATGTCATTCAAAAGCTAAGCCGCGACATGGGAGCTGCTGAAGACAAGAGTGCAGCGTTGTCGCAGAAAAATGTTCGCGAGAGACTCGCAGAACTTATTCTAACTCTCAACCAGACCTATGGCAGAACTGAAGGAGATCGCAGGAAGCTGGATATCAAGCTTTCAAGAGATGAGCTAGCTAGTATGGTCGGTACGGCCAACGAAACTATTATCAGATTTGTTTCCGAGTTCAAGGACGAGGGCTTAATAGAGGAAGATGGGAAGACAATCTACATCCTTGATGAGAAGAAGCTCCTGGAGTTTGCGAATCTGAGCGACTGCTAATGAATGTCCCAAATGCTGATCTATGACATGTTTTCAATGGTATTATTTTCTATAATAGGAATATGAAAAAGAAACTGAACCTACTCACTTCTGCCCAAATGGAAAAGCTTCAAAGCCAGCATGAGGTGCTGTCGTTTAAAAATGACTTCGACCTAGTCTATGAGATGCAAATCCCGAACGGCGGCGTGGCACTTCTGGAAGGATTCATCGAACTGACCAAAAATCACACCTCACACGAGTTCCTGCCTCCTGGCTGTCTGCTCGGCGTCCATCATATCCTCAACGAGGAACCTGTGAGCTATGGGTGCAAGATAAAAAAGAATTCAAAGATCATTATCCTGGGAAAATCAGAAATCCTTGAGTCAGTCCGGAATAAGAGATCCTCACTTTTTCAAATACTGAAGAACTACTTTTGAAAAAGAATAAAAGTTTACCCGGTATTATTAAGCGAGATGGCAGAACAGAAAATTTTTCAAGTCGCAAACTCTACCGCTCTCTGTCTCACTCCGGACTTCCGAAAAAAGATTGTAAGTCAGTAACGCAAAAGATTGAAGGCCAGGTCCTGGATGGCCAGTCGACTCAGGAAATCTTTCAAGCTACGTTGAATGAGGTCAGAGCAATCTCGCCCAAAGCAGCTGTTCGGTACTCTCTGAAGAAATCACTCTTCGAACTCGGACCTTCGGGTCACCATTTCGAAACATACGTTTCAAGGTTTTATCAGGTCAGAGGATATCGGACTCAGACTTGTCAGATAGTCCGTGGAAAGTTTGTGAAACACGAAGTTGACGTCATCGCATTCAAGAATAAAGAACGGATCTTTATCGAATGTAAATTCCACAACAGGGCCGGGATTAAAAACGATATTAAAATAGCCCTCTATGTGAAAAGCCGCTGGGATGATCTCAAGACCGGACCGGAAGGAAACAGAGTTAATTCTTTCGTACTCGCCAGCAATACATCTTTTTCTAAAGACGCCCTCACCTACGCGGCCGGGACTCATCTGAATCTTCTTGGAGTCAACGCCCCTGAAGGGCATTCTTTTTTTGACCAGATTAGAGAGATGAATCTCTGGCCTCTGACGAGTCTGCGTTTCCTCAAATCCCGACAAAAAGAAGCACTACTTAGCCACGGCATCGTCCTCGTCCAGGAACTCATAGACAGGCCTGAACTTCTGGAGAAAGCGGGAGTAGGCACGCGGGAAAAAATCATTATTCTGGAAGAAGCTAAAAATGTTCTGGGGCAAGTATGAAAATCACCTATTGGGGCGCTATAGACGACGTGACGGGCTCGATGACCTTCATAGATTCAGGTGATGGAATAGTCATGGTGGATTGCGGTCTCAGTCAAGGCCTGCCTGAAATTGAAAAACTGAATTATCGGAAACTTCCTTACGAAGCGAATAGAATTAAGGCCGTGATACTAACCCATGCTCACCTTGATCATTCAGGATATCTTCCTGCGCTTGTGAAGCAAGGTTTCCGAGGCGAGATCTACTGTACTCAGGCGACTCTTGAACTCACAAGGATCATCCTGAACGACAGCGCCACTTTGATGAAAGATGATGGACTCTACAATGAGAAAGACGCCACAGCTGCCTTTCACAGAATGCAGGTACTCCGGGAATTCAAGGAGACATTAATTCACGGGCTCAAAGTCACTCTCCGGCCCGCTGGGCACATCCTGGGTGCCACCAGTGTCTCTCTCTTGCAGGATGGAAGGAATATAGTTTTTTCTGGTGATCTTGGCAGGGATGATGATCCTTTGATTCCTCCACCGTCTGCCTGCGTGGACGCTGATATCGTCGTTATGGAATCCACTTATGGCGGAAAAATACGCAGTGGCAACATTCATCAGGAACTCTCTGACTTGCTCAGAAAAGTCCGGGAAGATTCACGGGTCATGATCGTTGCAAGTTTTGCCGTCGCAAGAGGACAGAATCTTTTGACATTATTTCAGGAACATTTTCGCCGTTATCCAAACGAGCGGGTTCCTCTCATCATGGACTCACCAATGATGGAAGAAGTGAATCACATCTATCGCAGATTTTCAGATCTTACTCTTGAACCTGACAACCTGGTCTTTGCTATCAACGAGGTCCAGTCAATCTTGTCAGTGAAAATGTGGGAAGGTGTGAAGAAAAAAGAAGGCCCATTAGTCATTCTTGCTTCAAGCGGCATGGTGACAGGAGGCAGGATCTGGCGACACCTGGAGAACTGGAAGGATGATCATAAAGCGATTCTTTTCCTGCCAGGTTATCAGTCTCTGGGAACTCCAGGCCATGAACTTCAGCACGGACATAGGACGATTCATTCGGAGAACGGAAAACTCACCTGGAAAGGAGAAGTTATCCACTCTGATGCTTTTTCGTCACATGCGGACAAAACAGAACTTCTCAAATGGATGTCGGGAGTGAAAAAAAGCGCTGGCATCAGGCTCATTCATGGAGAACCTGAGGCCAAGCGCCAGTTAAAAAGCTCGCTTGAGAAACTAGGTTACGAAGACGTTGTCATTCCTGAAAAACTTTTTACAGATCAGCTTTAAACCAGCATGCCGGCCTTGGCGACAATCGCCAGCCGGAGACTAGCGTATCAAGTCTGCACTGAAGACCAGGGTATCCGAAATTTGTTCGCTCAACTTCACGTTCATCACATGAATCAACTTTCGGCGGAGTTGTACTACCCACCTTCGCATAAATCTTCGTCAGATTCTCTGCTGCGTACAGAAAGCGATCCTCACTCATGCGCCAATGGCGTACGCACTCTGAAGAAGAGAAATAATCGGCCTGTCCTTCAGTCGATGACCACCCACCGCGGGATTTTTTGGGATCGCCTCCCAGGAGATGCCCCAGTTCGTGACACAGAAGAAGAATAAGGGCGTCAGGAGTCAGTTCAGGCTGAGAGAGCATGCCACCCATCACAGTAATCTCAAAGACGTCAGAGGCCTTGACAATCTCAGCGTTGATCCTGGGATTAAGAACATCAAGTTTAAGCGTAAGCTTCAATTGAGATGGTAGTAGAGTCTCAGCGGTTGTTTGAAACTCTTCACTCACGGTCTCAAGCTCTGCTTTTACGTCGAGCTCTGAAACTTTAAGGTCGAGGCCCGGCACACAGAGTGCCAAGGCCTCACCTTGAATAATAAAGAGGAAGATAAGAATTGCAGCTTTCATCTTCATCCTTGGAGATCAATAATTGAGTTCACTGACTTACCATCCATCGTCCGAACGTGAATGAGAGGTCGCTTCATTTTCAACTTCGAGAAATTGAGTTTCACAGGGTATGCAACCGGCTTTCCCTTCATTGGGCAAAAAGTACCGAGCTCTTTCATCACAGGCAGAACCGAAAGTGTGTCAAGACCATTGGACATCACTTTTACCTGATCGAGGGCAAAGCACTCACTGTACTTCCATCCGTGAAGGAGGAAGTTGCCGTTCCCTTTATCTTCGACCCACTCGATGGCTGCGTAGATATTGTCATCCACGGCATTAGAACGAGCTTCGGCAACCTGAAGAGTCTGCTCGAGACGGTATGGAGAGGCGTTATTGATCCGGACTTTATATTCTCCGCCCTGGAGATTACCAAGGGAGATCACTTCTTTGAACGGGATAGCGATATCTGCACAAAAGAGCTTGTTACTTCTTTCAGGAGGTGGTGCAAGTGCTGTGATATCAATGTTCACGAATTCTCCGCTGACTTTCACCTTGACGTCGTTTCTTGAGTAGCAAGCGTTCGGGAAATAGCCCGTAACAATCACTTCAACAGAGTCATTTGAATCAAACCCCATAGGGATGTAAATGTGCTCCACCGGTGCATCAATAACGATAGGCTGGGCCTGTGCTGCGAGAGAGAACAATAGAGAGAAGAGAATTTTTTTCATTGAGAACTCCTTGGTTAGAAGGAGCATAGAATTTCGGAAACGAAAGAAAACTGATCAGGATCATACTTTACCCGGACAATGATCATCTTCAAGGCCATTCACGAAGGCATACAGTGAATTTAATTCCAAAGGAGGAATTTTATGAAAAAGCTTCTCGCACTTCTCGTTCCCTTCAGTATGTATGCTTCTGCCGGAGTGATCCCTGCTCCTGTAGACCACCTCTTTGTTCCGAACGGATTTGATAACAATGACAACGTGGAATTACTGGTGACCGGAAAATTCCCAACTAACTGTTATAGCAGAAACAAGGTTGAATCTAAAGTCACAGGAGAAATCCTGGACGTTACAGTCACTTCCCTCTTCGATGGTGGAAGAACTTGTGAACTCTCGAATATTCCGTTCTCAGAAGATATTACAGTCGGAACCCTCCAGGGAGGAACCTATGAGGTGCGCGTCAACGGTAAGAAGATGGGTAGCTTGAAAGTAGATGAATCTCAGTCTGACAGCGTAGATGACCATATCTATGCACAAATCGACTATGTTGAGCTGGGGTTCACTGGCGGCCTTACTGGAAGTGCGTTTCTTATCGGTAAGAAGACAATGGACTGTGTGGAACTCGATCACGTGGAATACGTTTCGAACGGTACAGACACTCTTGCTGTTCTTCCGATCATGAAGAAAGTATCGAATGACTGCCATGAAGTTAGAAGTTACCTGGAAATTCCGATTAAGTATGACCTTGGCCGGTTTAATTACAAGCAAACGCTTTTGTTTGTGAGAACTCTTGATGGTAAATCGGTTAATGGGATCATTGATCACCAGTAACCCTTCAATTGTTCGCAGTTAACTGATGATTGATCTCTAGTTCAGCCCCGTATTCAAGATGATTTTTTTAGGCAGCTATGATTTGTCTTGAATATGGGTATGAACGATTTAAAAATGCTCTCTCCTTGTCGTCTAACCGGATCTGACTCACCTTTTTCTTCACTCCAAAAACGTCTTCAAAACTCAACAATCTTTCGGCAACTCCAACATACATTGCTGGTGACCATTCGTGCGCATGAGGGTCGTATTTGTTTTTCTTCACGAATTTAGGATTCATATAATTTCGATAAATCTTCATCAGCTGTATTTTCTCCAGGAGAGCCGCTTCATGCTTCTGAAAAGAAATCGATTCTCTTTGCTGGGAAGAAAAAAAATGGCGATAAAGATTGTGTAAGCGATTTATCGGAAATAATGGATTTGTTGAATCTCGCCGTACCTGGGAGTTAATTTTCTGGTGTTCCATTCGAAAATCCAAACTCCGAACGGCCCTTTGATATGACTTGTGTTCATCCGTAAAAAGCGTTCTGCCTGCGCCTATGGAATTTAGATTATTCAGCACGTATACCGATTCCTCGAAAACTGAATCTCGAGGATAAACGCCATATTTCAAAATGAGACTCTGATTTTTTATTTTTTGCTCTAGGGTCATCCGTCCTTTGCGATTAAGAGGCGAAAATGTATTGTGATAAATAAACATCGAGTGGCTTCCAACCGCAGTGTTGATATAGCACGGAGAGAATTGTGAATAAGTAAAAGTTTCAAACCCATCATAGGCAACGTCTTCAGTAAGCTTTTTCGGATAGTTCTCCTTCTCAAAAATAAGTGACTGGTGACTCATATCTTTAAGGCGGTCGCGAATCGTACCCTCGGCGACTTTCAATAGTCTCGCGATGGAATTGTTACTCATACCATTCATGGAGAAATGAAGAACTCGCTCAGATAAAAATCCGATTCTTTTTCTAAAATCTGGCCCAAATGTATTGGTCGAAAACTGCTCCCCACAACTTTTGCACTTAAAACGTTGATTACGAAAAGGTGCCTTTTCGGTTTTTACCCAACCATTTTTAACATAAAACCTGGAATCTGTTCCGAAATGAAACTGACAGCGAGGATTTGGACAGTAAGGAGGGATCAATTGTAATTGATCAGATGATTTAGTCATTCATGAAAATGGGATTCAAAAGTTTTGCCAGAATCGATTATGAGGATGTCGCTGGAATTGAAAGCATATAAACATTTAGCGTTAAAAAAGATTGCTCTCAAAAATGGTAATTAAGTGGGGAAATCATCCCCACTTAACTGCGAACAATTTACTCTTTAGCAGAGCGAACAACAATCGCATTCACGATAGAGCCAGACAGCTTCCCTTCAAGGGCAAGTTTCTTGGCCGCACTCTTTTGACCACTGGTCAATTGATCAGGGTTCAAAAGTACAGGCTGACCTCCTGGAAAAACCCCCGGAGAAGGTACCCAAAGGAAGTCAGGATGATCTGTATACCACTCGCCTCCGACGATTTCACCGTTCTGATCCAGTTCGAGGTCGTACCTATACTCGTCGGAAGAATTCTGAGATAATTGATGCTCTTCCGTCGACGGTTCGTTCTCAACTGCATAATCCACAGTCATATGAATACCAACAATCCACTTCGCATTTTCAGCTCTCACGAGGCTACGTGGATCGTTCCAGGCCCCAACTTTAACTTTCGCTTTCTCGAGAGTGGGGCTTCCCTCATTTGTCTCTGGATTGTAGTAGCTGTAAGAGTAGTTGTAGACGGGATGGTTCCAGACTTCATAGGTTGATCTCGCGTCCATGATAAATGGACGGCGACTCTGGCCGATCTGATTAACAACGACCATGTGCCAGGTGCCAGGGTTCGTATCAAGACATGAACGATTGCGGCTGCGGTTGTATCTGTCTACAGGAGGAGTCTGGAGATTGCAGCGGCCACCGATAAACTTCATGGGGAATCCACCCTTCGCCCACAACCCGGTCGCGAGGCCCTTAACATCTGAAGGATAGAAAAGAATATTTTTTCCTTCGACAGTGACCTGCGTCTTCTTTTTGGGCTCTTTCATCATCATACTCGCAGCGGCCCAGCCGTGACATGATCCCATCCAGCCTTCAACACGGCCCGTAGTTTCAAGATAATCTCTGCCTTCTGTCCATTGAGCTTTCGTAAAACCGGAAACAGCTCCGGAAATCATTAAATCATATTTTTCTGATGGAGCGAGGATTGATGGATCGCCGTCGCGAAAAATAACGTCCGCTGGATTTTTTGCGATGTAGTCGAAGGCATCTTTCCATTCTAAATAACGGACATCTTCATCCTGATATCTCTGTCCGAGCCCTCCCCGGGCAATAGGCCAATAGGAATCAGACCAGGGTATGTCCGCTGACTGACCGGCTCGCAGCTTCAGCTCGTCCATTTTCTGAAGGTTCTTCACCATAAGATCAGGTCGATCAACCAGGTCTTCTGCTCTATCATCTGAGAGGATGGGAGAAAAAATCTTATCTGGAGTTGAAGCGAGCATAATATTTCTTCTGCACGCAGATTGAAAAAGCTTGGCCGGTGTAGCAGAGGCCGGCGGGATAAAAGACAGAAAGCTAGCGAGAATTATCAGGCGTTTCATGGAATGCTCCTTTGTATATTGGGAGCAGAGTAAAACTCCGACTGCATGTCAGATATGATTTTGGTCAGGCAATTAGATGATTAAGGCACTGGAGTGAAAACATGATGAGGATCAGGTTTTCTGATGACCGGGCCGGCTTATTTTTAGTTATGAAGAGAACTATTCTTTAGCCATGAAACTCACAATTAAAGCATTTTTTCTCATCTTCTTCATCTGTTCGGTGGCCTGTGCCAATGAACATTTCCTAGCACAAGTTAAGCGTCAGGATCAGTTCGTTTCCCTCTTCCGGGATGGAAAGCGATTTACAATGCCGATTATCATTCGTCCTGCAGAAGAAAAAATCATTCTGGGATTAGCCCCTGATGAAGACGTAATAATTGAAGGCCATGTGAGAATGGACAAAACAGTCACCGACGAGGGTGGAAATCACATGACAACTTTTGTCGTTGACTCTGTAAGGCCCATTTCTCTTAAAAAACTTAGCTATACGCAGGACTTTAAATTCGAGCCAGCTAGTGAACCAAGACCGCTGCCAGAAGGATACGAACCGATGATGATTCCGGTGAGTTCTGGTGTCGCTACTGCTCTTACACTCACGGCATCAGCAGCACTCCTCAGTTCACTTACCGCTCCAACGGCCGGTGGAGCACTACGTAACGATATAAATATGTCCGTACTGATAGGATCGGGCTTACTTATGACTGGTGCTTATCTCTTAGATCAGATTTTCTCAAACAACCCAAAGGATAATTTATGACAAAGCCGATTCCACAACTCTCAAAGTTCATGACCACAAGACCCTTCTCTGTTGAGAAAACCGAGTCACTTTTGACTGCGGCTACCCTTATGCAGAAAGAACATATCCGCCATCTGCCCGTGACCTTCGAAGGTAAAATTGAAGGTCTTCTTTCAAGTACAGACATCAATCTCATCCGTTCCCTGAAAGGGGTCGATATTGAAAAGATGAAGGTGATGGATTGCTTCACGCCCAATGCATTCACAGTCTCTCCATCTGCGCACCTGGATGAGGTACTTGATCAGATGGCCGAAAAAAAATACGGCTGTGCTGTCGTCGCAGATAACGATCATCTCGTCGGGATTTTTACATGGGTGGATGCCCTCATGGCTTCAAGCGAGCTCATGAAAACACGATTGAAATAAGGAAGAAGTCATGAGAAAGATTTACGGGATCCTCTTTTGTGTTTTTCCGTTATGCGCTTTTGCAGGCCCCGTTCTGCAAATGAATAGTGCTTTCACTTCTCTGAGTGAACTGATCCCTTACGTTACTGATGAGGCGAAATTCACTGATAAAAAGAACGAAGCGTTTGTACGTGAGAAACTATCCCAATTAGCGCGATCAATCCGCAACGCAAAACACGACGCCTTGATGAAACAGGATATCTTTGCACCTTCATATCTGCTTTTAAAAGAACAGCTTGATACAACTCAGAAAGCTTTTAACGAAGGTAAGAAGGGGTTTGCGCTCAACCGCATGAAGGATCTGACTTCCATGTGTATTGATTGTCACTCCCGTCTTCCGCCTGAGAAACTCTCCAGTTACTCAGACGGAACATTTCATTTAAACCCAAAAAATTTCGGCAACTCCTACAACCTCGCTATCGGAGAGCTTCTTACCCGTCAGTACACTAAGGCACGTGGATCATTTCAGTTTTCAATAGATGAATCTTTTGTTTCCAAAGACTATGCAATGACAGAGAAAGCACTCAAACAGATTCTCCTGATTGAGATCAAGATTATGAAAGAAGACCAAAAAATGCTCGCGGTTCTTGACGGGATAGCGAACCGAAAAGATCTCCCCGTATATTTGAAAAATCAAATTCAGGAATGGCGGTCTGATGTTAATACATGGGCAAAGCGGAAAGATTATCGAAAGGAGCTTAGTGATGATAAAGAAGCTGGTCAATTCATTGCCGGCCTTGAGACTTTATTGAAACCTGCAAAGACAGTTTTCGGAAAAGGCGATGTAGACCTCCTGGCTGCATCAGGAATACTTTCCCGATTTCTCTTTAACAATCCTACAACATCGCTGGCGCCAGAGATCAACTACTGGCTGGGGTGGATGGAACTGAGACTGGGTAGAGATCATTACTTCAGCACTGGGGATTTTTTCCTAAAGCAATGTATCCGTCGCTATTCAAAAAATCCGATTGCAATGAGGTGCTTGAGTGAACTCAAAAATGATTTAACGTTCAAGTTTTCCGGCTCATCGGGAACACACATACCTGAAGATGTGGTTAAAGAGCTTAAAGACCTGGAGCATCTGATCAACATTAATGAGTTTATGAAAAAGCCGGAAGAAAACGAAGAAGAAGTTGAATAACAGAGCGATCCCCCACCCGACCAGAGCGGGGGATCGAATCTCTAGTGTGGGGCGAGCAGGAAGATGCTTGAGTTCGCATGACGATTAACATATTTTCCAAAAGAACTATCAAATATAGGTTTGCTCTTCCTTGGAGCGAGGACAAGCAGATCTGCATGGTTCTCTTTAGCGTAATTACAGAATGTTTCTGCTGGTGATTCACCGAAGAGGCATTTCACATGCACAGTGCCTGTATGTCCGTAAGGAAGAATTTTTTCTTGAAGACCTGTGATTTTTGCCACTACGGCTTGCTCAATGAGAGCTCGGTCGTCACTAAGTGGGTACGCTAGTGCACCAAAATCTAATGCAAAATTATAGACAATTTTGAGTGACACGTGGACGAGATGAATCTCAGCATCCTTCATGAAGTCGAGCTTGTGCAAAGGAGCAAAAATCTGCTCCATGTCTTGACTGATGTCGACAGCGACGATTACTTTTTTTGGGAATTTCATATCAGCTCCTTGGTATAGATCTTAAAAATAGTATAGGATCAGCATTTGAAATTCAGTGATTCCAGACAAAGGAAAGACTGATATAAATCAGGAAATAACAAGATTTCGCAGAGGCCTGCCTTCAGCAAAGTCCGAAATACTTTCTATGGTTACTCTGGAAATTTCTGAAAGGGCTTCGACGGTAAGAAAGCCCTGATGCGCAGTGAGAATGACGTTGGGGAAAGTGAGTAATCGTTCAAGCACATCGTCTGTCATCACATCATCAGAGTGATCCTCAAAGAAAAGTCCCGCTTCTTCCTCATAAACGTCGAGGCAGGCCCCCCCGAGTGATCCGGTCTTTAACCTTTGAATCAACGCACGGGTATCAACAAGTTTGCCACGACTGGTATTAATTATGTAGCAACCAGGTTTCATGAGTGAGATTAGATGCTCGTCAACCATGTGGACATTAGATTTCGTGAGTGGAACGTGAAAGGAAATGACATCGCTCTGGCGCACGAGTTCCGGAAGAGTCACGTAGCGACAGCCTGTTTCTTTCTGAAATTCTAAATCCGGCGAGAGGTCAAAAGTAAGTACATTCGTGCCGTAGCCCTTCATGATCCGGATGAACGCCTTGCCTATCTTACCTGTCCCGATCACTCCGACGGTTTTTCCGTGAAGGTCAAATCCTACAAGTCCGTCGAGAGAGAAATTATTCTCCCTCACTCTGTTATGGGCCTTGTGAATTTTACGGTTCAATGTTTGCAGCAACGCCACAGCATGCTCAGCAACTGAATATGGTGAGTATTCAGGAACGCGAACGATTTGAAGTCCAAGTCTTTGGGCAGCCGCAAGGTCGACGTGGTTATAACCCACTGAACGTAGAGCAATCAATTTTACTCCAGCACCTGATAACTTCTCCAGCACAGAAGCGGAAAGATCATCATTGGCGAAAGCACTTACAACTTCGCACCCTTGAGCAAGATTTGCTGTTTCAACAGTAAGTCGAAAATCCAGCAGACGAAGGTCGTGGCCGGTGCTCAAATTGGCCGACTGCAAATATTTAAGTTCGAAGCTATGGCTACTGTAAACAGCTACTCTCATTTTGGTTACTTCCACTTTCTCACCTTACTGATCCAGACGGCACTCTTCTGGCGCATCCGTTTCCAGAATCCGGGCGCTTTCTCATCAAGTTCTTTGGAGAGTGCTGCAATTTCCTGATGAAGCGCTCTCGCTGCTTTCTCATCTTTCTTAAGCACATTCTTTTTCTCAAGCTGGGCCAAAGAATTTTGAGCACTCTTTAGTGAATAGCGGGCACTCTTATAAGTTTGTTCATTCATAAATTCTCTCGCAAGGATGAGATTCGCCCAAACACTCAGGAGTGGATCTACGAATTTTTCTTCCGAAATTATAGCGCTCTTAAAGACTTTATCAAGTGACGCCATGGCAGCTTTATAATCATCTTTGCTGAGAAATTCCTGAGCTTCCTGCATATGTAGAAGAGCAACTTTCATGTCAAGCTTAACGACTGTATGAATCAGTGAAAGTTCGTCGATTTTGAGCTTCGCCAGTGTACCCATCATGCGCTCATTGAATACACCTTCAACGGCATCCAACTGCAAAATAGGGATATAAACTTTGCGATCATTACCGGTTTCCATGGAGTATTTCCCAAACAGGAGATTAAGGCTTCTTTCGACTTCCAACTTCATCTTGAGAAGATCAGTACCTTCTGCGCGCGCTGTCTCGAGGTGATCAAGTGCAGAAGACTTGAGCCCGAAGAAGATAGACTCGCGCGCGAGGCTCAAGTGCCCTAGCATCTTTTGAGCTGTTTCAGATGTCGCTGTTTCTTCACTGGCGAGAATTTTAAATCTTTCATCCAGCGGATAAACTCCAATCGGTCCCTCGATTTCGGAAAAAGCCGTTTTTTGTGTCATGGCAATTGCCAGAAGAAGAATTGAATAGATGAAAAGTTTTGAGAATCTCATATTGCCTCCGGAATATTGATAACAATACTCATCTTAAACGCCTGTCATGATGAAGGAATGATCAGGACCGTGATCCTAACTGATTTGTATCAGTTCTCTTTTTTGAAGAGGTTGGTTTTGCGAGCTAGTACAAAGTATTGGAAAAGAAAAAAGACATGGGTTGCTCAAAGATCTGTCTGTTACGGGCCATTTGATCCAGAAACACGCGCATGATGTCGTTACTCGTAACAATTCCTAAGCATTTCATTGTGCTACTGACAATAATGACGGCAGATACTTTCTCGAGCATCATCTCTTCGACCACTGAGCCAAGGGGGGTTTCAGCATAGGCAGTGAACGCTTTTAATGACATATATTCTGAAACTTTTTTTGTCCCATTAAGATAGACCTCTTCCGATCCGTTTCCAGCAGGGCGGTCTACAATCATAGCACGTTGAACATCCCGATCACTTAGCATACCGATGACAGTCCCATCGCTTTGAATGACAGGAAGGTGACGGATTTTTTTATCGATCATCAGTTTGTAAGCGTCCAGGACTCTATCTTCCTTGCCGATTGTCACAACAACTTCAGTCATAAATTTTCGTGAGGCCATTGATTGTGATTCCATTTTTATCTCCAGGTAGCGTTATCTTAAAATTAAGACATTTGCGGGGGAGTACTTGACCTGATGTTGGGCAAAGGAGCTGTCGAAGAGATCCTTCATACCTGTACGTCCTCTTGTACCCACAATGACGAGGTCGGGGTTTTCAATTGCCACATATTCGGTGAAACCTTTGCGGATATTTGAGTCAAAAAGAACTTTCGTTACAACTTTTGTCTTTTCCGGAAAAAGGTTGGATTTCAAATTCTGAAGTTTTATATGGATCTGATTTTCCAGCTTCTTTTTTTCTTCTCTTGATGGGAAAGTCTGAATCAACTCCATTCCATCTGCGTAAACGTTTTCAGTAATCATATGAACGAGCTGAATCTCCGCCTGAGGAGGAAATGGAATAGCCTTGAGATATTGAAAAGGCTTTTGAGTTTCTTCAGGCATATTCACGGCAATAATAATCTTATTCAAGTTCATTATGCCTCGACTGCTTCATGAGAATCCGGCTTGTAAGTTATCAAGAGCGGACAGTTGTGGAGCTTGAGGAGCGTGGCAACCTGCTCAACATGATTACCTGTCCCCTTCCCCATGGCCACGAGATCAATAGTTTCTCTTCGAAGAAGATTGATAATAACGTTATTGAGAGTTCCCATGTGTGAAGCAGATTCAATCTTCACCAGAGAATTCAGACAAAGAGATCTGGCCCATAGAACCTCATTTTCAAGAAGAATTTTGGATTCTCTTTTGAGCTGATCGTTGATCGTGACGAGCTGGAATGGATCCGCATTTAATTGGACGATGTAGGTATTTACGAGAAGGATCCGACTAGGAACTGTAGTGTGCTGGAGAAAACCAAGAACATACTCCAGGGTGTAGCGAGACTGAGAGGAGAAATCTGTTGGTATCAATACGTTATTCATGCTCCAAGCATAAACAATGCATACAATTTCCAACATGAGAGCTGTTAACCTTAATGCTGACTTTCGTCAGTATTTTACTGAACTCTCCCAAGTGCCTTTTGATCTAACACTAAGATTTCACGACCGTGGACTTCAATGAATCCATCTTCCTTAAACTCCGCCAGGCAACGGATCACCGTTTCAGTTGCAGTCCCTACCATGTCCGCCAGGTCATCCCGGGTGACTTTGATAGAAGTTTTCCCTGCACCTTTGACCAGCTGTAATAGGGCCTCTGCCGTCCGTTTTCTGACCGTATCATAGGCCAGACGGAGAAGTTGCTTCTCCTGATCTTCGACCTGATTAGAAAGGAGCTTGATGAACTTTTGGGCAACATCCCTGTTTTTATAAACCAGAGCGAGGAAGTCTTCCTTTGGAATCTTAAAGATCTCACTTTCTTCAATCACCAAAGCAGAATCAGTATAGGGCGTGCCCTCAAACAAAGGAACATGTCCGAAAAATTCACCGGATTTATAAACATTCGTGATGAACTCTTTACCATCATCGTGAATTTTAAAACTCTTCACACTTCCTTGATTCAAAAAATAAACATAGTGAGGTGTATCGCCAACGTGAAAAAGTACTTCTTTCTTTTTATACTTTGAGACGGGACGATTCTTGGAGAGGG
This sequence comes from Bacteriovorax stolpii, assembly GCA_945883845.1. Classification (GTDB taxonomy): domain Bacteria; phylum Bdellovibrionota; class Bacteriovoracia; order Bacteriovoracales; family Bacteriovoracaceae; genus Peredibacter. The sequence goes on along the minus strand of CAMCYI010000013.1, from coordinate 81,495 downwards.
TTTGAAGTTCTTCCACTCCACCGGCCTCATCGAGGAAAAGATTGAGCCCCTTAAGATCCCGGGAATACTCTTTCTTAATCGCCTCTACTTTCTTCAGACGCAGTTCCACCGCATTCAGGAGTTCAGTGTCCTCGAAAGGTTTTGTGAGGTAATCATCCGCTCCCAGCTGCATTCCTTTTCTAACTTCACTTTTCTCGGCCTTTGCTGTGAGGAAAATAAAGGGAACTGATGCCGTTTTAGGATCTTTGGATAAAACGTGAAGAACACCGTATCCATCCAGCTCCGGCATCATGATGTCACAAATGATCAGGTCCGGTTTAAACTCCCGGGCCGCAGAGCAACCCGCTTTTCCGTTTGCAGCGGTCGTCACTTCGTAGCTTGCGAGCTCGAGAATCTCCGCCGTATTTTCACGCATGATCGTGTCGTCTTCGATCAAAAGAATCTTTTTCATTTTTTCTCCACGGGCAAAGTCACCCTGAATGTTGTGCCTTGATTTTCATGACTGGTAAAACTGATTGATCCTGCCATAAGATCGAGATAGCGCTTAACAATATTGAGTCCAAGTCCGGTCCCTTGCAGGTTCGTCACATTATTCGCACGAAAAAAACGTTCAAATAAATGCTTCTGGTCAGCCTGCGGAATTCCCATCCCCTGATCCTGAATTTCCAGCTCAACAACTTTATCTTTAAGTTCAGTGCGGATAAAAATTGTTGTTCCTTCAGGAGAATACTTAACAGCGTTGGATATCAGATTACTGAACACGTTCCGGATCATCTCTTTGTCCTGGAAGACTATGACATCAGAGACTTTATGAGAGATCTGAATCGCATGGCCCTTGCTCCCCATCTCTCTGAAGTCTTCGACTGATTCGTCGATAAACTGAGTGAGATTAAACTGGGTTGGGCTCGAAGAAACCTTCCCCTGATCAAGCTTATCGAGAGAGAGAAAGTCATTCAGAATATTAGTTAAATTCCTCACTGACTTTTTGATATTCTGAACGTGCTTAGTACATTTGGCTTCAACTTCTGGAGTGAGGTATTTGGCAATCAGAGACACAGAAGTCATAATCCCACCGAGGGGTGTCCGGAATTCATGAGAAGCCATAGAAACAAAACGTGACTTAAGCTCATTCAGTTCTTTTTCGTTCTCGAGCATTTCGCGGATCTGAGACTCAACACGTTTTCGCTGTTCCATCTCCTGCTGAAGGCCTTCGTTGGTGTGTCTGAGTTCCAGCAGCGCATCTGAAAGTTCTTTCGTTCTCTCAATGACCTTGGTCTCCAGCTCTTCGGTGAACTTTAGAAGAATCGTTTCGGCTTTCCTGCGCTCAGTAATATCATTGATAAAACTAACGATGAGGCGATTGCCGTTAGATTCAAAGAACGTAAGACTCACTTCTACGGGAAAAGATTCACCATTTTTTTTGACAGCGAGAAGATTTATATTTCTCCCCATCGCCCGGGGATGAGGATTGGCCATATACTGCTCGCGATAGTTCACATGCCTCTCGCGCAAATCTTCGGGTAGGAGAACTTCAACAACTTTTCCAACGAGTTCATCGGGTTCATAACCAAAGACCTGAGTCACATAGGGATTGGCCTTCTGAATGATGCCTGACGCATTAGATATAATAATACCAAGAGATGAATGCTCAAACAGCGCCTTAAATGTCGACTGATCCATTGTAAAACCTGCTAATACAAAGATGAATTTACCCTTAAGACTAAAGCATGCGCCTAGTTCTGGCCACTCAAGACCAACATTTTGGCCGGACTAAGAGGGATCATCAAAAATACTGAGCAATGTCAGTTCCCCAACTTACAGACGGGGAGAAAATGAGAGAGTCACAAAGAGAGGAAAAAATGGAAATGACAGAGCTAAAAGTCGAAGAATACACCAGTCCGTCAGTCGTTACGATCGGCAGCAATGAAAACTTGGATCGAGCGATGGAGCTTATGCAGGAACACAAGATCAGGCACCTTCCTGTGATGGTCAATGGGGCGATCTGTGGAATCATTTCAGAACGAGATGTGCTGGCCCACACGGGTAAGGACTGGACCAGGATGCTGAAAATTGAAGACATCATGGCAAAATCAATACTCACCGTGAATAAGAATGAAAGCCTTGGAGACGTCGCTTACCAACTCTCCTCCCAGAAAATCGGTTCGGCACTTGTCCTCGATGACGATGACAGCGTGTATGGGATTTTTACAACAACTGACGCCCTCAACGCTTTGGTTGAAATCTTTTATCCATTTCCAGGTGGATCAGCTTGAGTTTCCTTGTTGCCATTAACGGGCAGTTTTCTCCGATAGGCCATCCGGTTGATAAAGTTCCACTTGGAGTTCCATCCGTAAATTCAATTTACCCCTCTACCGACAATGGTGTGCGCGAGTTTAAAGACGTTTTGCATTCGTTAAAAGATGGCCCACATCCCAAACCAATTCCAAAAGTTGAGGCCTACCAGAAACACGCCAAATCCTATGAACAGGAAAAAAAGCGTGAGCATGCTAAAGACATTATGTCGTCACCGGTAAAAGTCATTTCTGAAAGTACTCTTGCCTCTGAGGCGATAGAGATCATGCATAAATTCGGATTCAGACATTTGCCTGTTGTTAACGAGCAAAACGGTCTGGTCGGTATGATCTCTGACCGAGAGCTTATGAATGCTGGTGAAAATAAACGCTGTTCTGATATCATGATTCTGAGAGTGATTGTGAGTGATGAGTTGACCAGCATCAACGAAATTGCCATTACACTATTGAATGAGAAGATTAATGCCCTTCCCATAATCAACAGAAAGAATGAACTCACGGGAATCATCACCTTTACAGATATTCTGGGTTACGTCGTTAAATCAACCGCATTTTTAAGCTCTGGCTGAAAGAAAGGTCGACCATGAAATTTTTGAGCAACTCTCTCTTGATCATAGTGGCCATTACTTCCTGCACAGCTTTTCGTAAACCTCCCGAGAAGTCTCACGGCTTCATCGTTCAAAAAAATCCGACTGAACAAAAAAGAATTGAAGCCAGAATCCTTGAAGCGAGTCTGACGAGAGGTAAAGATCTTTACCAGATAAATTGCTCTGGTTGCCACGGAGAAAATGGTAAAGGCCCTGGTGTAGAGGCCCGTAAACAGAACCTGCGCCCAGCAGATCTGGCAAAGCTCGCGAGAGAAGTTCCTAATTTCACCTTCTTTATTTCCGTTTCTCAATGGTCTGGTCAAATGCCAGGCTGGAAAGAGCGCTATTCTGAATTGGAGCGTGAAGATCTAGTGAACTATATTAAGACGTTCGCGAAAAATTGATTTTAAAAAATTTTCCAAGTTCAATGCACAGAAATGGGGCCGCACCCAACAGAAGAGCACAAGAGGCAGATGCGTAGGAAAACTCCTGCCCTGAATAAGTTGTTGCGTACCAATCAGTCTCCGGTAAAAAGATCAGAAAGATTAGCGGCAGGACAAGGGAACCTACATGCCATTTACTAAACGGAAGCTGGAAGTAAGAGACTGACTGACTCCGACTGGAAAGAGACCGAAAAAGACAAAGAGAAACCAAAAGATCAAGAGCAAACGCCCGGGAATAATCAACCGAGAAATACCGAAGCATAACCAGATACGTTGTCAGAGAAATAAATGTCATCAGACTACTGACCAAGAAAAGTTCCTTCAAAAATAATCGGTCAAAGAATGAGTCCGGAGTTGGTGCCCCCTTACGGTCGGGCGGTAAATCAATACCCGGTTCCACCGCAAGTGCGAGTGCAGGGAGACCATCTGTAAAAAGGTTTATCATGAGTAAGGCCACGGGAGAAAATGGTTTAGGTACGTTCAAAAAAATACAGCTAAGAACCACAATCACTTCCGCTACATTTGTAGAAAGAAGAAACTGAACGGTTCGACGGATGTTTTCAAATACATGACGTCCCTCTTTAACTGCGGAAACAATTGTCGAAAAATTATTATCAACCAGGATCATGGCAGATGCTTGCCGTGCGACTTCAGTACCACCTTCTCCCATGGAAACACCAATGTGAGCTTGCTTCAGCGCCGGTGCATCGTTAACTCCATCTCCAGTCATGGCAACAACGAGGCCCTTGGCCTGCATGGCCTTAACGAGTCGGATTTTGTGAGACGGGGCTACCCGTGCAAAGATGAAAGTATTCTCTATTGCAGTCGCAAGTTCTTCTTCAGAAAACTTTTCAATGTCCATGCCCGTCAGTGTTTTCTGTTCATTGCCGTCTACAATTCCGAGTTCGCGGCCAATGGCCCAGGCCGTTGATGGATGATCACCAGTGAGCATGACAATCTTTATTCCTGCCTTCTGGCAGTCGATGACCGCTTGTCGTGATTCTTTTTTTGGTGGATCTCTCAAAGAAACAAAACCAAGGAATACAAGCTCCGACTCAACTTCTTCAACAGTACTTAAACCTTCACCATACTTACTGGCCACCGCTAAAACTCTGAATCCTCTTGAGGCCAGAGTGGTCGCAACTTCTTCTAGTTCCTTGCGGTGAGCTCCTGCTATGGAGCATTTCTCCAGGATACTCTCGGGAGAACCCTTCGTTATATAGAGTGTCCGTTCACCATCTTTGACGGCCACACTCATCCGCTTCCGGATGCTGTCGAAGGTCCACTCTGAAAGACGAGGATAAGTTGAGCGCAATTTTTCCAAAGCACTTTTATCCGGACAGGTATGTCTGAGGATTGCCAGCTCGGTCTGATCACTCGATGTTTCCGAATCAAAATCAGCATTCTGACAAAGGGTCAGTCCACGTAAGAATGAATCCCGATCCTTCTCATTAACGAAGTCTTCTTCCCACGTCATCTGGCCAGTCGTGAGAGTTCCCGTTTTATCGGTGCAAATTATATTCGTGGAGCCAAGTGTTTCTATGGCAGATAAATTCTTAACGATGGCTTTTTTTCGGATCAACCTTCTGACGGCCACTGCAAGGGCGATAGTTACAACCGTAGGAAGACCCTCCGGAAGTACGGCAACGGCGAGACCGACTGCACTTCGGAATATTTCTTTCCAGCCTTCGTGTCTGAGCACACCAATAACTGTCATGAGGAGGATAATCAATCCTCCACCCATCAGAAGCTTCATATTCACATGGTGAAGCTTCGTCTGAAGTGGCGTCATCGGATTATCCGCAGTCTTCAGAAGAGTCGCAATTTTTCCCAACTCTGTTTTCATGCCTGTAGCAGTCACCACGGCATTTCCTGAGCCGGAATTCAAAGCAGTCCCTGCATGAAGCATATTTGACCGATCTGAAAGTGGAGTTTCGGCACAGAGAACTTTTCCATCCTTTGACACCGGTAAAGATTCACCCGTGAGACTTGATTCGTCTACGCTCAGCTGATTCCCTTTAAGGACGCGGGCATCTGCAGGAACAACGTCCCCCGCTTCGAGACTCAGGATATCCCCCGGCACAACTTTTTCTGCAGCAACTGAAAGTTCCTGTCCGTTACGGACAACACGTCCTTTAGCCGCTGAATATTTCTTAAGAGCGTCCGAAGCTTTTAAGGCCTGCACTTCCTGATAGAGGCCAATCAAAACGTTGAGAATAATGATGAGAAAGATGGCTGCACCATCTATCCATTCGGATAGCAAAATCGAGAGTCCTCCGGCACAGACAAGAGCTATCGCCATGGGTTCCCGAAACTGATTCAGTAGGAGGCGCAATACTGAGTGAGAATCACCCTGCTCAAGTTTATTATGCCCAAAAATAAGAAGGAGCTTCTCAACCTGGTGATCAGCAAGGCCCACCTCTTCGTTGCTGTCGAGAGAATGAACGAGCTCGGAAGTCTCGCTACTCCAGGGAGTTAAGGGTGAGTGATTTGTCATTAAGTTACCAATATATTGCCTTTAAACAACTCAAGCACACGATCACTCACATGACCGATAAGTTTTTGCTCAAGCCAGGACTTATGTCGTTTTTTAAGAACGACAGTGTCGATGTCATGGGCACGAAGGTTATCAACAAGATCTTTTCCGACGTTGAATTGGGCGGCCATTGAGACTCGTACAACAGACTCGCGATTTAAGCACTCATGAATTTTTGTCCGAAGCTCGTCCATACCTTGTAGAGATTCTTTTTCAATCTGAAGACGGACGGCAGAAGAATATTCTGAGCACATGGTATCCATGACAGGACTCAGTCGGGGCCATGACGTGTGAATTTCGAATTCAGCGCCATATAACGAACTCAATTCCTGACCGACGGTGATCACGGTTTTAAGTTCTTCACTTCCTCCGATTAGCCCTGCAACCTTGCGGACAGGAGTCGCAGACTTGATTACCATAACCGGAATTTCCGCTTGATTGATGACTGTACGAACCAGGCTACCAATGAGATTCGCTGAAGATGTCGCTCCCCTGGCGCCCATCAAAATGAGACTGGTCTCTTTCTCCATGCAAAAACTTTTTATCCCGCGGGCAGCACTTGCTTCGAAAAGCACGCTCGCTTTACATTCAACACCAGTCCGTTTTGACTGGGCCACCATCCGCTCCATAAGATCATTGTAAATAAGGCAGATAAACCTCTTATGATCATCATCTTCAAGGAGGCCATGGCCAAGCCAGCGCAAATAAAAATTTAACTCCGCTATGTGAAGCAGCTGAATATCCCCGCCTTTTTTTTCAACGAATCGATGTGCTTCCAGAAGTGCCCAGTCAGATGACTCAGAGAAATCTGTGCAGACAAGGATATGAGGTTTATTAAACATGAGGTCTCCTTATAAATGCGAAGGATGCCAAAGTAAGGAGAGAAAAAATATGACTCGAGCGAGGTATAAAGGTGATCCAGGTCAGCTTCTCTGTATCTAGCTCGTTACTGACTACCAGATATCACCTTCATTTCCGGAAGGTTCACGATCACCAGATGACGGTTCTCTTCCACGAGCACCCCCTCGGCTTTAAAGGCTGAAATGAGCCTGATGACAGTTTCTTGAACAGAACCCACTGAAGCAGCAAGTTCCTCGCGGGAGAGTTTGAGCATGATCTCAAGTCCCTTATCGGTCATTTTTCCATGTTGGTCTGCGAGATTAATCAGGAACATCGCAAATCTTTCTCGCATACTCTTGCAGCTTAAATTTTTTATACGCTCTTGAGCTAAGAAAGTTTGCTGGCTCAGTTTCCGAAGTGCCTTTATGGCCGTCCCCGGATTATTTGGAATGAGCTCATCGAAGTGATTGGAGTCTATGTAGCATACTTCGCTATCCTCTAAGGCCCGGGCAGAATAAGAATAAGTTTTGAGACCTAGAGATGCACTTAGACCTATGACGTCACCACTTCCGAGAATAGTAAGAAGAACTTCATCCCCGTTACGATTGGAGGTCGTAAGTTTTACATGTCCCTTGCAGAGGCTATAGAAACCAACGGCCCTTGACCCCTCGGACACAAGATTGTCTCCTTTCCGAAACTTGAGTCTTACCGGACCTTGTCCGTCACGATCACAACTGATCTCAGAGAAAACGCAGGTTGAACTAGATGGGCATCGGAGACAGCTAGTATGTGGACTTCTGAGCATAGGGCACCTCACTATTCAGGCAATCACACAATATCATTATCGATGTCAGTTTCCATTTAAGGTTTTCTTAATTTCAAGTCGTCCAGAGATGCGCTTAGGCCCGGCCAAGACAAACAGCTGAGATGTCGCCGATGAGCAAGTGGGCCCGCTTGAATCGATCAACGAATGCATAGTTCACTTAAGCAGCTTTAGCGGGAGGAGGCATTCGCAAAACGATTAAGCATCAGATGCTGTGTAGCTCTCGAAGGCCCCTGTGACTCTAACGAGGCGAATGCGATAAACAGTGTCACAGAACAAGACAGAAGTGAAATCGAGTTCGGTGGACGAAAGGTGATCCGGATTCATTTTCTTTACCATAAGTCGAAGATAAGAGTACGCCTCTTCACCTCTGAGTTCTTCAAATTGACCCCATCCCATGACACTCTTCCAGTTAAAGAAATCTGTAATGTTCTCCACCTGGACGCAGACCTGGGAGACATCGTTGAGGATCTGAAGTTTTTTTCCGTGGCGGGAATGACAGTAGATGCACCCATCTTCGAAGATGTAACTGACGGGGTAAATGTAGGGAGACCCATTGTCGATGCAGCCAATGTGACACATATCATTTGACCTGAGGAGGTCAAGACACTGTGGACCTGAAAGTTGGCCGATCGTCGTATGAAAAGGTTTTAGCACAGAACCTCCGGTAGAGATAAACTTGTGGCTCACGGGCACTATCAACATGATGTCTAAATATTTCATGCAGATGATTTTAAAAATATGATATTAATCAGGAATTCGCGATTTTTTTTGAGTTCTTAAGGAAATCTTTTTTTATTCCTGGATGCCATTGTTGCCTTCAACAAACATGATCTTCTCAACGAATCCCTTCCACACCGGAACCCATACATCATCAATGTACCAGCCAACGATGGCCGTACGCGGGAGATGGAATCCGTCCTGGTCAAAGTATTCACCGAGCCGTACTTCCCAGGGCTTCTCCTCGAGGCCATGCTCGAACTTTCCCCAGCGCGCGGGCGCGAAGATGGTGTCCACCTCGCCGTTATCGCGAAAGTGAAACACGAGCTCGAGCTGATATGGATCATTGAGTTTAGCCCGGGCCGTGTGATCGTCGATGGCCGACCACTCCACGTCAGGAGAGCTGAGAATTCCCGGTGCCCACACACCTTCAGCGAGATAACGACAGACCGAGCTCGAGTTCATTTTGGTGCCGGGCCTTGAGCGCGCGATGGGAAGTCCAAAGCAGGAGACTCTTCCCTCTCCGCCGGCCGCCGTAAGACGATCGTTCACGTGAATATGTAAATGACTCTTCCAGGATACCCTCGCATCCCAAACGAATTTTTTTTCTGATACGCCAAGATTCTCACGGGCGTCGAACTTGAGCCAGCGCTTGTCCCGGAGTTCCCGCAGATACCCGCTTTGGAGAATATGGGCCTCCTTAATCTTGCGCACCCGCAGAGACCGGGAGAGATCGAAGTACTTTTTGACGATGTCTGGAAGTGGTTTCATGGCTTTATTATAATGCTGAGGTGAGTTCAGAAAAATGACCATGATCAGGGTTCAGGCTGTTAGTAGTCAGAGCGTGTACAGCACTCCGTCCGTACAATTCTAATCCAAGCAAAAGGAGAACGATATGTATCACTTATTTCAAAGAACTGCTGATTTCGTCATTGCTCTCATGGGAAAAGTCGGAAGCCTCATCAATGCGACACCGGAGAGAAAGATTAAACTGAAAACCGAAGCCGAGAGGCCTTGGGAAAGAAGTCTGAAGTTCATCAGGAAAGAGAATCATCTTTCGATGGTGTCCCCGTTTCCTAAGGGAAGCAAAGGGACGAGCACAAAAATCTTCAACCACCCGAGGCGCTAGACACCGGAGTGATGTAAATTTTTTTCTGAAACGAACGGATGGACTTTGAAGACCCAAGCTCCATTCCCCTCTCCGTCAGTGTAGCTGCAGCGGCAGCAAGACCCATACGGAGAATCGCTTCTCCATCAGTTTCATCTTCCTGAAAAGCGTGAATCATGGCCCCAACCATGGAGTCACCGGCACCAACCGTAGACCGGACAATAATTTGGGGAATTGAGCCGAACCATTTTCCCGAGGGACCAGAGAGAAGTGCTCCTCCCTCTAGCGAAGATAAACACACCCAGGGGATGTTCCGGTGCAGGTTCTTCAAGACCGGAAGAGCACCGGCGATGGTCGTGATTTTTTTTCCACTCATGGCCTGGAGCTCAGACAGATTCGGCTTGATCAGAAATGGCCGATGCTTCACAAGCGGCTTCAGGATCTCACCCGGTACATCAATCACGCAGGGTATTTCCCGACGGTAGCAATAATCCACGAGAGTCGCTACATCGGAAGGAGATATCCCCGGTGGCAGACTTCCACCGATCAGAACCATCGCTCCTTTCGGAAGACGGCGCACGAGAGAGAAAATTTTTGCGAATTCAGTCTTCGTAACTTGAGGCCCGGGAAAACTGAATCTTGATTGCTGATGGCTACCCTGAAGGCTCACGGTGACGTTCGTTCTGGTTTGGTGACGGATTTTGATAAAGTTCATCCGGACTTTTTTTTCCCGCAGCAGGCTTCTTACCTCATCCCCGGTTGCACCTCCGAGAAATCCACCCAAAACAACATTAGACCCGAGTCGCCGGGCGATGATGCCGGCGTTTATACCGTTTCCACCAGCTGACCGGTGCTCGTCTTGAATATAATTTTTTTCGTTGAATCGAAGCTCCCGGACAGTGCCGCTCAGGTCAAGGGATGGATTGAGTGTGATGGAAAAAATCACGGAAGCTCCTCTGGTAGTGATCACACCAGAATGATCCCATCATCTTCTCCGGTCAAGGAAGTGTGCACTCAGGAGATCTGATAGCGCTGCCGGAGTTCGTTTGCAAGCACCCAGAGTTTCTTTTTTTCACTTTCGAGGTGAGCGTTGAGGTTCCAGTCCAGGAGGCAGACATCCTGGCCTTTAAGTTTTCTTTTCTTATTGTGATAGTGCTGTTCCATCTTCTTCACTTTCTCTTCGAGGCCCAGAAAGCTTGATTCCAGTTCATCGAGGTTGAGTTCACGTAGTGCTGACATTGAGATATCCTCCGTTAGGAAGATTTTCCCCCGCTGAAGGTACACCGACACTGATGAAAGACTGCCGTCAAAATGATTTTTATCAGCTTCCATCGCAGATGCTCAGCGAAACAATCGACGCCACGGTGAGCACGCGGATTAAAAGAAGGGAAAAGAAAATGCCCAACTGAGAAAGTATGACCTGAATCCCTCAGTGACATGTCCGTACCTCTGTTGAAGCTCCAGCTGCAGGAACCGGAGCAAGTGTGAGCGATCCTCGCTGGAAAACCGTGAAGAGGCCAAGAGCAATGAGGCCCACAGCATAGAGTTTCGGAATCTTCTTCTTCATCGGCGTGAGAATTTTCTGGAGCAACACCGGGGCCGCGACCATCGCAGGAAGTGTGCCGAGCCAGAAAAACGAAATGGAGAGCAGTCCTTCACTGAGACTTCCAAGAGCGCTGGCACTGATGACCATACCGTAAAGAAGTCCACAGGGAAGTAAAATGGAAATGAGACCTGTGAAGAAGGCCCGGCCGGAAGAAGTTGAACTCTGCGCCACGAATCTCCCCCAGAGTTTCCTGTAAAGAAGTCCGATAAACGCTGGCGTCGGAATTTCCGTAGACTTGCCGACAAACATCCGGAGACCCCAGTAGACGAAAAGACCGCCGAGAACGAACGCAGTCAGCGCAGACAGATGCAGTCGAAGAAATAGTTCGCGCAACCCTTCACCAAGGAGCCCTACTGCGATCCCCAGAGAAAGGTAGCCAAGAAGCCTGCCTCCCTGGTACGCGAAGATGTGCCGGGCGTTTCCACAGCTCACAGTAACGAGGCCTCCGCACATGCCGACGCAGTGGACGCCACCGCCGAGGCCCGCGAGAAATGACACCACAGGAATGATGCTACTGAGTTGGTCCCACAAGCGTGACCTCCTGTTCTGCGAGTACGATGTGAGTTTCGTGATCAACGGCTTCCACACTTACTATCCTTGACCCGGAGGCGACAAAAGATTTTTCGAAACGAAAGAGCATCAGAATTTTTTTTGCAGGCGAATCGATGAGTGTCGGATGAGACGGAGTGATCACCTTGACCATGTCTCTCAGGAGGAGTTCTTTCATCCTGAAATCAATCTTCGGAACCGAACCTCCCTGATGGGAAATCTTGAGCTGAAAAGGATTTGTCACTTTACCGTCCAGAGATACAGTGAACGGATTGCGCGAGCGCAGGAACACGAGGTTCAGGCGCGTACTCGCGTTCAGGTAGTATGCGAAAGCGCCGACGAACAGAAAGCTTATACAAATGTAGAGAACCGATCGAGGTGTGACCAGTTTTCTTGGTCGCCCGTTCCGCTCATTCTCCGAAGAATACCGGACGAGACCATGAGGTTTCTTTGTTTTCTCCATGATCGTATCACAGGCATCGATGCAAAGTGTGCAGTTGATGCACTCGAGCTGAGTCCCTCGGCGTATGTCGATCCCCGTCGGACAGACTTTCACGCATTGGTAGCAGTTCACGCAGTCACCTTCGAGTCCCCGCTCCACCTCGCCACTCCTCGGCTCTCCTCTTTTCTGATCATAAGCAACGACGAGAGAGTTTTCATCCATCATCACAGACTGGATCCTGCCGTAGGGACAGGCGATGATGCAAAATTGTTCGCGGAACCATCCGAAGTCGAGAAGAAAAATAACGGTAAGGATGGACGTAGCAATGAAGAGTCCCCAGTTTTCTGACGGTGTGCCCGTCGTGATCTGCAGGAGCACGCGCGGCCCCACGAAGTAGCCGATGAACGTATGCGCGATGTGAGCGGAGACGAGGAAAAAAAGAATCCACTTTACTCCTCGCTTGAAGAGCTTCAATCCGCTCCAGTTTTCCGCATCCAGTTTTCGACGGGCCCGGGCCTTTCCTTCCACGAGCTGTTCAATCTTCCAGAAAATACTCTGGATGAAAACTGTTTGCGGACAGGCCCAGCCACACCAGACACGCCCCAGAAGACTCGTCATAAAAGCGATAAAAAATAGTCCAGAAGCAAGCATGAGGAAAAAAAGAATAGGCTCCACTCCGTGAAGAGTGGAGCCCAGAAAAGAAAACTCGCGGTTAAATATATCAACCTGAAGCGCTGGTCTTCCGTTGATATTGAACCACGGTAGAACGAGATAGAGACCAATCAGGAACCAGTAGAGAAAATGACGGCGATCCTTCCACTTACCCTTCACCTCTTCCGGATAGAGATACACCCTATGGCCATGTTCATCAGTGGTCGCGAGTCGTTCCGGATCCAGGTCGTAGAGGTTCTTAGTCTTCAACTATCTCCCCTTGTGGCTCTTTGCCTTTCACGAACGTATTACGGAATGTCATGACGTAGGCCACGGCCTGATAGACTTCATCTTTTTTGATCAACTCTCCCCAGGCCGGCATTCCGTTGGCCTCGCTGCCATGGAAGACGACATGGTGAATGGAATCAGGATTACCTTTCGCTACAATCCAGTGTTTGTCTGTGAGGTTTGGCCCGACATCACCTTTTCCGTTTTCCATGTGGCATGGCATACAGTTGAGTTCGTAAACTTCCTCGCCTTTCTTGACTCCATCGTTTTTTACGATTCCATCGTAGAAGCTCTGACTGAAAACACCATTAAGTTTTTTGAACTCAGTCTGAGCGGCAAGTACTCTGCCGTACTCTGTGTGAAACTCTTCTTTCAGCGTGGGGCCTCCGAAGACCTGATAGTAAAAAAAGTATGCGGTTCCGTAGATAACTGACACCAGGAAAATCGCGTTCCACCAGCTGGGTAACGGGTGATTTAGTTCGTGGATATTGTCATAGTTGTGATCAAGAAGAAGATGTTTCTCATCTTCTTCAACGTGTAGTTTTTCTTTTTCTTCTCCCTGACTCATAAATTCGCCTTTTGTTGTCTGCTTAATTTTTCATCTTCGAGTGGTAACTTGCTTGCTGCTTCGTAAGCAGGACGGTTTTCCGCGCGAAAAGTCCACCATGCATAAAGCGCAAAGCACACTACAAAGAGAATCAACGCTGTTATCGGTAAAATCGGGACATCAAAGTTTTTCAAAATTTCCTGTTTCATTCTTCACCTTCCTGTGAACTTCCATAATCAACACCAAGTCTCTGCATGTAAGCGATCAGTGCAATGATATCCATCTCCGCTACTTTCACGGGAACACCACTTTGCGCTAGGTCATCAGAAATCGTCTTTGCCTGCGCCTGTGCCATCGCAACAGCATTAGTAATTTCACTCTCCGAATACGGAACGCCGAGCTGTTTCATCACACTCAGTTTTTTCGGAAGTGTTTTGTAGTCAATTTTGGAATTAAAGAGCCAGGTGTACTGAGGCATCAGTGATCCCTGTGTGACTTCACGAGGATCGTAGAAATGTTTGTAGTGCCACATGTTCGGATACTTGCCACCGATCCGGGCCAGATCCGGGCCTGTCCGCTTAGATCCCCACTGGAAAGGATGATCATACACAAACTCTGCGGCATTCGAGGCCTTGCCATAACGGACAACTTCATGGGCCATTGGTCTAACGGTCTGTGAGTGACAGAGGTAGCAGCCTTCTTTGATGTAGATGTCACGACCGTAGAGTTCGAGCGGTGAGTAGGGTTTAACGGTGGAAACTTTCACCACGTACTTGTCGGCAACCAGTGACGGAATGATTTCTATGCCCGATCCCACGAGGATCGCAATCAGAGAAAGTACCGCAAAGATCATTGGCCAGCCTTCAAGCTTCCGGTGAACACTTGCGTGTGGTTCAAGAGACGAATCGTCCAGAGGCAGAGATTCGTAAACCACAGGAGCTAGCTTCTTGCCGGCCTTAGCAGTCTTGTAAAGATTGATCATCATCAAGATGAAAGAAATGAGAATCATGGTTCCACCGACGGCGCGGATCCAGTACATCGGGACAATCTTTACAACTGTCTCTATGAAGTTCGGATACACGAGGTTGCCAGCGTCATCCATCGCACGCCACATGAGTGACTGAGTAACTCCTGCGACCCACATGGAGATGATATAGAGAACGAGACCAATCGTCGCGAGCCAGAACTGCTGGTGGGCCATTTTTTTCGAATGGAGTTCTGTATCCCAGAGTTTTGGAACGAGGTAGAAAAAGATCCCCGCGATCAGCATGTAGTTCCAGCCGATGGTGCCCGAGTGAACGTGCCCCGGGATCCAGTCCGTAAAGTGCGCGATTGCGTTCACAGATTTAATAGAGAGAAGTGGCCCTTCAAACGTCGCCATTCCGTAAAACGTAAGTGCCGTCGCCATGAAGCGAAGACTCGGCTCAGTTCGGACCTTGTCCCAGACTCCTCTCAGAGTCATGAGTCCGTTGATCATTCCGCCCCAGCTCGGCATCCAGAGCATGATGGAGAAAACCATCCCGAGTGTCTGTGCCCACTCAGGGAGTGTCGTGTAGAGAAGATGATGGGGACCGGCCCAGATGTAGATAAACACAAGGGACCAAAAGTGGATGATGGAGAGACGATAAGAATACACCGGGCGGTTTGCGGCCTTCGGGATGAAGTAATACATGAGCCCGAGAAAAGGTGTCGTAAGAAAGAACGCAACCGCATTGTGGCCGTACCACCACTGCACGAGGGCATCCTGAACTCCGGCGTAGAGCGAGTAGGATTTAAACAAACTCACAGGGATCTCAAGGGAGTTCACGATGTGAAGAACGGCGACAGTGATGATCGTCGCAATGTAGAACCAGATCGCTACGTAGATGTGGCGTTCGCGGCGCCTGACGATAGTGCCGAAGAAGTTCACTGCAAAAATCACCCAGATAAGAGTGATCGCGATATCGATGGGCCACTCGAGCTCTGCGTACTCTTTTCCGGTCGTGATCCCGAACGGAAGTGTGAGTGCTGCAGAAACAATGATCAGCTGCCAGCCCCAGAAGTGGATGCGGGAAAGAACATCGTTGAAGAGCCGCGCCCGGAGAAGTCTCTGGTGCGAATAATAGACACCTGCGAAAATCGCGTTCCCGCAGAACGCGAAGATCGCAGCGTTCGTGTGCAGGGGTCGCAACCGGCCGAACGTGGTCCAGGGTAAACCCAGATTCACGCGCCAGTCAGCGAGCTGGAATGCTATCGTGACACCGAGGAGAAGGGCGATCACTCCCCAGATCATCGTGGCAATGACAAAGAGTTTTACAATCTCATCGTCGTAGGAAAAACTTTCGACTCTTCCGCTGCGTGCGGTAGGAATCTTCGGAGAACTCATGATTCAGTCCTTTTTATGTTGAACAGTTCGTTGATTATCTTCAAGTAAAATTCTTTGTCCGGGTGTTTCGAGATCATCATACTGTCCCTTTCCGACTGCCCACCAGAAGGCCCAGACAAAAAGTCCGCCGAGGGCAAGTGCCAGAGGTAAAAGGATGATTAGGATTTCCATAACGTCCTTAATTGTTTCGTTCCCCAGAAAGAAGACAACAGGACAGTGAGAGAACTCACGGGCATGATAATCGCGGCGACGAGAGGATGAATGTGCCCAGAGAACACAAGCCCCACGGACGTAATGTTATAGAGAACTGAAAGAACGAGATTGCGATGAATGACTTTCATCGTTTCTTTCGCCAGAGTCATGACCTGGGCAACACCTTCGATGCCCGGTTGGACGAGGTAGATATCTGCAGCGCGAAGAGAAACCTCCATCGAACCAGAGACAGCGATGCCAACAGATGCCTGCTGCATGGCCAGAGAATCATTAGCACCGTCACCGATCATTACAGAATGATTCCTCGGGATCGCAGAGACTTTTTCTTCAGGTCTTAACAATGCACGGGTTGTAAACGAAGGCCCGAGCCGGAGGTCAGTGGCAAGCCGGTCCACGTTTTCCTGGCAATCGCCGGAGAGGACAGAAACTTTGTAGTGATTGTTCATTAATTCACGCAGGACTTTGGTTGATTCCGGACGCGGAAGATCTCGCACGTGAAAAGTAGCAACCAGACTACAATTTCTAAAGACGCCATCGCGATTGATCTCATACATGTTACCGTCGATCATTCCTTTGATTCCATGCCCGGGAATTTCTTCACGCGCTGAAACCTCAAGAAGTCGTACATGGCGCGGTCTGAGAAATTCTTTAAGTGCTACAGCAACTGGATGTCGCGACTTCAATTCAAGAGAATAGACTGCATCCTCTACCGTCGCCCCGTCACTTCGAAGACATTCGAAATTCTCCACCTGAGGATGACCGACAGTAAGTGTGCCGGTCTTGTCAAAGAAGATATTTTCAGCGGAATTCAGTTTTTCGAGAGCGACTTCGTTTTTAATAATGATGCCGTTTTTAGCCGCTAGTGAAAGAGAGCGGTGAAAAGTGAGTGGAACAGAAAGCGCGAGTGCACAAGGACAGGTCACGATCAGAAGTGTGATCGCCTGAATGAGAGCTCCCTCAAAACCGTCTGTCGGGTAACGAAGAAAAAAAAGAATGAGTGAAAGAAGTGTGACGGCGATTGTGAAGAATGTTCCGGCGTTGGCAGAAAAATCTGAAATCCGCGAGCGAGACGCCCAGCCTGTTTCCACCTGGCGAAGAATTGATCCGAGCCTGCTCTCAGACCCGCAAAGCGTGGTCCTAACGATGATGTCGCCGTCCAGGTTTTGAGTCCCGGAATAAATAGCATCACCCGTTTCAAGCTTTACCGGCGAAGATTCACCGGTAAGAAGAGAAAGATTTACCCGCGAACTTCCTTCGAGGATAATTCCATCGGCAGGAAAAAATTCATCCGGTGAAATGCGAACGATATCACCCGCCACCAAAGAACGGATGTGGGCCTCGGTGAATTCTCCCGAAGAATTTTTCTTAACGACTGTCTCGCTTTGATGGAGAAAGCTCATGTCACCGGGTCTCAGCCCATTTTCCTGAATCTTGCGGAGAAAATAGCGGGAAAGAAGAAGGAGGAAAACGAGAGCGCAAAGTGAATCAAAATAGTTTTCATGCTGACCATGACGAAGGTTCAAGATTCCCATCACTCCACCCAGAATCAAGGCGACGGAGATGGGAAAATCGATCGAGAGCCTACGGTTACGAAGTGACGTGTATGCACTTTGATAGAATGGCCACGCACTAAACGTAAGCACAGGAACTGCGAATGCAACCGTGAGGGCGTTGAAGAAAACTGCGACTTCCGCAGGAGCGCCAGCGTAGATCGCAATGGCGTAGATCATGATGTTACCTGCAGCTGCACCGGCGATTCCTATGCGCTTGAGTGAACTGCGCTCTTCCTCGAGTGCCATAGCACTTGATTCCGCTCTGTCGCGCATGGGATGCGGACGATAGCCTAGTTCGTTTAATTCAATGGCCGCCTTCGAAAATAATCCGTTTTCAGAGACTGTGATGGTGGCGCAAGAACGCTCAAGATCAAGCTTTGAGTTGACGACACCTTCGACGAACTCAGGAAGTTTTTCAATCAGCCACAGGCAGGCCAGGCAATGGATCCCTTCGAGGTAGAAATCCATAGAACGGCGGCCTTCAGCGTAGTGCTGGACATATTCTTTCTGAAAGTCCTGGCCGTCGAGAAAAGTGTACTCTTGCTTCTTGTTTTCCACCGGAGAGCGGCGTTTGAACGAAGGACGATTGTTTTTGATGTCGTAATAGGCACTGAGACCCTTGGAATGAAGGACCTGGAAAACAGTCATGCAACCCACGCAGCAAAAGGGACGAAGTTTTGCAACATCTTCAGTCTGGAAGTACGGATAGGTCGCTGCTTCATCGCAGTGGACGCAAGTGCTCATAAATTTCCACAGACTAGGTTTTTCATCTTTAGGTAACTTAACACTGAGGGGTGCTCCAAAACCTGATCTGGATCATGTTTGAAGCTGATATAAATTTTCTGCTATGGAAGTGAGGGATTTACACCACTATTAGGTAAGAAAACTTGCCCGAGCATTCTGATGTCGGTGGGTATAATTTAGTGCGAGCTCACGAAGATCCGATGGCTCAACTGGTTTTGATAAAAACGCATAAGCATCAACCCTGTCCATCACGTCCCGGAGGTCAGGATTCCCCGTCATCATGACAACAGGAATGTGTCGCCACTGATGAGTCAGTGCCAGAGTTCTCGCCACACTTTCACCATTCATTTCAGGCATATTAAAATCAAGAAGAATGAGATCCGGGAGTTCATAATCTTTGAGGCCACCGAGAAGCTCAATCGCCTTCACCCCATCTGAAGCGCTGAGAATGTGATAATCCTCGAGCTCCAGAAGCTGCCTTGTCATCTCGACCAGGTCGACATCGTCATCAATCAGAAGAATGGTTATGATGTGCGGGGCGAGCATGGATTCATTCCTTCGGCTTTAAAGTTCATCATGAACTACTACATTTAGTATGAAACAAAATTCACCCTTCTCATCTAAGGCCAGGCCCAATTTCTGCCCTATTCCCTGTGGTATAAACATTGGCCCGTTCCAGTGCGGAAAGGGCCATGAAATTAGCTCAGAAAGAAGAATCTGTTACTTATCGTGAAAGTCTGAAAAAGTGGCTTCCCTGAATTTTCGCAGCAATCGCATCACCGAGTTTTTTGCCGGCTTCAATATCTGACGGATGGTGAACTCCACCAATCAAACGATTCAACGCTGCTTCTGCTGCACGCTTCATGATGAGTTCTGATTTTTGTGGAAAGCGCTTGGAGAGAAGACGTCCCATGGCCTGAGTGTACATGGCATGCCCACTTGGGTACGAAGATGACGACTCTTTCTTGATACACGGCTTGAGCGCAGGGTTACGATCATATGGTCTTGGACGATCGTACATTTTCTTTGCGATCAAAATGTTTGCACCAATTTCTATCGGCGCCTGAGTGGTGATTGAAAACGGAAGAGATTTTATTTCCAGTTGAGTGAGTGGGCCCCTGACACCACCAAAGAAGTTGGTAATGTTGACTTCAGATTCAGCCGCGTAGTCACAATCAGCTTGTGTGCGTTTGTTCTGCCAATCAAGAATCACTTCATCGTCCATGGCCTCGGCCTGAGTTCCACGTGCAGGAAAATTTCCTATCATCGCTGAAATTTCTTCTTTCGTCAGAATCGCAACATCCGGCGCAGCGAATGCGTGAGAAGAAGTGGCGAGAGCAATAGCCAGAAAAAGTTTATGAAGAACGGTCATTGATAAATCCTCCGTTATAATTGATGAGGAATGATTACCATTTTCAACTATGCTCCCGGTATCTAAAGTTGTTCTTAAATCTTAAATCGCCTTACAAGCATCTCTTCTTTTCCTTTGAATTCCATTGTACAAGCTGCCAACTGAAATTCTTAACCTGAGCTCAATAAATCTATGCATAGTAGCAATCCATTTCTGCCCGTTGAACTCCCATCAGATAGTCAAATTGAAAGCATGCTTGAAAAAGTCCATCAGGCCAATCTCGAATCAAGAAGAGAGTTCATCGCGACCATCGCCCATGAACTCAAAACTCCACTGACAGCACTCACACTCCGGCACGAGCTAGCTGAGAAGAAACTCAAAGCTAAGGATCAGGAAAACTATGAATTTCTGCTATTTCTAGAAAACAGCAAAAAAGATTGGGGCCGGTTGTCCAGACTGGTGGAAGAACTTGTCGACGTGCTCAATCTCGCAGATCGCGATCTCCCTCTTTTTCCGGAATTTTTTGACCTCGAGGAAGAACTGGAAATCGTTCTTGGGAATTTCCAGAAAGAGTTCCAGCTTCGGAATATTCCCTTCACCTTTAGTCTCAATGCTCCTGTGCTGGTTTACTGGGATAAATCCCGCATGCGCCAGGTTTTTGCCCACCTCTTGTCCAACGCATCCACTCACTGTGCAGGAGCGCCTGTGACCTGTCAGGTAGACTGCGGCGGAGGGAACGTATTTATCGAGATTGCCGACCGGGGTCCCGGGATTACCAAGAAGAAACAGGAGAAAATCTTTGAGTGTTTTGAACGGGGATCGGGAACCTCCCAGGTTCGGGGACTCGGCTTTGGCCTCTACATCTCCCGCGAAATCCTGAGCTTGCACGACGGGAAAATCGGCCTCCAGAGCGAAACCGGCCATGGATCTAACTTTAAGCTCACCCTTCCGGTAAGACCTTCGTTCGAAGAAAAATCCAGCTATAAGCCCTGACTTTTTTTTGCTAGAATGTCCTTAAATTCTAGCAAGAGAGAAAGGCATGGGAATTCTGAAAGACGCACTTTTAAAGGCCGGTTTAAAAGAAACGGTGGCCCCGAAGCCACAGAACCATCGTGAAAACATTCCTAAGAAAGTAAAAAGTGAAGCCACTGCTCACCAGCAACAGAGAAATTTCTGTGAGGAGTGTCAGCAAACTCTTCCGGATGTTGAACTTTACCATCACCGCAATCCTACAACTCAAGCCGAGTGGATTTGCGTGAAGTGCGCTGACAGATTAAAGATCGCGGATAATTTCAGAAAGAGCGCTCAATCAGATACATCCATTAGAAAAATGTTCCGCCGCGAACATGGTGCGACTGTTTCGGCCGATGAAATCCGTAAGAACAATGCAATGAAAGAGAGTCGCGGTCCGGTGAATGGTAATCGGTAATCGGTAATAAACAGTTGTTTAATATCCGGATGAATAAAGTTAATATCTAGAGATATGTATCTTGAAGTGCACATTGAGTCTGTCGATCCCCAACTCTTTATCATTGATCAAGAAGAATTGATGGTCGGCTCTCATGAATCCAATGACATCTTCGTTGATGTCTCAAGTGTGAGTAAAAAACACGTTAAAATTATCAAAGAAGATAAACGCTGGTACGCCCTGGATCAGGGAAGTACGAACGGAACCTATATTGATAGTGAGAGACTCGTTCCAGGAAACCGTCGCGAAATTTTTGTGAACCAATATCTTCGTCTTGGGAATGTTGCTCATATCGTTTTGTTGAAAACTCCGCTGAATTCTAATCCCGTCCCTAAAGTAATTGCACGTCCTCCGAAAGCACCCGAGGCACTTGATTCAGCTGATAAGACCCGCATCGTGTCTCTTAAGGACCTTTCCGAAGCTAAGCCAGTTCCTAAGTATCGTGAAGAAGAAGAAGAAAAAGCTGCTCCGAAAAAAACGAAGAAAATGTTGACGCAGACAGAATCTAAATCTTTCAGGCGTACATTGATTATTGCCCTGATCATCGTCATCGGTGGATTCATCCTTCAGAAAAACTTTTCTCCAAAACCTGCGACGAGTAATCTCATTGAGAAAACAAACGAGATGACAAAGAAAAGTACGAAAAAAGCAGATGAAATCGAGCCTTAGTCTCTAATCCCTATCATTTTAGGATCCCTTAAGGTTAATGTGCGTGATCGGCGATGGGTTAAGTCTTATACTCAAGCGTTTATTTGCGAATAAAACCTTCCGCAAGAGGCGCATGATGTTGATTCCGACGAAAAACTCACCGAGCACCTTTACTGAATTTGCTCCCTTACTCTTTGAAGATCACCAGACTGAAGTTCTGAGTGGTGAGCGCATGGAGATGACCTCAAAATCTCTGGCCAACAAATTAGTATTGGAAAAAGAAAACACGAAAGGAAGAAGTCTTCTCCCTGAGGTCATTCTCGATTGCAGTGAACTTCTTGAGTCGTATCTGCTTTTGACAAGAGAAATTTCGCTTCTTAACATGACGCCGGCAACGGAATGGTTCCTGGATAACTTCCATATCATTGAAGACCAGCTAAGAAGTATCAAACGCGACTTACCTCGTGATTTTTACCATGAACTTCCCAAGATTAAAGAAGGCGAATATGCGGGCTACCCGCGCGTGTACGCCATCGCACATACTGTGGTCCTTATTGGAGACGCACGAATCGATGTAGAGTCACTGAAAAAATTCGTTGCTGCTTTTCAGACGGTTTCTCCTCTTTCTATCGGTGAACTTTGGGCCGTTGCGATTACACTCAGGATTGCACTCATTAAACGCTTACTCCCCATCGTTCGCAGAATTCTCCAGGCGCGTCTTCAGAGACGCAAAGCCGATGAGCTCGCTGATATCCTTCTCAGCATGATGGTGGATAATGACACTCATCCTGAAGCCATTTTGGAGAAACTTGAATCCATTCTTTCGAAAAAAGAAAATTTCCATCGCGCATTCATTGTTCAGCTTATTGGACGTCTTCGGGATCAGGATCCGGGAATTTTTAAAGTCATGGAATGGCTGGATAAAACTCTCGACACATGCGGAACGAGCACAGGTGCATTGACTGAGCTCGAGCATTATCGTCAGGCCGCAGACCAGATTTCCATCGGTAACATTATTAACAGCATGAGACTTTTTTCGATCATTGACTGGCATGATTTTTTTGAAAGTGTAAGTCTTGTGGAGCCGATCCTGCGCAAAGATCCGGCAGACGTGTACGCTCTTATGGATATTCCTACACGGGATTGTTACCGCAAAGAAATTGAAAGACTCTCACGGTATTCAGGCAAGACAGAAATTGAAGTGGCAAAGACCATCCTTGATCTCAGCCATCGCTATGAAAAATTCAGCGGACAGGAAAACCATGTGGGCTTCTACCTTTTGGGTGAAGGTCTTCCAATAACAGAATCTCAACTCGGCTATGTATCACCGGTTAAAGAAAAGATCCGGAGATTTGTGGACCGCCATCCGGCCCTGCTTTACTTCGGTTCGATCTTTGTTCTTGTTCTTTATTTCAATGCACTTTTCCTTGGTTACCTGACAAAATTTGAAAACCGTCTTTTTCCTCACATTCTTTTAATGGCCCTGATTTTGATTCCGGTAAGTGAACTTGCTGTCGGTATCGTAAACTACGTCACAACCTTACTCAGAAAACCAAGACGCCTTCCGCGTATGGATTATAAAGAAGGACTCCCCTCTCATAGCGCGAGCATGGTAGTCGTACCTTGTATGTTTACTTCTGATGAAGTGATTAAAGAACTCATCAATAATATCGAAGTCCAATACCTGGCAAACCAGGATGAAAACATTTTCTTTGCTCTTCTTGGTGACCTGAGAGATTCACCGACGCAAGTTCGTAAAGAAGACGCAGAGATTCTTGCCCTTGTGCAGTCAGAAATTCAGATACTCAACGAAAGATATGCTAAGGGCGAGAGACCTCGCTTTTATGCTTTTCATCGTGCGAGACTTTTAAATGAAGCAGAAAGCTGCTGGATGGGATGGGAAAGAAAGCGCGGAAAGATTCTGGAATTCAACCATCTTATGCGGGGAGCGAAAGACACATCGTACCTGATCGAACTTCCGGACTACGAATTCTTTAAAACAATTAAGTATATCATCACACTCGATGCGGACACTCAGCTTCCCCTCCAGAATGCCCGTCGCCTGGTAGGAACCATCACTCATCCTCTTAACAGGCCGATCTATTGTCCTAAAGAAAAAAGAATCATCAAAGGCTACGGCATCATTCAGCCGAGAGTAAGTGTATCAGTTGTCTCATCTTCCAAGACAAGGTTCTCCCAGATTTTTTCCGGGAACACCGGTATCGATCCCTACACGACGGCCGTCTCGGACGTGTATCAGGATTTTTTCGGGGAAGGAACATACACCGGAAAAGGGTTGTACGACCTTGACGCTTTTGAGCTCGCACTTGAGGAGCGTGTTCCTGAAAATACAGTTCTCAGTCACGATTTGTTCGAAGGAAGCTTTGCGCGGGTAGCACTGGTCACTGATTACGAATTGATTGATGAATATCCTTCCAACTACGAAACTTTCGCCAAGAGAAATCATCGCTGGACTCGCGGAGACTGGCAGATTGCGCCGTGGCTTTTCCCGAAAGTTAAAAATGCAAAAGGCGAATGGGTTAAAAATAATCTGCCGTTGGTAGCAAAGTGGAAAATTCTTGATAATCTCCGTCGCAGTCTCATGGCGCCCCTCATTCTTATCTGGATGACATTGGGGTGGACGATCCTTCCGGGATCTGCCCTCTTCTGGACAGCCGCGGTTATTTTCACCATGAGTCTTCCTGTGTGGGCACCGTCCCTGCAGGACCTGGTGAAGGGAAAAAATATTCCATGGCCAGAGCACCTGAACGCAGCTTTCCGCTCTATCAGAAGCCGGATCGAACAGGTTTTCATGATGGTGGTCTATCTTCCAAACATGGCATGGAATAATACGGATGCCATCTTCCGTTCCCTTTACAGAATGTTTTTCTCCCATAGGCACATGCTTGAATGGGTGACTTTCTCGCAGACCCAAAAAGAAACGAAAACTTCGTACACGTGGAAAGAATTTGTTTCTCACAGTACATTCATGGCGATCTTCACTACTGGACTTATTCTCATAGTGCGCCCGGACTCCATCTTCTTTGCCATGCCATTCATTTTGTCCTGGGCGATTGCTCCGTACATTTCACACGAGACGAAAAAAACGCTACCGGGCAATCTGACTGCCCTGACATCGGAAGAAAAGAAAGCTTTCAGACGCTTTGCCCGCATGACCTGGCATTTCTTTGAAACGTTCGCCAACGAAAAAGAAAATTGGCTTGCACCAGATAATTTCCAGGAAGATCCACGTCCAGTCATTGCACACAGAACTTCACCGACAAACATCGGTCTTCAGTTACTCGCAAACCTATCTGCCTATGACTTTGGTTATTTGGGTCTGGTTGATTTCGTAGAAAAAACGGAGAACACTCTTGCAACCGTGGCGAAACTTGAAAAACATCAGGGCCATCTTTACAACTGGTACGACACACTCTCGCTCGCACCACTTCACCCGAAATATATTTCGACCGTGGATTCCGGTAACCTGGCCGGCCATTTAATTACGTTAAAGCAGGCCTGTTTGACCCTGGCCCAGGGAGATTTCATCAACAAGAATGTCCAACAAGGACTTTCAGATACGTTCATTGTCATAGATGAACTTCTACATAAGCTGCAAAGTCTGTCGAAACTCCAGAAAAGTGGCTCGCTGAAAAGGCTAACCCAGAATCTCGATCATGTGAAAAAAAATATCGGAATCATGAGCTGGGAAGAACTGAAAAAAAATCATCAGATTTCAAAGAAGCTCCTCGGAGACCTTGTGTTCGAACAGCGACCTCATCTCTGTATAAAAATTGAAGAGTGGATGGACACACTTTTAAACCAGATCAATTCCTATGAACGTGATTCGATGACGGAACTTCCGCGCCTTCGTACACGCCTTAAGACCATTGCTTATCAGGCGCACGATCTCGCTCACACGATGGATTTCAAATTCCTGTTTGATGATCAGAGAAAAGTTTTTGCTATCGGATTCAATGCTTCGGAAAACCGACGGGACGATTCTTATTACGATCTTCTTGCTTCGGAATCGCGACTGACAAGTTTCTTTGCGATTTCAAAGGGCGATGTCTCAGACGAGCACTGGTTCAGACTTGGTCGCGGACTCACAAATGTCGTCGGCAGCAGGTGTCTCATCTCGTGGAGTGCCACGATGTTTGAGTACCTCATGCCTCTTCTCGTGATGAAACGATACGACGGCACTCTTCTTGATCAGACTTATGACTCTGTGGTGAATCGTCAGATTGAGTATGGAAATCAGAGGCAAATCCCATGGGGGGTGTCTGAGGCCGGATACAATGCGCGCGATCTGCAGTTCAATTACCAGTACGGTCCCTTCGGTATTCCAGGTCTTGGCCTGAAGCGAGGACTCCGTGATGAGCTCGTTATCTCACCTTACTCAACCATGCTGGCAGCGATGGTTCATCCGCGTGAGGCACTGAGAAACCTTAACATACTTGAGAGTCAGGATGCCCTTGGTCACTTTGGATTCTATGAGTCCATCGATTACACCTCTGAGCGTGTGCCAAAAAATAGAAAGAATGTGACTTTGCATTCCTACATGGCCCATCACCAGGGAATGAGTTTACTTTCAGTGAATAATCTCCTGAACAACTTTATCATGCAGGAGCGCTTTCATAATGATGCCCGCACTCAGGCGGTGGCCCTTCTACTTCAGGAAAAAATCCCGGCGACGTTAGAAACGCTCAAGCCGAGAGCTGAAGAGACTCACGTTGAAAGTTATTCACGCTTTTCCGAGAACCATCATGTTCGCTCGTACGTTGACGCCCATCTTTCAACACCGAGAACACAGGTTCTATCAAATGGTCGCTATACACTGATGCTTTCAAGTTCCGGCGGTGGATTTTCCAAAATGGAAGATCGTCTTGTCAGCAGATGGCGGGAAGACTCAACACTGGACAACTACGGCCAGTTTATTTTTGTGCGGAATCAGGAGCAAAACAAACTCTGGTCAACAGCACCACGGGCCAGGGATCCTAAGCCGCTGAAGTTTGAATCTCATTTCGCTGAAGACAAAATTGAACTCATCCGTGAAGATCTCGATACTATCATGACCACAGAAGTGATCGTTTCCTCAGAAGATAATGTCGAGATGAGACGGGTTACCCTGACGAATAAAACCAACACTGACATGGTTCTCGATGTGACAAGCTTCATGGAAATCGCACTGGCCCGGCTGCAGGATGATGTCGCACATCCTGCATTCAGTAATCTTTTCATTCAGACAGAGTACCTTCAGGAACACGATGCACTTCTCGCCATGAGAAGACCGCGCTCGTCAAAAGAAAAAGAGCATTGGGCCCTCCACACTGTTGTCGTGGAAGGTGAAAAAGTCGGCACACTTGAATTTGAAACTGATCGATCACGCTTCGTCGGTCGTGGACAGACAGTCTTCGAAGGCCGGGCCCATACGGATAAAACTCCGCTCAGCGGAAGTGTTGGGGCCGTCCTTGATCCCATTTTTTCACTGCGAAGAAAAATTCGGGTTAAGGCCAGAAGTTTTGTACGGGTGACATTCACGACAGGTGTGGCTGAAAATCGCCAGGACTGCTTGAATCTTGTCGACAAGTATCGCGATCCGAATATCTTCCAGCGTGAGACAAGTCTCGGATGGGTTAAAGCTCAGATAGGCCTGAGACATATTAACGTTTCCACGGAAAAAGCTCATGTCTTCCAGCGCCTCGGTGGCCGTATTCTCTATCTTGCTCCTTATTTACGGGCGACTTCCCTGGTGATGGCAAGAAACAATCGCCAGCAGTCTGCTCTTTGGGCGTATGGAATCAGCGGTGATCTTCCAATCGTCCTGACCAGAATCCATGATGATAAAGATATCTCCCTAGTCCGGGAACTTCTGCGAGGTCATGAGTATCTTCGATTGAAGGGAATCAGATTTGACCTCATCATACTCAATGAACACGCGACAAGTTATCTGCAGACACTGAATGAAGAAGTCATGCGACAGATTCTCATCAGCGGCGCGCACCATCTCCTGGATAGACCAGGAGGTATATTTGTCCGTCGGGCAGACCTCATTCCTGAGGAAGACCTGACTCTCCTGAAGACGATTGCTCGTCTGAATATTTTTGCAGACAAAGGAACTCTTGAAGAGCAGTTGAAACGACGGCCACTGGATTCTCCGCTGCCAGCAGCATTCATATCAACTCTTCAGAAAAAAGCGTGGACACCGTCGAAGCTGACACCCCCTGAACTTACTTTTAAGAACACTTTCGGTGGTTTTATTGGCAATGGTGAAGAATACGTTATCCATTTACAGGATGGAATCACGACACCTGCCCCATGGATCAACGTTGTCGCGAATAAAAAAGATTTCGGATTTGTTGTTTCTGAAAGCGGCTCAGGCACGACATGGTCAGTGAACAGTCGTGAAAACCGTCTTACTCCATGGTCCAACGATCCGGTCAGTGATCCACCAGGCGAGGCCATTTATATCCGCGACGAAGAGACAGGATCTTTCTGGAGTCCGACTCCCCTTCCGGTGCGAAGTAAAAATGATACGATCATCAGGCATGGCCAGGGTTATACTGAGTTTGAAACTGAAGCAGAGGGCATTTACCATCGATTAACTTATTTTGTTCCTGAAAACGAAACAGTCAAAATCATGCAATTGAAGCTCAAAAATAAGAGCGGAAGATCCAGAAAGCTTTCTATCATGCCTTTCGTTGAATGGGTTCTCGGCGTTCAGAGAGCGCAAAGTGCTCAGACTGTCTTCACTGAATGGGATGAAACCAACCAGATTATTTTTGCACGGAACACCTACAACAATGAATTTTCCGGAAGGACGGCATTCTTTGCGATGAGTGAACCGGTCTCAAGTTTCACCTGTGATCGACGTGAATTCCTCGGAAGAAACGGCTCACTTCAAAAACCTGCCTCTCTTTACCGAGGTCACTTATCGAACAAACATGGCGGTGCAGTGGATCCATGTGCGGCCTTGATGAGTGTCTTTGACTTAAAAGCTGACGAAGAAAAAGAAATTTTCATTCTCCTCGGGCAGACTGATGCAGGTCCGGAAGGAAAAAATCTTGTCATAAAGTATAGAAACGCATCAAAAGTTCAAGATGCTTTCAGAACGATGAAAGAATCCTGGGACAAGACCCTTAACACAATTCAGGTAAAGACTCCCGATGAGGCCATGAATATCATCATGAACCGATGGTTAGTCTATCAAACCCTCGCGTGTCGTTATTGGGCACGAACTGCTTTCTATCAGTCAGGTGGTGCCTATGGTTTCCGCGATCAGCTTCAGGATGTCATGGCCCTTGTTTATTCACGCCCAGAACTGGCCCGAGAACAGATTCTTCGGGCTGCCCATCGTCAGTTTCCTGAGGGAGATGTCCAGCACTGGTGGCATCCTCCAACAGGACGCGGAGTGCGTACGAGATTCTCAGATGATTTACTCTGGCTTCCTTACGTCACAAGTTTTTATGTGAAAACAACAGGTGACACAAAAATTCTCAGCGAGAAGATTCCATTTATCGAAACACCTCTTCTCGAAGAAGGTCACGATGAAACATATACAGAACCACTGACGTCAAAACAGACGGCCACATTATATGAGCATTGTGTCCGTACCATGGACCGAAGCCTGAAAACCGGCCCCCACGGTTTACCTCTCTTCGGATCAGGTGATTGGAACGATGGCATGAGCCGAGTGGGCAACGAGGGACGTGGAGAAAGTGTATGGATGGCGTGGTTTCTTTCTGGAGTCCTGAAAAATTTCCTTCCCATCGCTAAAAGTCAGAACGATGAGAACCGACTTCAGGTCTATGAAAAACATCTGGAAGACCTCAAGCACAATATTGAGAGCAATGCCTGGGATGGCGAATGGTATCTTCGTGCCTACTTCGACAATGGCTCCCCCATGGGATCATGGGGCAACGAAGAATGTAAGATCGATGCCATTGCACAGTCCTGGTCCATCATTTCCGGAACAGGAGACAAGGAACGATCGAAGCTTGCTCTTTCAAAAGTTGACGAGCATCTCATTAACCGGGAAGAAGGTTTGATAAAACTTTTCACACCTCCGTTTGATAAGAGTCAGCAGGATCCCGGATACATTAAAGGTTATGTGCCGGGCGTGCGCGAGAACGGCGGACAGTACACTCATGCAGCTATCTGGACCATGATGGCCTACGCGCTGTCGGGAGATTCGGAAACCGGGGTTGAACTTTATTCGATGATCAATCCGATCAATCACGCGGACACTAAAGAAAAGTCTGAAAAATATAAAGTTGAACCTTACGTTATAGCGGCCGACATTTACGGCGTAAATCCTCACGTAGGTCGGGGTGGATGGACCTGGTATACAGGGTCAGCGAGCTGGTACTACCGTGCGGGACTCGAAACGATCATTGGATTTAATCTCGAAGCGGATCACTTCACTCTCACTCCTCGTGTTCCGGAAAGCTGGGAGAAAGTGGAAATGGTTTATCGCCGCGGCGAAACTGTTTTCAACATTCTGATCATTAATGGCGGGAAGTCTCAAGCACTGGAGCTGGATGAAAAGAAAGTAGATCGCATTCCGTTCTTAGATGACGGCAAAATTCATCAGGTGAAATTAAGCTAGTTTGGGATCGGCTTTGGAACGCGGGAGATGGGAATATATTTTTTCATATCTTCCCACTTCTGAAGCCGGTCCTTACGGGCAACTTCCCTTAGAAAATAGGGCCAAAGCTTCGGTGGAATCCGATACCAGCCCATCTCTGACATGATGGAAACCTGAAGGCTTTGATCACGCCAGGGTTCACCGGAGCCGTAGTAGTCCACTTCGAACTCAAATCCTTCATCGGCCTTGATGTATTTCTCATCGTGCTTGCGATTAAAAAAGCAGTGTCCTATTTCATGAAGTAGCACCTTAAACAAAAGCGGATACTCGCCATCATCCCACTCAGCATCGTCAAACATCTCGTGATCAATGGCGATTCCTACAACATTACTGCCCATCTTATAGCACGCACCGGCCATAGCTCCGGGAAGATCGTTAACGTGGTACGGGACCGAGTTGAGCTTAACTTTGATTTTTTGTGTGTCGAATTCGGCCTGGATTCTTTTCAGAGCTTTGGTCAGGACCTCAGATTCAACAGGGGAAATATTATTGTCCGGGAATGAACTTTTTTCTGTCACTACGGTACGGCCGCAGCTGAGGACTACAAAAAAAAACAGGATGAGTTTCATGTTCAGATACTATGCGGTGAGATACTTTATTTAAACTCACAAGTTCTGACTTCAAGAGAGAAGTGGCCGTGCCGTCATACTGGCGAGCTTAATGGCGTTCTCAGTGGCGTGACCAAAGGTCGTATTATCAAAAATACACCAGATATCTCGGGGAGAATGGAGAATCTTCTCTTTCAGTTCCTTCAAGACGTCATCGCCATAAGAACTGCGATAAATCACTGGCTGACCATGATATCGGAGATAAGAAAGTCCTCCATAATCGATAAAACTTCGCTTCCCGAAGTCACAGCGTTCCGGATCGGCAATCACCTTTGAGACATTATAGATTTTCATTAGTTCGAGGGCCTCTGGACAATTCCAATTGGGATTACGGGGCTCAATGACAACGGTACCGAAATAGGATTGCCGTATACATTCAAAAAGATTTTCAAGAAAGAATGGATCGAAGGGCTTTCCAACTGGAAACTGGAGCAAAAGAACAGCAAGTTTTTCTCCAAGCTCACCATACCCTGCCATAGCGCTGCTCAGGTCTTCAGCTGCAAATTTCTCTGTCTCGTGAGTGAAACGCTGATTCAGTTTCACACTGAAGCGAAACGAAGATGGTGTGAGATTTGCCCATTTCTCATAGGTCTTCGGTTGGTGATCACGATAGAACGAAGAATTAATTTCCACACACTGAAAGACATCCGCATATCTTTGCAGATGAGTCCCTTCCTGCGGAAAATGGTCCCTGGTCGATGACGGGATATTCCATCCCGCTGTACCGATAAATAGTCTCGATTTCATTTTTCCCTTATGCCGTCGTAGAACCAAATCTCCATCTACGTGTGTATAGAAGAAAATTGTTGGTGAACTCACAGCTGATCAGCAATATCAGAGACGTGTAATAAACCCAGGCGAGGAAAATGACAAAAGATCCGGCCGCTCCGTAAGAAGAAGCAAAGCTGGCATGACCCAGGTAAAGACCGATAAGGGCCTTACCAATAATATAGAAGGCCGCACTCACCAAACCTGAAATGCGGGCCTTTTTCCATTCGTACCTTCTGCTTGGAACAAATCTATAGAGCATCATGAACAGCACAGCAAACATGACGAAGTTGAAGGCAAAGAAGATTGATTGCCAAAGAAATCCGTCACCGCCAGGAAAGAATGCGGTGATGAGTGTTGAAATCATCAGAGAAACGATGGAAAGGAAAATGAAACCGAACACCAGACCAAACGATAAAAGTCTTTCTCTCACGAACGCAGGCCAGCCGGATTTCTGTGCACTTAATTTTACATCATTGATTTTATCGAGTGCATGGCGGAGCTGAGTAAAGATCGCAGATGCAGACAAAACAAGAACTAAGAATCCACCGATCCCTGAGAGACCGGCAAGAGTTGGTTTATTCTGGGTACTATGAACGATATCCAGAACAGTTTTTCCTGCTTTCGGCCCCATCGCCTCTGAAATTTCCGTGAAAAGTTTTTCCTGAATCTCCGGGCCAAGAAGTGAGGCCACGAATAACAGGATGAGCATGAATGGAGCGAGTGCGAGTGCAGTCGTAAAGGCAATCGATGACGCCAGCATGAACACTTCATGTTGAGAGATATCGTCACTCATTGCTTTAATTTTTTTTTTGATCTTCGTTAAAGTCATTAGTTTCCCCTCTTTATACCCTCCTGAAAAAGTGCAAAGCTGATGCCTCAAGAGCACTTAAGGTAGGAATCCATTTTCAGGCCTTTAGTCGATTCTGAGTCAAAAGTCAGGACAGCTCACCACACGGAATTTGTCTCGCAACGGCGAACTCTGCACCACACACGTCGCCATGCCGAGCCCATACGCTCTCTCCATCCAGGTCGGGGCGGTGGAGTTGATGGAATAGTGGGAATCGGATCCGGCCCAGGTTGTGAGACTTGAGGAGGTCTGGCAGGAGGTGAAACATCTGGCTCATCAGGAATTGATCCACGGTTGCTGAGTTTTGCACACGCAACCGGAAGTGATGCCTGTCTCGTCAGTCCATCAGTGGCGGCGACGGTTTCCGGCACAATGTAATCCGAAGGGACGCCATAGATGATCACGATCAATTGTTTAAATGGAAGTTCACGACCTTTGAGTTTTCTGAATTCGGGATGGGGCCGGACAATGTCCTGAAGATCACCCAGCATCTTTGAATAAGAAACCCTCTGATCATAACGATAATTGCCGTAAGGATAATTTCCATGGCCACTCGTTTGAGATTCGAGGTCACTATCCAGGGGAATAATCGCCTTACCCACTTTTATCTGCACCTCATGGCCATCAATGAGTCCATCCAGATTTTTATCACTTTGATAGTCCGGACATTTTCTGGCGATGTGTATGCTCTGACGATGAGTTGCCTGAGTCACATCACGGGCGGCGACAATGATATGAAACTCATCCTGGATGTTGGTGAGTTTTACTATCCCTTGAGGTTCCCAGACCTGAGATCTATTCATGGGAAAAAAGGTTCCGTAAAAAATGCTTTCTTTTTCCTTTTTCTGAGCAACTTCATCGTGCCTGGACGTTGAACTCTTTCCGCAAGAAAGAAGAAGAGAAAGAACAAAGACAGAAAATAAATTAAAGATCATTTGAATACATACCAGATGAGTCTTGATTATCCCGAGTGCGGCCAAATTTCTGTTCGTAGAGTTCTCTTCCCTCGACACGCTCACCTATTCGTGAAACATGGCTCGCGCCATGACATTCGAGAATTTCACGCGCGCGAAGAGTAAGCTCCATCCGGTCAACGTGAACCGAGACGAGAATTGCACCATCTCTTACAAGGGTTTCATATCGTTGAGCATGGTGTTCCGGAATTCCGAGGCCAATGAGACCGCCTGCAATTCCGCCGACTGTTCCACCGATCCCTGCGCCTGCGATCGCTCCAAAAATCGGACCGGCCGCAACGAACGGCCCTATCCCTGGAATGGCGAGTGCTCCTGCTCCTGCCAGCCATCCAAGTATACC
Organism: Bacteriovorax stolpii; assembly: GCA_945883845.1. Lineage (GTDB taxonomy): Bacteria > Bdellovibrionota > Bacteriovoracia > Bacteriovoracales > Bacteriovoracaceae > Peredibacter. The sequence goes on along the minus strand of CAMCYI010000013.1, from coordinate 47,514 downwards.
GCCACCGAGAATGCCGGTAGAAGCTCCGGCAGCTGCACCCTCAGGGGCATGGGATTCTTTTTCTTCTTCTTCGTGGTTCATGAGAACAGAAATATCTGAGGAGCTGAATCCATCCATTTTCAGATGATCAACGGCCCTTTCGACGGCCGATCGTGAATCAAAAACACCGACGACTGAAATGCCTGTTCTGATTGGTAATTCTTGTCCCATATCTTCCTCCTTGAAGTATTATTGAACTGATAATTCGCTGCGGATGATCTTTCCCCGAGCGTTCTTGCGGGAAATTTCGATAACTTTCCTTAACTCCTGAACATTTTTGAGACGGCCACTGAGGATAATTTCATTGCCTTCGGCAAGAATGCTGACGTTCTGCGCGCGCAGGGAAAGTTCTCTCTCGCGTATAAGCGCCTGTCTGATTGTTCTGGTGATATCGACATCTTTCTGAGTTGATAAACGATGAGATGGCAGACCGAGGGCCATCAAGTTCATGGAAAATAAAATCGTGAAAACAAAAGCGATGAGCCTGAACATGCATGTTCTCCCAACAGAATGAATCAACTTAAGATAATGAAGTGTCGAGGCTTAGAGAATGGTTAAACGAAACTCAGAGGAAGTTTTTAGGTTTCCCATAGATTTATTGAGTCTTAAGGAAAAACTCAGGCGAGAAGCTCTTTCAGGATCGACTGAAACGGGTCTACACCCTTGCGTGTTTTGCGGGCCTTGAGTTTGTAGAGATTCCAGATGAGCTCGAATTCGTGATCGTCGGCCATCATGCGGTTCTTCAGCACAGTACTTTCCTCACGTGAGAGATTGTAGTCTGACGAGACGAGTTTGAGGAAAAGTTCGAGATGGCCGGAGTTCATGCCACAAGATTAATCAGCAACGAGACCTTTATCAAGTCCGTTTTACGCTGCTTTGACTTTTACCGTGCCCGGATGATTTTTTTCCTGAAGCTCGCGCATGACACGGGCGACTTTGAAGTACTGCGAGAACGAGCTGAAATGAAACCGGACCCCATATCCCGGCTGGTGATTAAACGGAAAGGCGTGAACTACCTCCACCGGAATTTCAATCATGAGTCCTGCGTAAGTGAAACCCATCACAGACATCGTGTCTGCATCGATGGACCTGTTCAGAGAAAGAAAAGCACCTGTTCTCGAGATGTTCAGAAGTTCGGCCGTATAAAACTCACCGTTGTCCTGAAGTGTACATTGTACGCGGACTGGAAAGCGTTCCATGCATTCCCATAAACGTACTCTGCGATCGAAGAAGGGTTCCCGCATTTTTGGTGATAAAAATGCCAGGAAAATTCCCGTTGAAATCGCCACTACGACGTAGTGATAGAGAAAAGGCTGGGCCGTATTGTAGGGCCATGAATAGCTCTCGTAAGTCATGATCGTATAGACGATGTAGGAAAGAATTCCCATGAAGGCAAAATACGTCCAGCGGCGAAGCTTCATGATGAGAAGACCGGCGATCGGAAAAATAAGCCAGAAGTCGAAGACCTCCCGCAGACTGTTACGGACAAGGAGATTACCCATGATCACAGAAAGATCAAAATGTGTGACAGCTTTGAAGTACAACACTTTGATCAGAGGCTCGATCACACAGAGAATCGTTAGTATCGTGAAGATCAGCGGTTTATTTTTCATGGCACTAATCTTAACACCCCTGAAAATTTCCTCAACCATCTTGATTTTCCGAAACACATGATTTCATTCACTGCCAAGATCATTTTGCAGCGTCTATTCTGATCATGACAACTTTACTTGGCTACATATCTGATACTCCGCCGGTAAGCGGAAACCTATTTCTCCTTCAGCAACAACGGGTCTTTTACCTGTCGTCACTATCCAGTCTAGAAACGAAGGAGCAGGTGCCCGCCACTCTTCCCACTTAAACCGCGCGGCCACATACTTTTTAATCAGTTCAAGAAAGTCTGCCTCTTTCCCGTAGGAAAGATGCAAGAGACTGATCATATCTCGATCTTCCACATACAATTTAATTGTCCGGTCCTCCACGCGAACGGGCCTTATCGCGAAACTCAGGTTACGTGCAAATTCATCAGAAGGATCGTGCTTCGGAGACTGCGGAGACGCGAAGAACGGATTGATGAAAAAATCATCCTCGCTCCAAAGAATCGAGAGCTCGTGTTTCTGTAACCAGCGGAAGAAGGCCCGGCCTTCACCAATATCTCTTTCTTCAACGGAACCAGAATGGCGCCAACCTGAGTATGCGCGAAGAAGACTAACTTTCGTAGGCATCACTCTCTTTAATAGGAGAAGGCTCAAACGATCATCAAAACGAGGGGTATATTTCTTCCCCGAAATCGTCAGAGGTCGAAACGTTATGAGCGGAGTGGGCACCCGAGAGTTATCGGGTAAAATGATTGGAGTGCCTGAGTTTCTAGACTGGCCTGCTTTCATGTAAGGTAGATCGACCTGCTTACTCGAAAAGTTAAACAAGGCCTGACTAAGGCCAAAAGCGCGAATTGGGGCGCAAGAACTTAAAACACAGGCCGTCTAACGGTTTAATGCTCCGCAAGTATAAGATTTTGTAATTCTTCCTTTGCGGTCAGGTCCTTTTTAAAGAAAATAGTCTGATGAAAACTACTACCCCACCACGCATCCTCCTTGTTGAGAACATTCACCCGATCGCCAAAGAGTATCTGGAAAACGAAGGCTATGCCGTCGACCTCTTAACTTATGCACCAACTGAGGAAGAGCTGATTCAGCTGGCCCCCAAATATTGCGCGATCGGCATCCGCTCTAAAACTGAGATCACTGAAAAAGTCCTGCAAACCTGTGCTCAAACGGCCACCATCGGATGTTTCTGCATTGGTACCAATCAGGTAGACCTGAAAAGTGCTCGCGGAAAAGGTGTTGCTGTTTTCAATGCTCCTCACTCCAACACAAGATCAGTGGCCGAGCTCGTGATTGCAGAAATGATTGCTCTCTCGCGCCAGTTGGGTGACCGCAACTCAAAGGCCCATCTCGGAGAATGGTTTAAATCTGCAGAAGGCTCAAAAGAAGTGCGCGGGAAAACCCTGGGTATCGTGGGATACGGACACATCGGCAGCCAGGTGAGTGTTCTCGCAGAGTCCATGGGATTGAAAGTCGTTTTTTACGACGCTGTAAAAAAACTTCCGCTGGGAAATGCTGTCGTCATGAACAAGCTCGAAGACCTTCTTCGGGTTTCGGACTTCGTCACTCTCCACGTTCCTGAGATCGTCGAGACGATGAACATGATCGGAGAGCGTGAGTTCGCGATGATGAAAAAAGGAAGTTATCTTATCAATGCCAGTCGCGGGACTGTCGTTGTCATTGAAGATCTTGTGAAAGCACTTAAAGATAAACACATCGCCGGTTGTGCCGTTGATGTATTTCCTGTTGAGCCAGCTTCGAATAAAGAAAAATTCCTGTCTCCCCTTCAGAACCTTCCCAACGTGATTCTCACTCCTCATATCGGAGGAAGCACAGAAGAAGCACAGAGAAATATCGGGATGGAAGTGGCCGAATCATTCCGCCGCTATCTCAAAATCGGATCTTCATCTGGAGCAGTGAATTTTCCGAACGTGGATCTTCCAATTAAGAAAGGAACATCGCGGATCCTGAACGTACACAAAAATGAGCCCGGGGTACTCGGGGAGATCAATACCATTATCTCGAAAGCGGGAGCGAACATCGAAGGTCAGTTCCTTTCCACTGATGATGAAATCGGATATCTCGTAATGGACGTTCACTCCACACATGCGGCAAATCTGTGTCAGGAGATTGAGAAACTCAATCGCTCCATCCGCACACGAGTTGTATACTAAATTGAGATTATTCTGCTTTGTGATCTAGGTCAAAGAAGGCCGGATCAGGATCGAAGTAAGTCATGCGTGGCATGAATGTAAAGGTCTTGCGACGGAAGTCCACTGAGCCAGCGTTCCAGGTCGTATCCTGAATGATCCATCTTCCATCGATCAGCATTTCATTCCAGGCGTGATTCGTTTGTCCGGTCCAGTTCTGGCCAGAGAAAATCGCCTCGCCGTTAATGACCTTCGTTGGAATTCCAGCTGCACGATTCATGGCCGCTGCCAGGTTGGCATAACCGGCACAGATCGCTTTCTTTTTTTCGAGCATCGTAACAGCGTCCCACTTGAGTCCGATGTAAGTGCCAGCAAAATAGCTATCTACATCGTAGGCAATGTTTCTTGTTATCCACGCATGAATCGCCGTTGTTTTTTCGAGGTCCGTCGCCATCCCCTGAGTCAGCGATTCAGTAAGCTCAACTATTTTTGAATCTTCACTTTGAATCTCGGCCGATGGAACTGTTACGTCGATGTTTTCGCTCGTATCCATGTTCTCAACTTCCACTCTTTCCTGAACCATAAAGCTGCTGGTTCTTGATGTGGAAGCGTTCGTCATCACGCTGACTTGATAGACACCGGGTCCGTGTCGTAACCAGACTTTCGTGCTGATGAACCGTGAATTCGCATCAATAAATGTATCAACCTGCTTTGAACCTTTCTTCACTGATATCCACACGAGGCGAACATCTGGTTTAAGGTCACGAGCAGTCTGAACTGTGATCTGACTGTCATTGGTCACTGAAGAAATGTTAAACGGATTATCCTTGCGCCACTGAGCATGACTGACCGAGGTCAGAGCGACAAAGAGTACGAGAGAACGGGTGACCAGGTTCAACATGAAATACCTTTAAAAATTAGCTTCGAGTTCTTTAAAATAACCTGATTCTTCAAGCTCTTCCATCAGCTGACGACGGCAGAGTTCTGCCTGATTCATTTTCGGCAGTAGCTTGCTTTTCACATCCACGCTTTCACATCCTTCGAATTCGCGAAGGTTCACGATATATTTCGGGTCAGATTCTACGAGTTTTCTTTTTGCTTCAACCAGGGCGAAGTCTCTTTCCATTTCGCCCATGCGGACTTTCGTGACTTCCGCACACTCCGGTATTTCAAAGTAGTGGTACGTATTGCAGTCCACAGCGTTCGATGGCTCTTCACCAGCATGAGTCCACTGGGCAAAAGAGGCAGTTGAGAAGGCAATGAGAGCGCTCAAGAATAAGCTTTTCATGGGGACTCCTGTTTTCCCATACTAGCAAACTTAAGGTTCTGGACCATGTAGACGCGTGGAATTTACAGCTGATGTAAAAGACTTAGACACCTTCAATACGGCCCCTATTCAGGTATGTTCGGGATTTCTTGTATAGGAGGAAAAAGCGTCAGGACTTAAAATAAATCAACGGGGGTTATTTTTATGAAGTTCACTCAAAGCCGGCCCTTCAAGGCCATGGAATACGGGATGGTTTTCATCCTTCTCGCGACCGTCATAATGACAATTGTTTATTTTATTCAGTACGGTCAGGGAACTCTATGGGACTAAGTTTTTCGCAGAAAACCGGAAGGTACAGCGGGACTTAGTACAGTTGATGACGAAATGAAATAACGACGTCTTGATGCCGTCGAAGTCCCTGCTGCCATCATCTCTTTCCCACCCACGAAAATCCTTGTCGGACTTACTATAGGGAATTGCCTTATAAAAAGAAGTCACAACTTCTGAATCACTTGTGATGAATCTGATTTCATCATTTTTTTGAGAAACCCCATGCCCTTTCATGTCGATACTGACTTTACAAGTACCATCCGTAGAAAACGGGGAGTTCAGATAATAGACATTGGTACATTTAATTCTGAAAGGACCGCTGGCCGGAAACGTGACTGTATTTTTTTTGCCCGATGCCGGAGACGTTACTTCTACACTCTCAAATGATTTTTCATCAGATGACATTTTGCTCATGAGGATAGCAAGTTTTCTCTGATCAAAGGGCTGGAGATTGATCGTGGATGCCGTGGCATTCAACGATAAAATCGCACAAATGATGAATAATGTTTTCATCGGCTCGCCTTCTTGTTCACGATGGCCCTTCTTGCGGCTTTCTTTTCTTTAACGACAAAAGCTGCATTACCCTGCATCCTGAACCAGTCGTAGTCACGGACTTCAACTCCCAACCCAAATGAGTCGCGAACAAAGAAAGACCCGAGATCTTTATTGCAATCGATACCTTCAACTTCGTAGCATGATCCCGGCAGACGATCGTCGTAACCAACAATCAAAACAACATGCCAGTAATCATCATCCACGTAGTTCACGAGGATCGGAGAATTATATTTTACGAGAGCTTCTTTGATCTGCTGGATGTGAGTCTTGTCGAGAACTTCTGTCGAATACTTATTCCCGAGAACAAAAAGAGGAATCGTTTCCACTTTAGGAACCTTGGTCTTCTTCATCTTGGAATAATCCTGCCATTGCCAGATAGACTGATCTTCCCAGTTACCCGTCCAGGCAGAAACAGGCCATCGAGACGTGTGGATTCCGTATCCGTAGTTGTATTTCTGAACAGGAATTTCCCAGAAATATTTTCCAGCGATTTCAAAATCATCACCATGAATTGTATAGGCCTCAGAGAGATCATACGGGCCGTAGGGAACAGGATTGCGAACATTGTTTTTCTTATTGGCCAGGAGCTCGATGGCCCCCGTACTTGCCATGAACAGGCACGTAGAAGTTTCACCCTGATCCGGGGCCATCTGCACGTAAGGCAGAAGCTCTCTGTGATAGACCGGTAACCGGGCCTCAGCAGACAGTGCGCTGAGAAGAAACATAATGAGATTAATCATGGGGAGGTTGTAGTATATTGCGACGAGTTAGACAAGAACCGGGGGCCATTACTGGGTCATTAAATACAGGGTTTCAGGCGAAAATTATTGAGTTCTAAAAGTAAGGCCAGCAAATTGCTTTGCTGGCCTTAAAAGTATTAAAGAATTTTTTGTTCTTTGAAGTATTTGAGGTAAGTCGCCTCGTAATTTTTACCCGGGTACAGCTTCGCGGCCGTGTTCACAATCGACTGTGCCATTTGTGGCATTGTGAGACCAGATCCCAGACCGAAGTGAGCTTCGATGATGATTCTGTCGATCGTTTCGCGAGAAACTTTGTTCTGGCGAAGTTCCAGGTAAGCTTTGTAGAGAGGAGCAGACCAGATTTCATCCGAGTATACGTTCCCGACTCTCTGGTGAGCGCCGTAAGTTTTTCCTGGAGTGTAATCGTAGCGAACGTTCATCACGCGACCAGGCCAGCAGTCATTATGTCCATCCCACTTGAAGACCCATTCCGGACGAGTGTCCATACCGTGAGGCAGGCTCAATGAGTAAGAAGAAGCCCAGTAGTCACCGAAGCCCTCGCCCATGGCACCTGTGTCTCCACCCATCCACATCGAGTTGATGTGATGTTGGATAGCGTGGCCAAGCTCGTGGAGAATAACATCAGAATCTTCATTGTCATCAACACAGCCATGACCAAAAGCGAGACGACGTGAAGAAGGAATGTAGTGTGAGTTATCTGCGTCGTTCAAACCGTTGGCATCAACGACGATGCTTTCAGGGAAAATTTTCTTCGCAGTTTTGTACCCGAGAGTTTCGAGGTAACGAATGCTGCGATCGATGTGAAGATAGGTCATCGCATCTGTGAAACCATTTTGTCCGCGCTCGAAATCCCAGACTCCAGAAGCTGAAGTCGCCGGTGCGATCGATGGACCTTCGAAATCTGCGAGAGTCACTTTTGGACCTTTGAGAGAATACACTCCGCCGGCCTGTGTGATTTCGTTCAACGTTTGTGTGACATAGGCCTGATTGAATTCAGTCGCCGGTGATCCATCCTGAAGATCAGTGCGACCAAGAGTCACAACTGGGTTCGGATCGAAAACTTGTGCAGTTCCGCTTGCCATCAACTCAGGAAGCTCGAACATTTTTTTAACTTCTTTAAACTGAACTTTTGAAAGTGCACTTTCAAATGAAGTCAGAGTTCCGACAACTCGTGGAGCTACAACAGATTCATTCTTGAAGCGTGGAAGAGCTTCATCACGTTGAGAAATAACCTGACCGTTCAGGGCATTCACTTCGATCACGTGGTAACCGAAAGGTGAACTCGTCGCGAGCTTCACAGAATAGACGAGGCTCATTTTTGTTGAGTACTGAAGTTCTACAACCGGAGTCACGAGGAGTTCCCCGTCAACCTGAAGATGTGCCCACGCAATTTTCAAGGCACCGTTCTGGCTGAGAAATGGGAGCTGAGATTTAGGACCAGTTCTGAATGTAATCGTCGCATCGTATGCTTTGATCACTTCGTTGTTCTCATCAACTGAAAGCGAGAATTGTCCGCCTTCAACGTCAAGACCAAGATGAGTCTGCTGATAAGTGTAATGAGTGCCGAGGATACTTTCTTTGATATCGATCAAGCGCAGGTTTTGCGGATCAACAGAAAGACCAAGGTCATGAATCACTTCAACCAGTGAAGGTGCGTCCGTTTTTTTAACGAACTGAACTTTTGCTTGGGGATAAATCAGAGTGGCGGCCTCTGCAGACAATCCTAAACCCAGGGCACATAAAAGAGCGGCAATCGTTTTCAAGTCATCTCCTTAGACTTTTCCAAATTTGGAAGGTCTAAAGATTATGACTGACTATTTTTGTCGTATAGTTGAATATTCTTACAATTTCCTGCATTTAAGCAGAAAATCTTTTGAGATTTTCCAAAAATGAGTGAAGCAGTTTGTCGAGACGTTGTTCCTGCATTGCGTCTCCGAGCTTTCCCTCTGCATCAAAAGCCTCGTGAGCTGCTGAAAGTCCGTACATTTCAGGAAAAACGAAACTTCCTACTGCTTCAAAAGGGACCCGGGAGTGCCAGAGACTTCTGACAGCACCCAAAGCTCCGGGAGATGCTCCGAGAAGAAGAATATTTTTTCCGGTCCAGGGCATGGGCCTGATCCTCGACACCCAGTCGAAGGCATTCTTAAAGGGGCCCGGCATTCCACCGTTGTATTCAGGCGTAGAAAAAATCACTCCGCGTGAAGAGGAAATTCTCATCCCCAGATCAACGACACTTTTCGGAAGACCCTGAGACGTTTCATCGTCTCCGTTATAAACGGCCATCGGAAAATCGTTGAAGGAAAGAACTTCAACGTTCTCACCTTTTGCTTCCAGAATTCTTTGAGCGTTGAGAATAAGTTTTTTATTGAAAGAATCTTTTCGCAGAGACATCGCCATCAAAATGACAGAACTCATAAGGCCACCTTTATTGTTCCTTAGTGACAAACTTACGGGCGAACTCGTTATCGGGATCAACCAGTAAGAGGTCCGTTAAGGCGGCCTTAGCTTCTGCCTTTTTTCCAAGGTTGGCGAGGAAGAAAGCTCTTTGTTCAAGAAAGTAAGCGTCATTAGGAAAACCCGAGAGCAGGATTTGTACATGATCAAATCCATCGGCGTAGGTCTTGAGCTTCAGACAAGCTTTGACGTACATCATGCCCGCTTCCTTGTGAAGAGGATCTCGCAAAAGTGCTTCACCGGAAAATAATTTGGTCTTGATGTACTCGTCTATTTTTTCATGGTGGTGCGCGAGGATCAGCCACGGCTCGAGAGACTTGGGCTTGAGTTCTGAAGCTCTCTGGAAATGCGCGATAGCTTTCGGAACATCTTTCGCCGAGATATAGAGCTGCCCTATTCGCTGATGAACGAAGTAACTGTCTGACTCGGTAGCGGCCACTTTTTTCATGCGATCAAGTGCTTGAAGAATTTTATTCTGCTTTTCGAGAACGTATGATTCGAACACCAGTGAATGATCTTCGATTTCAATATTCGCAAAAGCAGTTGAAGCAAGAAAGGCCATGTAAAAAAAGATCGTCATCGTTATTCCTAGTAGAAGTGATAAGTGAAGGTACCCATTGTTGTGCGGGCCGTACTATCAGTCGTGTTGATGCGGATTTTTTCGTTCATGAATGTTGCCGTCAAGTCCATACGCCTGCTCGCTTCCCAGGTGAAAGAAGCCGTCTGACCTCCGAGATGTTCTTCGGGAGTGGAGAAAATCATGACTCCATTATTTCTCACACCGAAAACTTCACGACCGCCCCAGACCCCACCCATCAATGTGAAGTGGCCGGATTTGAAATAGAGATCAATGAAACTTCTGTTGGCCACACCTTTTTCAATGAAACTGCTTCCATTATTAATACGGGGTGAAGACGGACGGGTTTGTTGAACACCGGCCTTGATCCAGTTTTCAAGTGCAGGAAGCTGAAAAGTTTTTTGCTCGATACTGAAGACAGTCTGCAAAACAGTAAGGTCACCAAGTCCACTATTGGGATAATTCGAATAATAACCATCAACTGATAACTTTGTTTTCGAGAATAGCTGGTAGCTCATACCTACACCATGGACACGGATACTGTCCTGAGACTCAGTATCGCTGCTGATGTTCGTAAAGCGCCCCATGATTGCAAAATTTTTCCAATGATAACCACCGGCAAGGTGACCTTGAGTCTGGGAGAAACCACGGTAGTCATCCCGGGCCCGAAGAGTGTTTCTCTCATAGCCGAAAACAAAATCCCAGTTCTGGTGAGAAAGTGAACCTAGAATTCCGGCGAGGCCGACACGGTTTTTCTGAGACGGATGGGGATAAAAAATCTGCCCGCCGTAACTTGAAAGTGAGAAATACAAAGGATGAAGAGGTTTTTCCGGCGCATTCTTCTCTTTGAGAGCGACGTTAAAATCTTCGTTAAGATAATTCTTCAGGCGGACAAAGTGGCGCTTATCCCATGAGCTTAAATATTTTGTTTTGATTCTGACCGCATGATAAGCAGAAGTTTTTTTCTGTTCTAGTTTAGCTTCGCAAATAGCGCGAAAGAGCGAAGCTTTACTGATGAGTCTCAGCTTCTTAGACGATCTGGTCGTCTCATTGAATTCATAGACACATGTTGGGAAATCTTTTTTGAGAAAGGCCTGATATCCAAAAAGAAAATGCAGATCGGATTGTTCGACTTCGCGGGCGTGAGCGAGCGGCAAAGTGATAAGGAAAAAAAGAATGAGTAGCTTTCCGGACAAATGATCCCCGAAGTTATTTTGTCTTCTTATTTTATGTCATAAATCAAAAATGTGGCGGGAATTATGTCTTATCCGACTTGATGGATAGGGATTCAGCCAAAGAACTCAGGGCCCCGGCTGTACCAAAGTTTATCCAGCAGGATCTGCCTCAGGATCTTCAAAAATTTCTGGATATCAAAATGACTTTAAGACAACTTCCCCCTACACACCGGCACTTCCGGAACGACCAGAAGCAGAGAAGTTACTGAGTTTGTTTATGAGTCTTGGCGGCATGAGGTTTTTTACCAGCTCGAAAGTATTGGCCAGACCACCTTGTAGAACAATTTTACCTTTCAGTTCAACGAAAGCTTCACCGATGGACTCTGCTTCTTCAGCAGTGAAAATGCGATGTCCTTGAGCAAAGATCTTTGATTCTTCTTCAACAACGTGATGGTCAAGAGCTTCTTTCAGCTTCACGGCAGTAGCTTTCCAGCTCATATCGGTTTTATCTAATGCTTGAAGAGTACGCAAAATTCCTTCTGCTTCAATATGCTCCTTATAACCATGCATCACTTCGCCCGTATCCGAATCTACAGCGCGGATCGTATTATAAAATACCGATTCTTCAGCACGTGAATGGGGAATGAGAGCTGAGGCAATCTGGTCAATGAGAACGCTATGGTAATCGTCATCTTCGGCCAGATTTACGAGTTCCGTCAGAAGTGCCTTAACTTCTTCGTGGTCCTGTTTTAATAAATCGTAAATTTGCATATTTTCCTCCCTGAAAACTTAACTTGAGGAGATAGTTGCAAGATCAGAACCAAAATACATTTTGGGGCCATGCAAACAGAAAAAATTGTTTTAGCATTGAGTTAAAACAGGAACACAAAATGAAACAAAATATCTCTCATCAACAATGGAAAATGAAATCAGAAGTGGGTGATCTTTATCTGGTGGCCTCGGCAACCGGACTTAAAGGCGTTTATAACCGCAAGCAGGATGTTGCGATGGTGAAAGCTGTTGAAGAAAATAAAATTCTTAAAACAACTGAAAAGCAACTGACTGAATACTTTGCAGGAAAAAGAAAAATATTTGATCTCAAGCTTGAGCTCGATGGTACTGAATTCCAGAAGAAAGTCTGGAATGCACTCCTTCAGATTCCCTATGGAAAAACCTGCTCATATAAAGACATCGCTGAAAAAATTAAAAATAAGAAAGCTGTGCGTGCGGTAGGTGGTGCTAATGGAAAAAACCCCATTTGTGTGATCGTTCCTTGTCACCGTGTGATCTCAGCTGACGGAACACTGGGTGGTTACTCAAGCGGCATCCCGATGAAGATCAAACTCTTAAAACTCGAGAGTGCTTAATTCCAGGACGGATCGATTCGCTGACTTTTTGTTAAATCTCTTTCAATCAGTTCCTGGAGATCAAAGCCCAGGAACTTGTCCCCTTCTGACTTCTTCACACTTTCCAGCAACTCTCTCGCTCTCTGACGATGCTCTATCGCCAACTTCGGCTGATGAATGAGATCCTTAACTCCCGCAGCTCCAAGCTTGATGAAAGCCTTGAGGAGATCGGCCACACTTCCCTCTCTCTGATGAGCGTTCCACAAGGCCTCGAAAAAAACGTGACTCTCCCAATAGTAACCAAAATTATAGAGATCAAGACCAAAACGCAGATCATGACTCTCTTCAGGTCCCTGGGGATTAATCGGAGCTGAGACAGGGTCTCCCAATCCTTCCATATGTCCACCGGCCTTTTTGGGGTGGGCATTCTCTCCGGGAACAAAGACGTAGGCAGGAAATTTCCTGGCAGGTGAATATCTATACTTAGGGTCTTTCATGCACGTCGCTTATGTCGAATTTTTTGACAGATATATATTTCAGATTAGTCATTCTTTCACAATAACCCAAATCTCTTCAGGTTTCCTTAATAATAGTCAGTAACTACTTCATCTCAATTCGCTCATTGGAGGGCAATAATGAAATTTTTCGCCGTAACACTTGCACTCGCTTCTTTCTCCGTTTTCGCAGCGACATCTGGAACTTTAAACCTGAAAGGGAAAGTAAATGAGAAGCTTTCTATCCTCGTGACACCGGAAGCCGTTGCCCTGACACTTGATCTAGAAGTTTCAGCGAATGATTTAAAAGTTGCATCCGTTAATGAGAAATCAAACTCAAACTCGGGTTATAAAATCTCAATCTCTTCAGCTAATCTCGGAAAACTCATTCGCACAGGCGGCGCCGAAGAGTTCCCTTACTCAATCAAATACGACAGTCAAGTGATTGACCTTGTTAACGGAGATGAAATTGTTCACTCGTCTGCGGTCGTAGCTGACGTTGATAATGATGTGTTGATTTCATACACTGGAATTCCAGCAGAAGATATGGTTGCTGGTAACTATAAAGACACGATCACTTTTCAGATCTCAGCTAACTAAATTTTTAGTTTTTACGACGGGCCGCCTAAGTTGCGGCCCGTTTTTTATTGAGAATACCTTAGGCCAGACATTCATCTTCGCATGATATAAATGACTGCATGAAGAGCTTCGCTATGGCAGGTTGGCTTTTACTTTGTCCTCTCCTTGCATGGAGTGAAGATGAAGACGTTCTCAAGCGTTATGTCCCACGTGTCAGAGAAGTTCCTGCTTCAGAAAAAACCCTGAACTTTGGGATCGTCTACGCCAGTCAATGGACTTACTACCTCACCGCTCAACATTCTATTATCAAAAAGCAGGGTTCTTTCGAAAACTGGCACAGGAATATGTTCAGTCCGCATTTTGATAAGGATAGCTTCGATTACAACATCTTTAAGCATGGTGTGACGGGGAACTACTATTACCTCTGGTTCAGATCACGAGGCTATGACCGTGTGGAAGCATTCTGGTGGTCATTCTTATCTTCACTTGCATTTGAATTCACCGTTGAAACTGCAACAGAGCGACCGAGCTACCAGGATATCTATCAGACTCCTGTTTACGGAACTGTACTTGGTGTGGGGATGGAAAAGCTCAGTATTTTTTTTCACGGACAGGAAAGCTGGTGGGGACACACACTTGGTTATGTCCTCAATCCTTTTCCGCTGATTCCTCAATGGGATGAAAAATATAATTTTTCGTATACTCCTATTCTGTCAAAAGAGCAGAAAGGGTTGCTGGTGTCCTATGAATTCTAGGATCATCTCCATCCTTTTCCTCTTGATCTCGTTTTCTGCAAGAGCAGACAAGTATGTTTTCAAGGCCGATCAATGGCAGAAAGGAATCCATCTTTTTGCCGGCGGTGGATTGAATGCCTCGATTTATAACTCCGACTTTGCAAAGCAGGATCAGGGCGTCGGACTAAATTTTAAGACAGAGGTCGGATACTATATAAATTCTCAGTGGGCCCTTGAAGCAGCTTCGAGAGTCAAGTTTAACAAAGTGAAAGAATACCTCGTCTGGGACACGCTTTTCACAGGAGGACTGAAATATCGTTTTAATCATTTCCCGTTCACAAAATCCAAAGGGATTTACGCCCGTGCATTTGCAGGGAAGGCACCTACGGTTTTCTATCTTCGGGACTCACCGGAAATTTACAGGAAGACCAAGGCATCGCGGATTCAATATGACGGTCCCGTCTATGGTGGCGCCATCGGAAACATGTACGACGGAGCAAATGGAAAAGTCTGGTACGTGGAATATGGATTCACTTACCAGCAGTTAAACCGCTACATCGGCGTGAAAAACGATGGCGAAATTCCTGTGACCGAATTCGCGAACACAGGCAATAAGTTTAAAATCTACAGTCTCTATGTCAGCATAGGACTATTGGTATTCTGATGAAAAAAAACTTCTGCCTATTTACCATCTTTCTCTTCGCATTCTCCAGTGTAAGCATGGCCTGGCATGATCCGACGGATGGAAAACCATTTTTCCCCTGGGCCTGGGAAGACCAGCTCAAACCCACACTTAAAAAGTCAGTGGATGGTAAGGGAGTCACACTCCTTGCTGTTGGAACTGGGCTGACGTTTACCACGCGCATTTATGACCACAAGATCCACGACTCAAATAATGAAGACGGAATCCTGATGGGCAAGGAAGACGCAGCTTACTGGGGAAAACTTGGAAATGGTGTGATTGGTATGTCTCTCGCGCTCACGCAACTTGCTTTTGATCAAAGTAACGGACTCAAGACCGTGCGTACGTTGCTACTCGCGACGACGTCTCAGACTGCCATTTCTGCAGTGGCCAGACGAAATCGGCCAGATAATCGAACAGACTTTTTACCCTGGCCCTCGGCGTTTCCATCGGGCCATGCAACGAGTGCATATGCTCTCGCCGGCTCACTCGCCTATTCATACGGATGGCCTGTGGGTGTGCCAGCTTATGCCGTTGCCTCTGCCATCGGCATCGCCCGTATCCGTGAAGCACGTCACTGGGCCAGTGACGTTGTCGCCGGTGCCACCATCGGCACATTCTGGGCGCGGGCATCTTTCAAAGCGGATGAAAATCCCGACACTGCCATGATTGTTCCTGTGCCAGTCGATGACGGACTCATGCTCATGGCCGTCAAAGACTGGTAGTCACAAATTATATAAGTCCGCTTTCTTCGCTCGGCGAAATTCCTGTCCGTGGAATCCAGCTTTCTTTTTTTGATTTTTCTGCTTTCTCTTCGAGATCTGCCAGTTGATAGACCTGTAGTCCCTTGAAGGCCGGGCCCTCGAGGACGTCACCTTCTGGAGTGAACCGGCTTCCGTGGCAGGGACAATCCCAGGTCTTCTCAGCATTGTTCCAGTGAACAACACCGGCAAGGTGCGGACAAATCGCTGAACAAACGTGAAGGTGCCCTTCTTCATCACGGGAAACAGCAATTTTCTTTCCGTCAAAAGAGACGATTTTGCCTTCGGCCGCTGCGACGTCATGAAGATCTTGCGGATAATTTTCCAGAACATAATCTTTCACATACTCATAAAAGACATTCGCATTTTCCTTGATGAATTTTGGTGCCGACTTCAGAGGATTCAGGCGGGTTGGTGAGTACAAATCTGCATAAGGGTTTTCTCGTCCGAGAATTTGATCCGCAAGGATCTGTGCTGCAACAGTTCCGTAGGTGAGACCGTGGGCGGAGAATCCGGTCGCGATGAAGACATCCTCGCCTTTTGATTTGTGACCGATGTATGGGAGATAATCAGTCGTTTTGTATTGTTGAGCTCCCCATCTCTCCACAACTTCCACCACATCAAAGTGGGCACGTGCAAATATTTCAAGACGGTTCATCTCTTCAACACTGTCCCCCTGTCCGACTTTATGAGGACTTCCAACGACGACGAGGTACTGCTCTCTATCTCTTTCATATCCTCGGGTGGAAACATGGAAGTCACCAAAATATCCAAAGAAAATTCCCGGAGGATGTGGCCGGCCATTGATCTTGAAAGCAAGGCCATACTCACGATAAGGTCCCAACAATGTATGATATGTCATCAGGCCTTTAGGCGTATGTGTGGCGTGGATGATTTTTTCGGCTGAGATTATTCCGTGATCGGTGTAAAGGATATAACGCCCATCTATTTTCTCGATCTTTTCAACTGCTGAGCGCTCATAAATTTCGACGTTGCCGCAGTTGATTTTTTCAGCGAGTTTTTCAATGTATCTTTGCGGGTTAAATTGGGCCTGATCATCATTAACGATACCTACTCTCGCCTGCAGGCGTTTCTCCGGAAAAGGACCGTAAGTGAACGGCAGATTTAACAATGCTTGAGTTTTTGCTTCGTTCTCGATGGTTTGCTCGGAAGTTTTTACGCTGGCGTAGAAATATCTCGGGACGCGACGGAAATCACAGTCGATGCTAAAGCGCTCAATCATCCTTTCGATGAGAAGAATCGCTTCCCGGCGGGAACTGACAACCCGATTCCCCTTCTCTGCTCCATGAAGCTGAACCAGATCCGAAAGTTCATCACCGAGAATTTCGTAAAGATTTCCGGTGCTGAAACCTGAACTGCTTCGCCCAATCTGACGGGCCTCAAGAAGTGCGATTTTTTTTCCTGAATCTGCGAGAAGAGCTGCCGTGGTGACACCAGTGATCCCTCCTCCGATAATAGCGACATCAACCGTGATGTCCTCAAGAAGACGCGGAAAACTAAGATTGTCGGAATAGCGGGTCCAAAGTGATTCTTCTTTCATCGTGTGCTCCTCAATTTTGCCAGACTCTTAAGAGCAAATTAAAGGCCATGCTCAAGACCCGTTTTTATGGGCAGGAATGCCCATCTTTGGAGCAAATGACCTCATCGGGGCAGGCGCGTAAGAAGAATTGGACAAAAATGGATAGGGACTTTAACCTTTAGTGTATGAACACAATAATCTTATGCCTCATCTTTTCCTTCCCTTTATTTGCTCAGGACTTTGTCTTTGACAAAGAAAAAGGCAAGGCCGTACCGAGCTACATCGGACAAGTGAAACTCTTTAAGGGAAAGGCCCTTATCACCAAGAAGGGTGAGAAGAAAGATCTCGGGCATGGCGATCGTTTCGCGATCACGGATTCCATCCAGACCATGGATAAGTCCATCGTGAAGATCCAGATGATCGATGAAACCATCATCACGGTCGGTCCAAACTCTGAAATGACATTTTAAGAATTCGAGTTCATTGACAAGAACAAACGCAAGGGTCTCTTCCACCTCATCAAGGGACAAATGTCGAGTGACGTGAAAAATCCGGTGAAAGAAGGAGACCTTCGCTACAAGACCAAGCACGCTGTGATGGGTGTTCGCGGAACCAAGCTACTCCTCAACTATCAATTAGTCGGAAATCAGGCAATTTCTCAGTTTGCACTGTCAGAAGGTAAAGCCGTAGTTCTTGAAACGGGCAAGCGCTTAAGCCACGATCTCGTGAAAGGGGATCATCTCGTGCTCGTGAATGATGAGACAAAGAATGCGAGTGCCAGCGATAAACTCACCCTTCCCCCGGAAGAAATCGAGAAACTCTCAAGTGACGTTGGCGAGAAAGAATTCAAACCTCTCCTTCCACTGTTTGATATCTCCATGGCAGGTCAGGGATCTCCGTTCGGACAGTCATCGGACAAGTTCATTGAGGTGAATCCGAATTCAAAATCTGATAACCCGGAAATGAAGCTGAAGAAGAAAGACAAGTCATGGCAGCAGAATCTCGACAAGCTAAACGAACAGCTCAAAGATAATCAGAAAAAGAATCCGTAGCACCATCCCTGGTGCTCGACTCTTTATTTATAATCAACAACGCGTGTTTTTGAGATCATGTCGTGCCAGGTTTTCCCTTCTTTGTTGATCGCACACCAGACGTATCCCAGCATGAAAATCATGGATAGAAGTCGGCCGACGGATTCTCTCATCACGAGCTGTTTGAAGGTCAACTCTGTGTTGTAGTCATTGCCTACAATCCGAAGTCCCATCATTTTTTTCCCGGGAGTGCCTTCGTAATAGTACGGACAACCGATCCAGTAGAATGAGTTCACGGCCATCTGAATGACGATGGCCGCAATTCCCTGAGTTTCAGGCTGCGTGAAAATCGTCTTCACCAGGAGGGCCGCAACGATTGTGGAGATCACGGTCGAGATCACTCCGTCGAGAATAAAGGCAATAACTCTCTTGTTCTTATTTCCTGGTTTGAACTGCTCTGAACCCGAGGTATCGAAAACCTTTTTGAGGTTCGGTTTCGGTTTAACAGGTTCCTGATCAGGCAGGGGTGGCAGTTTGTAAGCTTCGCTCATTTGCAATCTCCTCATTCAGCATGTGAATTGTATCAATAGCTGTCGAAATTTTATTTCTGGCAACAAGACCGGGTTTCATTTTAAGAGCACATTCGTAAAGACGAAGAGCAAGTTGGTTATCACCGCTCAATGCAACCTCATCGGCAAATATCAGCAGACGACGAAGCGGCACTGATTTCAAACAAGAATGAAGCTTGAGATTCACCGGGAGTAGCCGGAGCCACGAATGAATCTCTTCGTTAGTCCCTTTCTTGAAATAATAGTTGCTGGTGTAGTAAAAAGTGTCGCGGAGATTATTCTTTTGGGACTGAGTTTTCAGCATGAGTCCCAGAGTCTGAGCACGGGTCAGATAGAGTCTGACGGCTTCACGATTCTGGCAGTTCCACGACATCACCGTATTGAAGGCACGCCAGAGTGATTCTGCAGAATCCGCTTTCAACATTTTCTTTTCAAGCAAATCTTCTTCACGATACAACTGGTGGGCCTTAAGGTTCTCTTCTTTCGAGAACCAATATCCGAAACCAAGTCCTACGAGGATTCCACCCATGTGCGCCCAGTGAGCAACACCATCTGCCTTCGGCATCAGGAGTGCCTGCAGGTCTGAAGCGAGATAGAGGAAAGGAAAAGTCCAGATTGCAGGTAAGGTGAGTCTGGCAAAATAAACAGGCGGCAACATGAAAAGAAAACGCATTTCTGATCTCCAGAAAAATGCAAAGAAGGCCCCCATGAGAGCGGACACACCCGCTGAAGCTCCGACAATCACGGTCCCGGGATGAAGTGTGACGTGAAGGAAGAGGCCCACGAAACTACCGGCGAGAAACAAGCCAAGAGTCTTCATGCGACCAATTTTCTGCTCCACCCAGACTGAGACCAGAAGGAACATGAACATGTTCCCCATGAGGTGAGACCAGTTTATATGAGTGAAGGTTGACTGGAAAAAATGGCGAAGGCTTTTATAAGAAGAACTCAGATAGCCAGCTTCTCCTTTCAAGCGGAGATTCTCGGCTTGAAATTGTTTATCATAAGCGAGGACGCTGTTGTATGATCTCGCTTTCTTAAACTCCTTCGGCCAGTTTTCTGCCGGACGTCTCATGCTGTTTAAAAAAGTAACGAGTTTTTTGTTCGAGTTTTTTGTACTTTCATCTTTGCCTGCAAGCTTGTAACTGCAGGCCTGACAGGCCATGTGACAGAGTTCAATTTTTTTTAATTTTATCAGACAGGCTTCGAAGGCAATATTCCTGCGGCTCTCTATCACATCTTTAGCCATGAAGAGTCCATCCATCTTTTTATTCAGGCCTTTCATGACAGGAAAAAAAATCAGGGACACACATACATTGAGTGCGACTATGAGCAGGCTCATCAGAGGGAATTTCCTCAGAAAATTTCCAAATCCGATAGGGATAAACATGATTATTCTTGTCGGATTACTGAGGCAAAACTTGAGTCTTATAACGTCTCTAAGCCATGGAATTTTTTGAATTGAACAGCACCTTTCTCAGATCCATAAGGCTTACTCTTTCTCCTTCACCGGCCATCGCGCCAAGGATACTATTGAGCAAATCGAGGTTCACAAATTCTGAATCCAGCAATTCATCGAGCATGCCATCGTTGAGAGTACAGACATCAACGTACTCCTCGCTATCTTCCCGAAAACGAAACGCCATCCCCTGAGTCCGGCAGATCAAAGGTCTCGCTTCATAAATCGTGCAATGTTCGTCGTGAAGAAATGTGCATGAAGAAACGGTGTCTCCGCGAAAATTCATTTTCTGTGCGAGTGACTGGGACCACTTCGACCAGAGATCAGACTGCTGAGAAATGGTCAGTTGAGAAAACCATTGGCGAATGTTGTCGGCTTCAACTGAGAAAACAGAAATATCTGTGTAGCAACAACGTGAGCATCCACTCCTACACTGACTAAGAGCTTTGGCTTCAGGTCTGATGCGATTATCAAACTCGTCCACTTTTTTATAGAGATCATTAACATCCATGCCACATGTTTAAGTTCTTTTATAGCCGATGGATATCAAAAATAAACCACCCTGAGATCATCTTATATTCCATCTTCTCCCGGGGTTGAGTAGGCCTTCCACTTTTTCGTCATTTCTTCTTTTTTAGGATCCATTTTTTGCATCGTCGGCAAATGCATTCATGGTGAGTCCGAGGCATAAAACAAGTGGTAAAAATTTCATCTATTTTCTTGCGGTTTAAAACGGTGCCCACCATACCAACCCCTCACAATCTGGGGCAACGCCGTCAAAATAAAGAGAAATTAGGGTACATGAAGCACGGCGCCAGAGATTAGCACTTAACGTATCGCAAATGAGAATGTTATAAGAAGTTATCTGACTCACTAAACACAGGAGACCTCATGAAAAAGCTTATGCTCGCTTCGATGATTCTCGCCTCTTCACTCGTGAACGCTGGAACAATCACTCTTCTTGAAACGACAGTTGTTACTGCACGTTCAAATGACCAGGTTGATACAAAATTTTATATGGATACAACAACTGGCGAAGGCTTCGCTAAAGTTGCTGTGACTCAGGAAGATTGGTCTATGGGTGGCCCTTACGGCGGTCCATGGGGCGGCGGTTGGCAGCACTGTTCACCATACGGTGGATGTATTCCTCAACCAATGCCGCGCACTCCGATGTTCCGTACGATCTTCAGTCAGACAGTTGCTATTGAAGGCCTCAAGCTTCACGGCGATCGCATTGTTTTCGCAGCAGCTACTGGTGACGTAGAATGTGGAACTTTCGGTTACTCAACTGTTCTTCGCCGTCCAACTCTTTACCTCAATGGTAACTGTTCACTGAACGGAAAAATCGCTCGCGATTCTAAGTTGACTGTAACTTTCTCTACAAAATAATCCCTTCCGGGACTTAAAAAAGAGGGCCTTTCGGGGCCCTTTTTTTTTGTCTAAAATTTCGACGGCCCCTCGGACTAAACGACAATCGCTTTGCTCTAAACCCCTCCAATGGCAGAAAGCTTGGCACTCTCTTTGCGATAGTAAGCCCAAAGAGGGGCCCTTATGTTCAAGGTCACAGCATTTCTGTTCCTGTTATCAAGTGGTGCATTCGCCTACGTCGACCCGACGTCCGCACCCATGACTGCTGAACTCCTCAAGAAGAAAATTGAAGCTGCTAAAGTCACAACTCTCGATCAGGTTCCGACCATACTTCCTGAAGAATTTCGCCTTAACTTCGTCCTCAAACACGGGATCAAAAGATCCGGTGAACGGGGTCATCTCGTAGAAGAGAAAGTCAGCCAAAGTGCGGACCCGGGATTACCGCGGGCCATGATCTGGGATGAAAGAAATGGCTTTACTGTATCCTATAACGGAGCTGGCGCCGGACAGACAGGAGGACAGAGACTTGATGTCATGAGTTTTGATGCTGCAAAAAAATTATTCGTCCTTCGTGAAATTAATTTTCCTCTGGCACGGGGTAAAGTGAAATATGAGATGTCGAATTGTCTCACCTGTCACGGCCCGCAAGGCAGACCGATCTTTGCCATGTATCCGGACTGGCCGTCGTTTTATGGTTCGGACAATGATGAACTTCTCTCAGACTCAGTTGTTCAGAAGGCTGAGCACTCTGACTACATCGCATTTACCAGGGCCGCGGGAGCAACTCATCCACGCTACAGTCCGCTCTTTAATGAGTCGATGATCAAACAGAGACTTGGTCTCGATGTCTATCCGACCTATCCTTTCCGTTACGAACTCAAGCTTGAAGTTGATGATGCTTCCCGTGCCTTTGCCTGGAGACCGGGCCTGCGGGTGGGAATTGTTTATAACCGTTTAATGTCTCAACACGTGGTTCAGAAAATCAAGTCACACAAAAACTTTGCGAAGATGGGAAAATTCCTTCTCTACAATTTACTCCAGTGCGGAACATACGAAAAAGACAAAGTGAAAGGTTCCGGGCGTATCAACCGCGCACTAAAGGAATTGAGTGCTCTTGGCGGAACGGCGAATCTAAAAACTACTCAGCTCATGGACTACCGCTCGATGTGGAAAATGTTTGATCTCGGAATCAACGATGTGGATATTCGCTACTCGTACAATCATGAAGGTTACAAATCAAACGATGCGACTGAAAATCTCATGGCCGTGGGGTATATCGGAGAATTTTTCAACAGCTACTTCGATGGCAGTGCCACGATTGATGAACTCGTTGCCGCACAACTCTACTCTTATTATCAGGAACGCCATCCGGGTTTAAAAAATCTCATTACTCTCAGAGGCCTAACCTCCAAGTATGGAAGATTTGAGAAGCGCATGAAGCACGATGCCGGATTTTTCAAGGAAATGGATAAGCAATCACTGTGGGTACCTATTCCTTATCCAAAGATTCTTTCAAGTGTTCATCATCGCGAGACCTATCAGGATGCGTATCAAAATGATCACACAACACTCTGCTCTACGATGGGCGAAATGATGTGGTGGCCGACAAAACCATAATTGCGGTGATATTTAGAATGTCTTTATTCACATTGTGTTAGCCTTTTCGCCATGGAAACAAACAGCTGGATCGAAATTTCAGAAAAAATCGCCACTCTTGATAAAATCATTTTATCTCAATGGGAACATACCGTCCGGCATAGGCTTGATGAGAATAAAAAAGAGAGTGTGATTATCCTTTTGGATCACATGCCGGAAATTCTCGAGAACTTATCCAAAGCTCTCAAGCGAGGGACGAGAGACGACATAGAACTCGCAAGGGCCCATGGTTTCCAAAGAGCGGTCCTGACTCAGTTCACCCTCGCGGATATTTTAAACGAGTTCAGCGCCCTCAGGGAAACGCTCATTTCATATCTCTATCCTATGGGGGATACCGAGGTCGTAAAATACGTCCATCGTTATATCGATAGCCTGGTCAAGAATTCAGTCCTCGAATTCATCCAGCACCAGAAGTCTGCCGAAAAAATGAAGCCAGACCCGGGACCTAAGAATCCTGGTCTTTCATAGTTGTAAAAATTCCTCTCTTTCGTCATTTGGCATGCTTCCTCATGGTAAGCTTTCTCCCTATGCGAGCATGTTTTCTTATCCTTTTTATTCTGACCCAGTTTGCCTGGTGCCGTGAACCTGCGATGATCTGGAAAGCCGCCGACCTCTCGATCTTGCTGCCTCTCCCGGAAAACATTCATCAGGCGATTTATTTTCAGGGAAGTGAGCTCATTCCCCGCTCTCTTCAGAACCTATGATCTTTCATCGCTTCCGGGATATTGAACATCTCTGGAAAAAACATTCTCCTTCTGACGCCTTTCTTCAGTTTGAATTTTTTCTCGCCCTTGAAAATTCTGGTTCGATCGGAGAAAGCACCGGCTGGATTCCACTCATCATTGGCCAGGAAGAAACAGGACTCCTTTACACTTTTATCAAGCTCCATAGCTACGGTGAGTTCATCTTCGATTGGGAATGGGCACGTGCTTATCAGGCACATGGCCTGGATTATTATCCTAAGCTTACATCTATGGTTCCGCTGACTCCGGTGAACAATCCTCATTTTGTCATGAAAGAATTTCAGAAGGATAAAGCTGATCTATTGATCGAAGAGCTTGAGACTTATTTTAAGAATCACGGGCTTTCTTCCAGTCATATCTTATTTCTACCCGAAGACGAAGTCGCGTATTTCAAAAACCGCGGTTACATGATCAGAGAAAGCTTTCAGTACCATTATGAAAATAGATTCAGGGACTTCAAGCATTTTCTCTCCGAACTCAAGCCAAAGAAGGCCAAGCACATTGCGCAGGAAAGAATTTTTCCGGATCTCTCCATCACAAAATATACCGGCACCGAACTTACAAAAGAGCATGCCACGCGCATGTATCAGTTCTATCTCACCACCATAGATAAAAAGGATGGTCAGGCCTATCTGACAGAAACATTCTTTGATGAAATCTTCGTTACACTACGGGATAAAATCCTCTATGTGGAGGCCACTGAAAATGAAAATCCGGTGGCCGGCTCACTTTTCCTCTTTGACGAGAAAAGACTCTATGGCCGTTACTGGGGTTCACTGAAAGAGATCAGGAATCTCCATTTCGAGCTTTGCTATTATCAGGGAATGGACTTTTGTTTTGAGAGGAAAATTCCTCTCTTTGAGGCAGGTGCCCAAGGTGAACACAAGATCCCCAGAGGTTTTCGCCCGGTGAAGATCTTCAGTGCTCATCAGATTAAGCAACCTGCTTTTGCTAATGCTATTGAAAAATTTGTTGAATCAGAGAAAGGACATGTTGAAGAGCTCATCGCTGAGCTCTCCAAAAAACTTCCTTTCCGTTTCGACCCATGACTAATTCAAATAGAAACTGACCGTTTTTTTTACTCTGGTTCATTTAATTCGATGAGAATTTATTCTGGTTACAAATTCAAATTCTGGTCGGTTTGTTTTTTAGACTAATTAAGTTTGTGCCATGATTGATGCTTCAAGTTAATGAAAAGGACTTCATATCATGCCAAGAATTTTGATCGTAGAAGACGACCCTCAAATTTCAAAAAGTCTAAAGCTCAATCTCAAACTCAGTGGCTTTGATGTTCAGGATGCTTCAACCGTGTCTGAAGCATGGAGCGCACTCAAAAATCATCACTTTGATCTTGTCTGTCTCGATATCGGACTTCCGGACGGCAATGGCCTTGATCTGTGTGAAAAAATCCGAACTACCGGAGATGATGTTCCGATTCTATTTATCTCTGCTCTCACAGAGGAAAAAACTGTCGTAAAGGCCATTTCCTCAGGTGGCGACGACTATCTTCGAAAACCTTTCGGCATGGATGAACTCAAGGCCCGTATACATAAGGCCCTCAGGCGTTTTTCTATCGCACCTACAGTCATGAACCTCGGACCATTGAGTGTCGACTCAGCAAAACGCGTGGCCACATTCGCGGGACAACTTATTACTCTTTCTCGTAAAGAGCTCGAGATCCTCATGATCCTGATGAAAAAATCCGGTGACGTGGTAACACGAGAAAGTATTTTATCACTTCTCTATGATGAGTCTGAAACTTTCGACCGCACGATTGACTCTCACATGAGTCATCTTCGTAAAAAACTGCGTGAAGTGGCGGGCGTAGGAATTCAGATCGTCTCCGTTTATGGTCTGGGTTACCGACTGGAGCTCAATCAAAAAGCATGAAAAAACTGACATACTTTAAACTCATTCTTGTCAGTATCACAGGGGCCTTACTGCTCAGTTTTCTTTCGCTCTACTGCCTTGTTCGTATTTCTGAACTCGTCGTTGATGATTATCGGTATGGATACCTTCTCTACATGGCAAAGAAAGTTGAGAAGGCCGTGATCTCGAGGCCAATTGAGAAAGTAAATATCGTCAAATATCTCGTTCCGCCTGAAGTTCCGAATGAAACTTTGTCATTGATGGAAGCGTCCACGGAGTTTGGGTCTCCGGATGTGGCCCGGCATGGAAATAGTGAGCAACCAGGACCTGATCTCTGGATTGTTTCTGAAAAAGGAAAAGTTCTATCCTCCAATGTCATTCATAAGAATCTTCCGCTTAACTGGACTGCTTTCATTCTTCCGAAAAAGATACATGCCGTTGAATCAAACCGCATTGGCCTTCTCTCATCGAAATCTTTCATCATGAAACTCGAGACATCACCGGTGTCCTACTTGATTTCTCATAATCCAAAATCTCTTTTTCATGGACCATTCCTCTGGGTCCAGGGGATTCATACGTTTTTAACAGCGGCTGCTACAGTGTTTCTTGCCCTCACAATCAGTTTCTTTTATCTCCAGCGAAAATCTGCGAAGGCAAGAAAAGTGATGGCACGACTTGAGTCCGGTGATCTGAAAGCTCGCTTTGAAATTAAACGCTTCGATCAGTTTGGAAACCTTATCGTCGACTTCAACCGCATGGCGGAGAAGATTGAATCCCTCGTTGAAAAAATCCGGCACGCGGAATCTTCCCGCTCACAGCTTTTGCAGGAGCTGGGCCACGATGTGCGCACTCCCCTCACCAGTCTGCGGACGACCTTTGATACTCTCCGGGATTTTGAAGGCATGCTTTCTGCTGAAGAACGGAAAGATATTTTCCAGATGCTCGAGAGTGATATCTCGTACTTTCAGGAGCTCCTCGATAAGCTCACCATTGTGGCCACTATCGATTCTCCCCGTTACCGGAAAAATACAACGGCCGTCATGCTCGATGAAATTCTCCTTGAAGAAATAAACAACCGAAAAACAGCATCGCACCTAAACTGGAAATTTTCGAATGAAGGCTTCGGGCCTTCACTCATCCTCGGGGATTCGCATCTCGTTCTTCGCCTTTTTAAAAATGCATTCGACAATGCTTCACGCTATGCCCGGGAAGCGGTCACAGTCAGTCTTGTCAGCAACAAGGATGGCATTGAAGTTCAGATCAAGGATGATGGGCCGGGGGTTTCTGAAGACGCTATCAAGTCATTTGGTAAACGTCGCGAGCGCAGAAAAATCAAGGACAGCCAGAGCGGCCATTTTTCTCTCGGTCTTGGTTCTGTCATCATGAAGGCCATCGCCGAAGTTCACCATGGGAAAGTTTTGATTGAGAATCGCGATGATATGAATGGTGCCTGCCTTCGTGTCATTTTCCGCCACACCTAGCAGTTTTTTCCGCCTCCCTCACTCCACAAAGCTTCAAGGATTGAAACGTACAGTGAGATCAACCGAGGGGGATCTCATGAAATACATTTTGTCTGTTTTACTTTTTTTTGCGGCCTGCGCAGATAAAGATGGCACATCACTGACAGATATCACCTCACCGGCAATGGAGTCAGAACCAACCACAGATGAGTTTGTGACTCTGATTAACAATCATCGCATCGATATAGGTCTCGACACTCTTAACTTTGCGGCAAAACTCAATTCTATTGCCCAGTCACACAGTAACAACATGGCCAAAGGATCCGTGATCTTCGGACACACAGGATTTTCTTCACGCTGTGCTGAGG
The DNA here is from genome assembly GCA_945883845.1 of Bacteriovorax stolpii. GTDB lineage: Bacteria > Bdellovibrionota > Bacteriovoracia > Bacteriovoracales > Bacteriovoracaceae > Peredibacter. The sequence continues at coordinate 19,943 of CAMCYI010000013.1, read as the reverse complement.
CGCGATCGGCAATGGGTGGTGGCAATCTCTGCGCAGAGAACGTGGCCATGGGACAAAAAAATGCCGAGGCGGCCTACTCTGCCTGGATGAATTCGTCCGGACACAAGGCAAACATTGAACAATTACGAATGACACATTCGGGTTTCGGATACGCAAAGAGTTCATCCGGAACTCTATATTGGACTGAAATTTTCCTCGAAGCTAACTAAGGAGCACACCATGTCTGCAGAAAAAACTGATCTTGAAAGAGCACTGAATGAACTCTATGACATCCGGCTTCGCCGGGAGCGGATGGAGAAAGATGAAGCTTCACTGGCACATGAAGTAAAACGCGACATCAATCTCATGACTCTCATGTTCCGGGAGGGTGTTGACGACATTATTCTTTTTCTCAATGCTGAAGAAAAAATTGAGTGGGACTCAGATGCAAAAAGAATTGTCTATCACAAGGGTGAACAGACAAGATTCATCGAAGCCGCGAACAATGAGACTCTTATCCGCGTTCAGCCATTTCTCAAAGAGATGGTAAGAAGAGCACAGGAAAACTATCTGGTTTAGAGGGGGATTTATGAAAGATCTGTTCATCAACAAAAGAAATGTCATCATACTGAGTCGCATCTCTCTGGCGACGCTGACTATGCTGATTTGTCGGCCTCGCTGGAGCAAGGCACATATGTCGACCAGAACTCATGGGATTCAGAAAGTGACTTCTCACTTTAAACCTCCTTCATGAAGGATATCAAAAGAAACATGAGGTCACGAGAGTCGAATCCGGATACGTGCTAAAATAGAAACATGAGAATCTTCATCGGACTTGATATCCCCGAAGATATCAAAGAATCCATTCATCAGTATCTCCATCATCTGCAGAAGACTCCCAAAGGCTGGGAGAGTCCCCATGATTATCATCAGACCCTGCTCTTCATTGGTTCTGTCAAAGAAGATGAGGCCCAGGAAATAAAGACCAGACTTCAGTCCGTCCACTTTGAACCTTTTGAACTTGAACTCACCGGTGTGGAATTCTTCAGCCGTCGTGTGATGTATCTGAGTCTCGCACCTTCCAAGGAACTCCTTGCCCTCAAAGATCGCATTGAAAATCTTTTTCCTGAGTGGCTCCGTCCTGATCGAAAGGCATTCATTCCTCACGTGACCGTGAAGAGATGGCAGCGTTATGAATATGATGAATTGAAAAGCGGACTGAACCAACGGCCGTTTAAAAGATATAAATTTAAGGTGAATAAGATCGAGTTATTTGAATCGAAAAAAGACGACAACAATCACAAGTACCATGTCATCCTGTCAGTGGCGGCCTGATCAGGGAGTCTGAATAACCGTTACATGAGTAATGTCCTGGACATCTTCGCCACGACAATCGTCCTGCAGACATGTGTTCACTTCTTTGCAACCACGGGCTTCGTTATCGATATAGTCTGTCTCTCCGCGAACGAGTATCCCCTCGACTTCACCGGTCTTTGTATTGATGACGGCAGAACCGGAGTTTCCTCCAAAGGTATCAAGATCAGCGACGAAAAACTTGTCATTCACACTGCGAACTTTTGCTCCGTCAGCGATTTTCGTCGGAAGTCCTGAGGGATGGCCGATAACGACTAATGATGTGCCCGGTTCAATTTTTCCACTTTTGCGGAAAGTGAGTGGTCTTCTATCAGTGACTTTTTTAGTGAGTTCAATCACAGCGTAATCAGTGCCGTCATTCTCTTCAAACATACGCCCGAGGATTTTTTTACAGGTGAATACGCTTTTGTTAGGAACCTTGACTTTGACCTGGTCGGCGTGATCGATCTTGTAATCGAAAATCCAGCGATTGATCTTGCAGTCAGCATCATTGCGAATGCAATGGCCGGCAGTCACGAGAACATTCTCTGAGATCAGAAATCCTGAACAACGGGCCGCAGTCGGCTGGGCAGCGAATTTCTGGTCAGCGCAGATGCCGCGCTCAGTGAGAGACGCGCTTCTGATGATTGTCTCTTTTCCTGTGGCGTGGAGAAGAATATTGGGAACCATGGCTGCCGTTGCCCGTGAATATTCGACATACGCAGACTGAGTTGAGGCATAGACATCTACGCGATTGTCTTCTCCATAAACCACTTCCTTCTTCGTTGTGGCGAAGAGTGAGAATGAAACGAGAAGCATCATCAGAAATTGCATGCGAAGTCCTAACGTTTAAAAAAGCTTTTAATCTTATCGAGGAAACCAGCTTTTTTAACCGGCATCGCAACTTCTGCTGGCTTCGTCGCCTGAGGCTGAACATGCTTAGGAGCATGATCCTGACGAGGACGCTGTTCACGTGGCGGACGCGGACTTCTGTCACCTTCCGGACGAGGTCCCCGGGGTTTCTGATTTCTATCGCCATCAGGACGTGGCCCACGGCTATTCTGGGCAGGGCCCTGATTACGTTGTGGAGGTCTTCCGCCTCTTGAATTTCTGCTGTCAGCTGATTGAGGTTCCGGTGCATCAGGTGCTTCAACTCCGCGAAGTTTTCCGATCGCCTTGATACTGCGATCATCTTTTCCAGGGATGGCAAATGTACTGGCGTGTCCTGTGAGACCACGACGTCCGGTACGACCGATTCTGTGAATATAGTCTTCAGGCTCGCGCGGAACATCATAGTTCACTACGTGAGCAACATCATCAACATCAATCCCGCGGCCCATCACGTCTGTCGCAATGATCACACGATACTTTCCTGATTTGAATTCAGCGACGGCCTGCTCACGCGCTTCCTGTGGAAGATCGGAGTGGATGTACGTTGCACTATCAAAGCCAGCATTACTGAGAAGTCGCCACACCTGATAAGCGCGCTCCTTGGCGTTCACGAAAACAAACATCGTGCCCGGATCCTGGCGAAGGATGTGAATCAGTTCGCGCAGTTTTCTGTCTTCGCTGACCCAGAATAATTTTTGTTCAATTTTTGGTGTGGTCGTTTCAGATTTTGCGATCACCACTTCTTTCGGTTTATTCATGGCCGCACGGGCGAGTTTTTCAACGGCCGTCGAGAAAGTCGCCGAGAACATCAGTGTCTGACGTTCTTTCGGAATCTGTTCCGTAATCGTATCAATCTGTTTAGCAAATCCCATTTCAAGCATGCGATCAGCTTCATCAAAAATCAGGCACTGGATGAAATCAAGCCAGACATTTCCGCGCTCGAGGTGATCACATAAGCGGCCCGGAGTGGCGACGATGATATGCGGAGAAGAAGCGAGGGCCTCTTTTTCAACCGGTAACGACGCTCCACCAATACAGACGGCAACTTTTAAACCAAAGGGAGCACCGAACGCTTCAAAGACTGCACCTGTCTGTTGCGCGATCTCACGGGTCGGTGAAAGGGCCAGGATATAAGTCCCATTTTTGTTTTTGAATTTTTCAACAATCGGAATCACAAAGGCCGCCGTCTTGCCGCTTCCGGTCTGAGACGATGCGAGGACATCGAAGCCTTCACGGATCAGGGGAATGGCCTGTGCCTGAACGAGAGAAGGACTTTTATAGCCGGCCTTTTCAATCTGTTCGAGCATTTCAGGGGAGAGACCTAAGGAGTTCCAGGGAGTATCAGCATTTTCCATATGGGCACAAGATAGCAAATCTGTCAGGCAATGGCGAGAAACAATCACTCTTTCTTCAAGCAAAATAGTCGGGATTAACGCTGGACAAATACCTGATCGTTGACAGGTGATATCACTCGACGAAACACTCGTATTGTCCAAAAAATTTCAGGAGTTTTTATGCATAAGTTGATTCTCGCTTTCATCCTTGCGATCATTTCGATCCAGGTTTTTGCTGCTGACTACGATAAGATTCTCACGCGTCTGAATGAAGTAGCAAAGCGTCCCCACACTGCCCTGTTTTCTCTCGGGAAAAACGATCAGGGTATGGACATTGTCGGTGTGATGATTGGTGATTCTTCAACGGCCACGATCAAACACCTTGTTGTCGGAACTCACCACGGAAATGAAAGAGCTGCTGCTGAAGTCCCTTTCCTTTTTGCTGATCAGGTTCTCACAAACTACGATTCTTCTGTTCTCTATTATGTGATTCCTGTTCTCAACATTACTGGTTACAACGCTAACCGCAGACAAGAAACTGGTTCTGATAACCAGACTCATGATTCAAACCGTGACTACGAAGATGCCTGTATGACAAAACAGGACTGGAACCTCAAAAGTACTCACCTGATTGCTGATTTCATGGATAAAGAAGATGTTGTTTCTGCTGTTTCCGTTCACGGATACGTTGGATCGTTCACGTTCCCATTCGGAATGTACGCTGATAACTTCAAGACTCTTGATAATGCTCTTCTTGTTGATTGGGCGAAAAAAGCTGCGAAGATCAATGGCTACACAACTGGAACTCACGGTGACATCGTTTACCCTGCAGAAGGTTCATTTGAAGATTATGCTTACTTCAAGCATGGGATCTGGTCATTTCTCATGGAAATCAGAAGTACGACAACTGATCTTAAAAAAGATGCCCTTTCCCTCGTTGAATTTTTCAAGAACTCTCCAAGAGAGCGTTCAAAACATGTCGGCCAGAAAGTCGACTGCGTTTCCCGCATCCTGAGTTACAAAGGTATTTCTCGTCCATAACAAAAAAAGCCCGGTTACAGATCAGTAACCGGGCTTTTTTCTCCCTCATGAAGCGTCTGCCGTGAAATTACACTCCTAGCGGTTACCTCAAGAACAAACCCTGTAGATTCTTTGCACGCGGTGCACATCGCTCGTCATCACGTATCCCCCGTTGATACAGGCAGTTCACAGGACATTTAATGTTTTAGGGGGTTCCATGAAATTTGTATTTCTTATGATGATGTCATCTCTGGTTTTTGCCGAGACCTGGGATAAAAACAATGACCCAAGAAACTTACAGCAGTCTTATGAATACAGACTGAATAACCTTCCCTTGAAAGCTTCTCTTCCGCAGAAAAAGACTCCATGGTCTTCAAGCTTCTGGCCACGCAATAAAGGAAGCATCAACTATCGCTGGAACACTCCACTCCCAACGGGATTTAAAATTGTTTCTCCATCACGTTCTCAGGTGATGAGCATGAGTGTGAAAGATCTCGCAGCTCTTTCACCTGCAGAAAAATTCGACCTTGCCCGTGGTTACTATAATTATCCATTGAGTTCGCGAGTGGCGGCCAACGCCAAGAAGTCAGCAAAAAGTTACGAAGGTGTTTGTGACGGATGGACAGCTTCTGCCATTCAATTCACCGAACCAGCTCCGGTTGAATTCAGAAACCCGGATGGGATCATCATTCCTTTCGGTTCTTCAGATGTAAAAGCTCTCATGTCATATGATGTATCAATCAACTTTCCTAAAGGTGGACTCGGTTCTGTCTTTGTCGGAGGCTACTGTGCAGCTCCGTTCGGCATGAAACTGGGTCTCGGTAACTGTAAAGACATCAACCCTGGTGCTTTCCATGTCATCCTCGCTAACCAGATCGGTCTTTTAAAACAGTCATTCGCGGCCGATGTTGATCCGACGAAAGAAACATGGAATCAGCCGGTCTACGGTTTTGAATTTGAAATCCGTGGTGAAACAAGATCAGAAGGCGCAGCAAGTGCCTACATCGTTCACGCGAAAATGATGTACTCTGAGGACGATCCTGATGAAGGCGGCGGAAAAGTATTCACATGGCATCCGACTGTGGGAACAATCGATTTTGCTGCAACGACGATGGAAATGGATTACGTTCTTGAACTCGACTACGCAGGCAGAATCATCGGTGGTAAATGGCTCGGGGATTCCAGAACAAATCACCCGGATCTTTTCTGGATGCCAACAAAAGAGATCAAGTTCACTCAGGACTTCGAAGCTCTTAACCAGATCTATAAGCCTTCTTTTAACTAGTCAGTCTTAACAAAAAAGCGACGTCCGGTAAAAATCCGAACGTCGCTTTTTTAATTTCAATCCTAATGAGTACTCATAAAAGTTTCGCCGTGAAGAAACGGAACTCTGTCCGTCACGTTCTCACGAATGAAATCTGAAACTTCCGGATATTCATCCATCAGCATTCTTACAAGTGGGATACATCCGATGAGAGCAATCCCACCAAGGATGTACGGAACAGATGGCTTACGCCAGAGCTCCACAAAAAGTTTTCCGTAATCATCGGCCAGATTGACATAGTCTTTGTTGATGGCACGCTGAATGCCCATGGCATTTCTGCCGTTACGGGTATTGCGGGCCCCTTGTCGTCTGGCCGTTGATCTTGATTTTGTTCTTGTTCGAGATACCATAAATTCCTCCATGAAAAAGATGATTCGTCTTCACAACATTGTAGGCCCCGATATTTTCACTGAAATCATAAGAAAATCTAAAACGTGCCGGAGGGTTTGAGTCTAATTTGTGGCGATTACAGGCGTTTGAACCAGGCTTAAGCGACTGTAATGTCGTCTTTTTCTATAGCTACGGCATGCTTACACCGATAATTGGTCATGACAAATATCCTTAAAATTCAACATCTGAATTATTCCATTCCTTATTCAGTCACGCTGCTTGAAGACGTGAGCTTCGAACTTCAGAGTGGAGAATTTCTCGGCATTCTCGGCCATAACGGAGCAGGAAAAACAACGCTGATGGATCTTCTAATGGGCTATCGGAATAAGACATCCGGAGTGCTCGAAGTGTTCGGAGAAAATCCTCACGACATCGAAAGACAGAACCGGAATAAAATTGTTTTTCTTTCTCAGGAAGTGAGTTTGAAAGGGAATCTGACTATCGGGGATTTCCTGAAGTTTCATGCTTCTTTTTTTTCTGATTACGATCTTAATGAACAATTGCATTTGATGCAGGTTTTTAATCTTAAGCTAAATATGAAGATTGGCTCACTCTCCACTGGCCAGCAGAAAAAAGTTCAGGTTGTGGCCGGACTTTCTTCTAAACCAAAACTTATCCTGATTGATGAGATCACTGCTGTGATGGATCCTGAGACTCGCTCTATTTTCTTCATTGAAATTGAGCGCGTTCGCGAAGAGGGTGTTGCTGTTATTCTCGCTACCAATATCGCAGAAGACCTTGTTGAGAGATGTGATCGCATCCTCTTTATCGCTGATAAAAAGTCATCGATCCATAGGCCGCAGGAAATTTCTGCACTCTTTAACCTGAAGAAGGCCGCATGATTAAGCATTTTAAGATTATCTATGAATGGGGCAAGAGTGATTTCTGGCTATTGAATGGACTTTGTATCAGCTCCGGGCTGCTTTTTCATTTCTTTAATTTCTCTGAGTTTCTTCAGGGTGCGGTTCTGATTTTTCTTTTCGCTAAATGTCTTCTCTCGTTGAAACATAATGCTGTTCTCCCGGCAGCTGTATCAGATCAGGATCAATTTTCGTGGAAATACCTTCAGTCCCTGCCCCTGACTAAGAAACAGCTTCTTGAGTTACTCATATGTTCGAGCACTTTCAACCTGCTTCCGGCAGTAGTGTTTTTCTTTTCGTTTCAAAAGATCATCCTGGTCGATGTCTTTCTGCTTGAGCCTTTTACGATCAGCGAACTTATCATCACGGCCATCTGCCTTTTGCTCTGCCTTGTGATTTCCAGTATCTGGTCTTTACGTCATATGATTTCGAATCCGCGCATGCAGTTTGTAAAAAAAGATAAGAAAAACCAGATGTACGCCACCTTCAGGTCTTTCGTTGTCATCCTCGCCGTGATTGCCTATCTGGTTCTGTTCTTCCGTTCCATCGATGATATTCAGGTGATGGTGTTTGATTTCGTCAAAAAGTTTTCACTTGAAGACAGGAAGGCCTTTGCCGCGATAGTCGTTGGTATTTTCCAAAACCTTAAACCATTCTTTTCAATATGGCTCCTTGTACCGCTTTGTTTGTTGTATGCGTATTACCAGTTCAGAGTACTTCTAAAAATCTGGATGAATGAAAAAGTCTCATATCGATCTCTTGAAAGAAACTATAAGAGAGATGGACTTTGGGCGATCGGAATTTATGTCCCACTCATCCTTTTGTTCTCATGGGTAGACAATACTCCGACAATGCTTTCAGGATCTGAGCTCCTGAAAGCAATTCATAAACGCGACCATGTTTGGATTGAAAAGCTTGTCGCTGATGGTGCCGACCTCAACAAGGCCAACAGATTTGGTTACACACCCATCATGGCCGCCGTTCATAATGCTGATTTTCAAGCGTATCGTTTTTTACTCTCGAAAGGTGCTAAATTAGACGGTGTGACGAATAAAGATAACGACAAATATCATGCCGGCATGAATCTCCTTCACCTCGCCGTTGATGGCCAGAGTTTAAAAATTATTGAAGATGTTCTGGCGCAGGGATTTAATGTCCATGAGCTTCAGGGTGAGGAAAAGATTTCAGCACTTCAGCTCGCCTCTTATATCTGTAAACCCGTCATCGTCGAGTATTTCATCAAAAAAGGTGTGAATCTTAACCATGTCTCAAAAGACGGAGGAACTGCTTTGCACGTGGCCGCCCGTAAAGACTGTTTTCAGGCCACTGTGGCCCTCACAGAGGCCGGAATTGATCCCCTCGTGAAAGATAAGGCCGGCAAGTTCGCCTTTGATTACTCCCGTAAGAAAAGTAACAGCGGAGTCGCTTTCTACCTCGAAAGAAAAACCAGAGCTCCGGCCGGTAAAAACTAAACAGAACCAACGATCGGATGTCCGGCCACAATTTCAGATGGTGACTGAACCGGAAAATATTCGTTCGCCTGTTTTTCAACGTCTGAAGGTTTCTTATCAGGTCTCTCAATTCTCAACACCGACTTCATGAGCAGATAGGTCCCGGCACAGGCCAGGACACTCCCCAATGCTGTTAAAACTCTTTGACGTCTGAGATAGGTTTCCATGTTTCCACTCCTTGTGAGGTATCGAGATGGAGATCATTAATGATATCCACCACACCAACTGTTGAGCGCACGATTTGCAGGACTTCCTGACGAGTCTCCTCATCGGTAACTGTGCCCTTAATGATGGCAAAGCCATTGTGAGCATGAATGTCCACAAAGACTAAGTGGTCCTGAAATTGAAGGGCGAGATTCTGTTGAATGAGTTTCTGGAGAGCGAGATCCTTTTTTTCATCCGAGGGATCTGCAAATCTTGCGAAGTCTGTTCCGTACTCGGGCCCGAAGTTGTCTCTGCTCGAATCTTCCCTTAAAAACCACATAACAGTCTCCTTGGAAAAAAAAAGAGCCAACACGTGGCCGGCTCTTTTTTGGTGTCCAGTTCGTTATACCAACTCCGGATTTCTCCTTTGTTGAACTTTGCTGAACATAACCATCATAGCATTCTCACCACCTCTCAACAGATGCTTTATTCTGAATTCTCTCTCAAGAAATACCTTAGTAACTCAGGTGGGGTTCTCTGCAGATTGCTATCACGAAGGGCGAGGATTTATTCTCGAGACAACTAAGGAGTTTCTATGAAGGCCCTCTTATCACTACTTGCTCTCTGTACCGCTCTTGCCTGGGCCGTTGATACAACACCCCTGCGTCCGGACACAGCGAAAGTGTATCCGGAACAGGAAGCTCTAATATCTGGAAAATTAAAAATTAACGAGAGTGAAAAAATCCGTAAACAGCAGCGACGCTGATTATTTGTAGAATTTTTTCGCGAGATAATCGCCGAGTCTCTTACCAGCTTCAACGTCTGACGGATGATGAACTCCGCCGATCACTCTGTACGCTGCGATTTCATTTGCGCGTTTCATGAAGGCAGCTTCGCGTTTCGGAAATCTCAAAGACAGCACACGGGCGAAAAGACGGGCGATCGTCGTGTGTCCACTCGGGTAAGATTTTGAAGATTCTTCCTCAATACAGGGTTTGATCTCTCCGTTCCTGTCGTAAGGACGGTCGCGGCTGTACATCTTCTTGGCGATGGCCGTGTTGGCACCCGCGATAGCAGCGACCCGGAGAAGTTTCACGGACAATACACTCGCCTCGTATTTTGTCAGGAGATCGCCGTAGAGTTTCTTAAGAGATGTATCGTTACTTTGAGCAGCTGCTGATTTGCATTCAGCGTCTGTCCGCGTGTCCTGATAATCAAGAAGGATCATGTCATCGAGCAACTCTTCATCGGATCCATGTGCGGGAAAATCACCGACGACTTTTTGGATTTCGGCTTTTGAAATCAGAAGAACATTGGATTGAACGGGAGATGTCATCCCAAAGAGAAATAAAATAGAAAGAAGAATTGATGCTTTCACCTTAGACATTCCTAAACCTCCATGTTCGCATCGTCTTTAATTAAGATTAAGGAATGCAAGAGATAGCGACAAGGTTAAATTGCGGAAAAATTGGGCCTGAAAGCGATAACAGCTATAAGGCAGATGCATCTGAAATGATCGGAATGACCCCGGCCAGTTTGCTCCTGGTCCCACAGTGAAAAAGACGTAAGTGGCGGAAAGCTGACTAAAATGCATTGGCACGATTCCTGCTTTATCTATTTCCAAGAGAGGACGCCAGGATGGTACCTCAAAACGGTAGGCAGGGAGGCCCGAATGGACATGGAGACTAGCAATGGAAGCGATGGTTCTTATGGCAGGAATGACAGCAATGCTCTCTACCAGCCTCTTTCTTCAACGTTCAGCTCACAAGAAAAGCTCAACGAGTTCTTCGAAATCATGAATCAGTTTAACTGGAAACCACTGGATGTGAATTTCAGTAACAGACGACTTGATGGGTATTTGTTTTATTACTCGTCGAAACTTTAGGTTTCGCTGGCGAAAGTAACCCGAACCGAAATCACTGCCGCTGGCGAAACTAAATCCCAAAAAAGTCTGCGATCCTTTTACAAAATCTATCTTTATCAGCACCCTCCTCGAGAGCAAACAGGCCATCGAGGGGGGTGTTAAGCGTATGGGCAATCTTCAGTGCAAGTTCAACCGATGGATTCTTGCAACCCTTCTCAATTGAGATAATCGTCTGACGTGAACATCCAACCATCTCGGCCAGCTGACCTTGCGACAGGCCGCCATTATTCTCACGCAGAAGTTTCAGATTGTTCACGAGCTTCATAACTAGGGTGTAAACTTAACTTTACAGGGTGTCAACTAAACTTTACACTCGCTCCCATGAACATCATGAAAAAATTCTTCAAACTCTCGCGCGCAGAATGGCCTCTTCTGGGTCTCGGGCTCTTCTTCCTCGCAATCTCAAGTGCCGCTCTTCTCGCCTATCCTCACTTCATTAAAGACATCATTGACCGGGCCATGAGTAACAAGGATCAGAGTCAGCTGAATCAGGCCGCTTTGTTTGCTCTGGCGATTTTCATTATTCAATCGATCACGTCTGCCCTTCGCTATTACTATTTCACCCTCGCAGGTGAGAAGACAGTAAAGCGCCTGAGACATAAACTCTTCTCGCAGATCCTCGGTCAGGACATCACCTTCTTTGATCAGCAGAAAACTGGCGAGCTCCTGGGACGCCTGGGCTCTGATACTGCCCTTCTTCAGAATGCACTCAGTGTAAACATCTCCATGCTCGTGCGAAGCTTTGTGCAGGCACTCGGTGGGATTGCGATGATGTTTGCGACGTCGGCGAAACTCTCGTCCTTTATCCTTTTGATTATTCCACCTTTGGGTTTTCTCGCGGCACGCTTTGGTAAGAAGGTGCGCGCGTTCTCGAAAAAAACTCAGGATGCTCTGGCAACGTCGAGTGGTGTCGCCGAAGAAAGCATCGGCAACGTTCGGACAGTGAAAGCATTCGCGCAGGAAGGCCTTGAAGAGAAAAGATACAACGAGCGCCTGGAAGCATCGTTCGAACTTTCTAAACAAAAGATCAAAGTGGTGGCGAGCTTCACCAACATGGTAACGATGGTGGGCTTTGCGGCCGTGGTGTTTATCGTGTGGTATGGCGGGAAGCTCGTGATCACCGGAGAGCTCACTGTCGGAACACTTACTTCTTTTCTTTTGTATGTCATTACTGTTTCGTTTTCTGTCGGTATGCTCGGAAGCCTCTGGACAGATTTCATGTCGGCGTTCGGAGCGAGTACACGGATATTTGAACTTCTGGAAAAACCAGTTGAGGATCTAAAAATTGGAAAGAATAAATTCCCCGAAGGCGACATCGAGTTTAACAATGTTTCTTTCTCTTATCCGACACGGAAAGAATTCGCTGTCCTGAATGATCTGAGCTTTAAACTTCGTCCGCAGGAAACAGTGGCCGTCGTTGGTTCTTCTGGTGCAGGAAAATCAACTCTCGTGCAGTTACTCCTGAGATTTTATGATGTGAACTCGGGTTCCATCACTTTTGGTGGAACAAATTCAAAAGATTTATCGCTGGAAACAATTCGTCACTCCATTGGTCTCGTCGCTCAGGAACCTATTCTCGTTTCAGAATCTTTACGCGAGAACATCCGCTACGGAAATCCATCTGCCACAGATGCTGACGTCGAAGCCGCTGCTAAGCTCGCTTTTGCCCACGACTTCATCAAAAGTTTTCCTCAAGGTTATAACACTCTTGTGGGTGAGCGCGGAATTCAGCTCTCCGGCGGTCAGAAACAAAGGGTTGCTATCGCCCGCGCCCTGCTTAAAAACCCTCAGGTGCTGATCCTCGACGAAGCTACGAGTGCTCTCGACTCAGAGAGCGAACACCTGGTACAGATGGCCCTTGACCGCGAGCTTGGCAAAAGAACGACTCTTATTATTGCCCATCGTCTTTCCACCGTGAAACGCGCGGATAAGATCCTAGTGATGAGCGAAGGGACGATCGTCGAAACCGGAACCCACGATGAACTCTATCAAAACAATGATGGCCTCTACCATAAACTTGTGAACAAACAATTCGAGCAAACAAAGGAACAACGATGAGCCGCAAAACTCTCGACACTGAAAAACTCTCTCCGGAAGCTGCCCAGGCGATTGCCAACTTCCACGGCAACGTTATCAGCGAAGTATCGAACGCAGTGGACTCCAACCGTATCGTAGTTGTAGGCATGGCGATGAATCCCTTCGTGAAGAAAGCAAAAAATGTCCTCGAAGATGCGGGCATCCAGTTCAAGTACCTCGAGTACGGAAGCTACACGTCGAAGTGGAAAGAAAGACTCGCGATTAAAATCTGGAGTGGATGGCCGACGTACCCACAAGTCTTCGTTGATGGAAAACTCGTGGGCGGATTTCAGGAAACAAAAAAAGCTCTGGAAACAGGGAAAATTTCTAAGGCCTAACGAATTTTCAGGGTAAGCGCATTCTGGCCATCGATCTCTCCGTCAAGGTAGAGGTCGATGTTCCACTGATACGTAACTCTGGGCTGCCACACCTGCATATTGCCATTACGATCGCGGTACCATTGCGCCGGGAACAGATCCCCAGGCTGGTACGAGTATGTTAAATGATTTTCATCTTTTTTCTTGAAGAGAACTCTCTTATCAAATTTCATCGACACAAGAACTTCATTTTCTGAATAAGCAGTAATCGAAGTCTTCACACCCTCTTTCTGCCAAGGCCAGACGTTGCCGTTCTGTTGAGCGAAGGCCGTTGCCCATTTCGCATCAACCGGTCTTGCGACAGTACGTCCGGCAACACACGATCCACTTTGCGTGACGAACTGAACTTGGGCCGTATCACTGTCTTCACGGATTGTTTGTAATTGGTAGATCCAGTTTACTGTCTGGAGATCAGCAAGCTTGCAATCAACCGGACGGACGGGAGAGACGAGAACAACAGTTACAGTCTGAGCAAAAATACCCGTCGACAGCAACATGAGCGTAAACGCTGCAAGTGTTTTCATAAGAACTCCCCTAAAAATGAATTTAGAGGAGTTTAAGGCATTTTAAGATTGATAGGTGAAGGCCGGTAAAAAAGAAAGGGAGGTGACTTACTTAACCGCAAAGATACAGTTGTTCCCGCCTGTACTCTTATAGTTACCCGCTACGAGTTTTGTCAAAAATGCTTGTGGAGTCTTTGGTGATGCCGGTGTTGTCCCCCAGTAGACCGCGAAGAGTTCGTCATCAATCAGAAGTCCATATTCCGGGAATGTACTCTTATCATCTTCGCAGAATTTCACTGGCGTAATCACACTGCCGTTGGCCCCATTGAGGCCCGGAATCCCCTGCTCACCCTGAATACCATTTTCTCCATTGAGTCCGTTAACACCGTTACAGACTTCAACCGGAGCATTCGATCCACTGGAGATTTTCACACCACCGTGTGGGCAAGCTGCACTTGAAGCGACGTTTTCGAGGTTCATAGTAGCATTGGTTCCATTCGTACCATTCGCTCCGTCCTGACCGTCTTCGCCATCCTGACCATCGTTACCTGCAACTCCGTCTTCTCCATCTTCTCCATCTTCCCCATCAGCTCCATTGAGACCATTACAAATTGCCTTCACTTTGATCGTGTCTTCACCTGTCGTCAGGAGTCCATCGCTGTTGAGGTCGTGGAACGTAAAGATGGAGAGACCACCGTTGGCACAGGCGAGCCCAGGCCCAAGGTCAAAGAAGTCCACTCCAGTTGAAACCGCGTTTGCGCCGAAGACCGTTGCTCCGTTGAAGCCGTCGGTGCCCTTCGCACCTTGTTTGCCACAAGATAAAAGAGTGAGTGAGAGGAAGATAAAGAGGGAACTTTTCATGTATCAAATCCTTTGATGAAAGGTTAACTACCCTCATAAAAGCAACTTTGGGGCCAGAATCTTGCCCATGAATTTTAAAGAGTTAGAGGATTCTAAGTGACACCGGGCCAGCTTGCACCCGGTGCGAAGGATTTTTAGTTTATGCGGGTTACAGACAAAACGACGATCGGCTCGACCGGGACATTTTCATACTCTCCAACAGTCTGAACTTCAGAAGCTTCAATCGAACGCATGACCTCGAGGCCACTCACGAGCTTGCCGAAAACGGCATAGCGCTTATCCAGACGAACGTTATCATTTGTGTTGATGTAAAACTGGGCCGTGGCACTGTCGAAGTCTTCGTTTCTTGCCATCCCGAGAGAACCAGTGAGATTCGAGAGACCGTTCTGGCATTCATTTCTGATCGGAGCATTCGTCGGCTTTTCCGTCATGTCCGGAAGATGGCCTCCACCCTGAACAACAAAATTCTTCACCGTGCGATGAAAAATTGTACCGTTGTAAAAACCGCTGTCCGCGTACGCGAGAAAATTCGCGACCGAGATCGGTGCATTCACTTCGTCGAGCTCAATCACCATGTCACCTTTGGTGGTGGAGATGAGGACGTGGATGCCAGCGAAAAGGTTGAAAGAAAAAAAGAGCGAAATTAAGAGTATTGTTTTCATAACCAGAAACTACCCCGCGAAACTTCTGAGCGTCAAATTAATTGATGGGAAGTAAGTAAGGAGGAAGCTAACCTTGCATTCTGGTTCATGGTCATTTCAACAGTGTAGAGGTTAGCACTCAACAGCATCATAAAGAGCATTCTAAAGAAAAATCTTATCCCTTTTCAAGCCTTTCTTAGCAAAGATACCATCTTCTTAAAACTGAGGTTCTTATGAAATATTTTCTTCTTTTAACTCTTCTGTCATTACCTGCGATGGCCCAGCGCCTGATCAAGCCCCACCTGGATCTTGAGATGACGACTGAAGAATACCAGCAACTCCTGAAGCAACATGAAAAGATTCTCGAAGAAAGTGATCCGGAAGTTGAAGCTGCTATCGCCATGGGCGAGCGTCTCAGCAAGTGGATCAACAAAGTAAACGAAGGTAGATCACCTGAGCAGGCAATCCGCTTAAGTTCTGCCGCCACTCAAGCTGGTGTGCCGATTGAAACGCCGAACGTCTACAATCCGAAGATCATCGGCGAGAAGACAGCGAAGATCATGTCGGAGCTTCCAGGAAGCATGAAGGCCGTTGTGACGACGACCACAGAACTTCCGGGAACGATCGACCTTGATGACGAAACTTTCATCAAGCACGCTCGTCTGTTGAATCTTAATTACCAGAAAGCTGTCCGTTACAAAGTCCTCTGGCAGTATCGCTACGAGTACCAAGCTGGTGCCGCTGAAGACGTCCGCGGTTACTACTACCTCACAAAAAATAATTTCAATGAGACAACTCTGCGTGATGTGAATCTGATTCCGGAAGCTCAGCGTCCGCTGGTGAAAGCGGCCCTCACTCAAATGTGTTCCATGTCAGCGTTCTTCAGCTGTGTCGGGAAAGTAGAGAATGCGTTTGCAAATAACGACCTCGTGTCGATCTACAATTCGTACTATTCAAAAGCACAGAAAATCTGGAATACCTTTTTTATCATTCCTCCGAAATCTTCGCGCAAAGATGTGGTCTGGACAGCAACAACTCTTACTGTTCCGTTCAACACTCCGGCCGTCGCTAAATTTAAGCCGTACCTGCAGGACAACATCGAAGACGAATTCAAGTGGCAGGGCTGGAACCTGCGCCTGAACTTCGGCACGTTCGCCAATGGCCCGGTACTCATCTTCAAGGCCGGAGCAGTTCCGCACGTGAATGGTCTCGGTGGAAATGAAATCACGATGGACGCCAACGAGCCGATCGAAGAATACTCGTCTCAATGGACGATCCGTCACGAGTTCGGTCACGTGCTTGGTCTTCCTGACTGCTACCATGAGTTCTACGACAAGAACCTCAAAGCGTTTGTGAATTACCAGCTCGATATCACTGATCTCATGTGCTCACGAACAGGTAAGATGAAAGAGCGGATCTTTAAAGAACTTGAGAAGGCCTACAAGAAATAATTGATCTCATAAGTGAACGGTGCAGGTTTATACCTGTGCACTTTAGAGCACAACAGTCGATGGGTTTCCAAGTGCGGGGCGCATGATGTTCGCGAATTTTAATTACGAGCTCTGCTACGAATCTTAAGTTTACATCAATTTCAAAGCACAGTGATTAAAGCATCTATATCTCAGGATATGATAGGCATGGTAGTCAATGAATCATGGAGGATTTGATGAAATTTATAACACTCGCCTTACTTGCTCTCTTCGCACTCACCTCTTGTTCTGATCATCGTGGTGATCGTGTGCCAAGTTCCACAGGGGAAGAGGCAGGAGATGCTCCACGCCGCGAAGCTGGTGGTCCGGGAAGTAGTCGCTAAGCCGTTTCATTTTTTTTTAAAAAAAAGCTCACGGGTCATTTACTCGTGAGCTTTTTTGCGTTCAATTTATTCTCTAGAGAACTTCTTGCTCAGAACTTCAAATCCCAAAAGACAAACAAGCCTCTTCCTATTAGAAATTTTGCTCAACTCTATATTGAGTTGAGCCAACCCTAGTAATTCCAGGCAGATAAGTCGTCAAAAGGATGTGCTATGTCCACTAATTTCAAAATTCTTGAACCGTTTTCTACAAGACCTCCAAGCTTGAAAGACCTCGTAAATCAACATGTCATGGGCTCAGTCTGGGTGCGGCTAAAACCATTTGGAGCAGTGACCGACACAAAAGTAATTTCAGAAAAGTTTTGTGTTCGTCATGACAACATCCTTCGAGCACTCGATAAGTGTAAGGCTGAACTTGCGGAGAATAAGACTTTTAATATCAGCGAGCATTTTTTTGAAGAAACTTATTTGGCAGGGCCAAAAACTAAAAAACGACCAGCTCGAAAAGTTGACATGACAGAGTTCGGCCTTGCAGTCCTACTCCTGTATATAAATAGTCCAAAAGCACGCCAGATTTCCGCAGAAATTCTCTTCCGATTCTTCGTCCTTAAAACTTATCTTCGAGGACTCAAACAAACTCAAATCGACGCTCTCAAAGGTTACTACCGCCAGCACCTGAGAGACTAAAGCCTTCACATCAAATAAAATCTTTGGGAAATGACAAAATCCTGACGCTATTTTCGTAGTCCTTTATTTAATGTCAGACATTATAAATTTTTTCATTCGGACGATCGACCCACTCTTCATAGAACATATCTCACACACATTCTTCGAGAGGTTCCATGGAAACGAGAAAGCTATCTGATCTCAAAGCAACTAACCCGTATCTTCGCATGGGGACTGATGTCTCCGACCTCGAAAAATCCATTGCGACTCTGGGTCTCATTGCACCACTGGTGATCTCCCCTGAGAACGTGATCCTCGCAGGAGCGCGACGCTACCAGGCCCTCATGAATCTCGGTTTTACCGAAGCATCTGTGACAGTCGTCGATCGCGGTCCTCTTGAAAGAGAGCTCGTGTCGATCGATGAAAACCTTGTGAGAAAAGACCTCACGAAAATGGAAGTTGAATCGCACCTGAGACGTGCGAAGGAAATTTATCAGCACCTCAACCCGGTTGTTGAAGCTGAAGTTGAAGTTGAAGTCCTCCCGGCAGAAAAATTTCTCGTCATGGTTTCCGAGAAGACAGGTCTTTCGCCGAAACAAATTCACGAAGCGATTAACCGGGATGAGATGGCGTCTCCTGCAGTAAAAGAGGCCCGCAAAAACGGCGAGCTCTCTCTCAGTCAGACTAATGAGATCGTCAAACTCAGTAAGGATGATCAGTTCGAGGCGATCGAGCATCTGAAAGAACTCCCGGTGAGAGACATCAAAAAATTCGTCAAGCTCGCCAACGTTCAAGGTGTAACCAAGGCCATCGCAGCGACTCCGAATGATCCGATGATGAGGGAGTACCTTGAGATCAATGCAGGACTAAAAAAACTCATTAAAAAATTCAAGCAGCTCGACCTGGAAGGAATCGGCCCTTCGGAATTGCCGGAAGAGACCCAGAGACTGCTCGCCGAGATGAACGTGATGATGGGAAGTACAAACCAACACTTCGAGGAATATGAAACCCAGCTTTCAAGCAATTAGATTAGTGGTTCTGATCTTCCGGTCACCCGAGATGAGGTCACGCCTGATCGCTCGGTACCGGAAGTAAATCAGCGCCATTAAAAACATGTTGGCCGTCAAAAGTCTGGACACCTCAGTGCACAGATTTCCTGCAGTTAAGAGCTAAAATCGTGGCCCTTACATTGCTTTAAGACCAGCATGCTTAAGACGCTCGTTTACCTCACAACACTTTTTCCCGTGATGACCATGGATCTCACCATGATGGTTATCGCTTTTTCCCTGATGGCCTATTTAGTCTACCGCATGCGCCTGAAGGCCGTGCCCGTCAGAGTTCTTCACGTGCAATACAAAAGACAACTGGTGAGAGCGGTGGAGTTCAGAAATAACAAACCCCACCGTGTGAAAAGATTAAAAAGGAATTTCAGCGCAAAGAATTCCCGCCACTAAGCTCCTCTTCGTTTTAAATCCGCAGATACTTCTTACACTTCCCTCTTCCAATCCCAAAAACTGAGACTCAAGATCGCTATAAAGCGCCCTATGAAACTCAGCGCTCTCACCTTCATTCTTCTCCTCCACGCCTGTGGCAAAGGCCCTATGAACCGATGCGTGCCCCAGATGGTGATGATCGCCGGCTGCCAGGTCAAGGCCTACAAAAAGAACCCCTATCCCTATCTTCAGGAAATTCAGCTTCAACAATGTAAAAGGAAATACCCCTATGACGTCTGCTACTCCCAACAGAAAGACTAAGATCGCTGACTTTGGAATCACAAAGTACCCGCGACTGATCGCTCTCGGCGGCCCGATTTCACACAAGAACTCGTGTACCGCACTCGAATGGGTGATCGAACTCGTGGATGAAACTGAAAACAGCATTGCCTACTTTTCCAATCACCTTACATATAGTGAAATTTGTCGATGCATTCTCTCGATTGAAAGTGGCAACGATCCAAGTATTTTCAACATCCAGAACTTTTCGCATTCAGACCTTACGGCAATTTCTGCGGGGATACACAAACTTGCCCGCCAGAAGATTTACTTCAACGACTACTTCACCAACCTGGAACAGGTTCAGGAATATAGCGAGGCCCTCAAATTCGAAAACGGACTTGAGCTTATCGTGATTGATCACATTCACAATTTGCCTTTAATGAATAACAGATTTGCGGATCTTCTTTGGAATCTGAAAGAATTGAGTGAGAAACTGCAAGTGCCTATTCTTGCCATCACACGAGCTTCACACCATAACCGCCCGCAGGATCAAAGGATCATTGC
>CAMCYI010000012.1 GCA_945883845.1 Bacteriovorax stolpii | reverse complement strand
AGCGATGAGGAAATACCCAGTAACATCCCGAACCTGGAAGTCAAGCTCATTTGCGGCGAAGGTAGTGCCAGGGGAACTTGGTGTCAGAATAGCAAGATGCACCCTCTATTTTTATAAAAAGCCCGAAGTAAAATTCGGGCTTTTTTTTTATTCAAGGTCATATGGTTATTAGTCCGCAGCTTGTGAGATTAATTAAGCGACTTTCGTTCTTATTGATTCCGTATTCGTTGTTACGTCTTGGATTTTATTTTTATCACCACAATATTTATCAGCAGTTCAATTCAAGCGAAATTTTCGAGAGTCATATCCTTGGGGTTCGGTTTGATGTGGCGGCACTTTGTCTTTTAAATATTCCCATCATTCTTCTTTCAATAATTCCTTCTCGAAATCCAAAGTTTTTAGTTTTTGATCGCTCACTTTTTATTCTGCTGAACTTCGCTGGTATTGTTGTTGGTCTTGATGATTACGAACTTTTCATTTTTCTGGGGAAAAGACTTTCGTTTGATTTCTTTCTCATGGCCGATGATATTTTAACTCAACTACCACAGGTCTTTTTGTATTACTGGTATCTGCCAGTAGCGGGAATCGCTTTCTGTATCTGGTTTTATTTTGTAGATCGGAAATTTTTCAAGCTCAAGGATGGAAACGTAAGTGTCCTGAAGCGAATCTTTCAGGGAGTCGTTGTGCTTGGACTTGCTTTCGTGGGGATCCGCGGGGGCCTTCAGCATAAATCGATCAATGTTCAGTCTGCGTTTACACAGGGGAAAAATGAGTTAGGTCACCTCGTACTTAATACGCCATATCACTTTCTGCGAACACTTGGGAGCAAGCCACCGAAGAAAGTAGCCTACATGACTGAAGAGGAAATGTTGAAGTTGATTCGGGAGCACAGGGAAATTCAGCAAGGCATTGAAGGCGTAGTGAAGGCCAATGTCGTTCTTATTTTGCTCGAAAGTTTTTCCTCGGAGTATGTTGAGCAGGGATATGCTCCGTTTCTTATTGAATTACAAAAAAAATCATTAGTTTTTGAGAAGCATCTCGCGAATGGAAGGCGCTCGATCGAAGTGTTGCCATCTGTATTGTGTGCACTTCCGTCGCTTTTGGATGAGCCAGTAAGTAAGTCGATTTTTCAGGGAAATAGTTATCAATGTTTTCCTCAGATTTTAAAAAGATCAGGTTACACCAATCACTTCTTTCATGCAGGTGCGCGAGGGACAATGGGGTTTGAGGCCTATACTTTGTCTCATGGGTTTGATCGCTATTTTTCGAAAGATGATTATCCTACAAGAGAAGATGACGATGGGGCGTGGGGGATTTTTGATGGGCCGTACTTGAGGTATGTTGGAAATCAAATTGATGAAATGAAAGAGCCTTTTTTTGCTGGGATCTTTACTCTGAGTTCGCATCAGCCTTATCCAATACCAAAAGAATTTAAAGGTAAGTTTCCCAAGGGGAAGACCGAGATCCACGAAAGCATCGGATATACAGACCATTCATTAAGAGAGTTTTTTAAATCGATTGAAAATAAACCATGGTTCTCAAATACGCTTTTCATCATCACTTCGGATCATACTCAGAAATTGCTCACACCCAAATATGAAAATATGGTGGGGCGGTATCGGGTGCCCATGATGATGTATATGCCTGGATATGATTGGAAACAAAATATTTCAAAAGTGACACAACATTCGGATATTCCGAAAAGCATTCTCGATTTTGTGGAAGTGGATGGGAAGCTTGCAGCGACGGGAAATAGTGTTTTTGTGCAGGATGATGGAGCAGGGATAAACTTTGCTGACGGGCGGAGCTATATTCTGGTTTCGAATACCGGGGTCGTTTCGCTGACTAAGAACCAGGAGCAGAGTCACTATCTCTACGACTGGAGCACGGGGGAGCTAAAAGATAAGAAGACTTCAGATGAGAAAATTTTAAAGGCCTATCTCCAATATTTCTTCAACGGGCTTATCAGAAACAATTTAGACCTCTGATCATTGTCACAAACTCTTCGGCTGGATAGACTAAATCATTCATTTTATTAAAAAATGGTGGTTTAGATGCACCCGATTTCCTCTCTGATTGATCCTTCCAGTAAAGAGTTTCAGGACAACGCCGAATTTCATCGCGGCCTGACGAATGAACTCAAAAAGAAAATTGAGATCGTTCGCATGGGTGGCGGTGAAGAAGCTGTTAAAAAACACAAGGCCCGTAAAAAACTAACTCCACGTGAAAGGATTGAGAAAATTCTGGATCAGGGGTCGCCATTTCTTGAACTGTCGACTTTGGCAGCACAGGATGTTTATGAAGAAGACGTTCCTGGTGCAGGTATGGTTACAGGTATTGGACTTGTTCATGGACTCGAGTGTTTGTTTGTTGCTAACGATGCAACTGTAAAAGGTGGAACTTATTTTCCACTGACAGTGAAGAAGCATCTTCGCGCTCAGGAGATTGCTCTTGAAAATAAACTGCCGTGTATTTATCTTGTTGATTCTGGAGGGGCCTTCTTACCGAAACAGGATGAAGTGTTCCCAGATAAAGAGCATTTCGGACGGATCTTTTTTAATCAAGCGAATATGTCTGCAGTTGGAATTCCTCAAATTGCTGTCGTCTGTGGATCATGCACGGCGGGCGGAGCTTATGTTCCAGCGATGAGTGATGAAACGATTATTGTAAAAGGTAATGGCACAATCTTTCTCGGCGGACCACCCTTAGTGAAGGCAGCTACTGGTGAAGAAGTGACTGCTGAAGATCTTGGTGGTGCTGATGTTCACACTTCTAAGTCAGGAGTTGCTGATCATTTTGCAGAGACTGAAGAGGATGCTCTCGAGACGGCACGAAACATTGTCGCTACTTTAAATTATCATTCTAAAAACCCTGGTAAATTTGTCAAAGAAGCCGTGAAAGCTCCTCTGTATAAAGCAGATGAGATTTACGGCGTGATTCCGCCCGATACAAGAAAGCCATTTGATGTACGTGAAATTATCGCTCGGCTTGTAGATGGTTCAGAGTTTCAGGAGTTTAAAGAACGTTATGGTTCTACACTGGTGTGTGGGTTTGCCAAAATTCACGGGTACATGGTGGGGATCGTTGCGAATAACGGAATTCTTTTCTCTGAGTCTTCCATGAAAGGTGCTCACTTTATTGAACTTTGCGGGCAAAGAAAAATTCCTCTCGTATTTCTTCAGAACATTACTGGCTTCATGGTTGGTAAGCAGTATGAGAATGAGGGGATTGCTAAACACGGAGCTAAGTTCGTGACAGCTGTATCAACTGTTCGTGTACCTAAATTTACTGTGATCATCGGTGGATCATTCGGAGCTGGTAACTACGGAATGTGTGGACGAGCGTTCGGACCACGCTTTCTCTTTATGTGGCCCAATTCGCGCATCTCTGTCATGGGTGGGGAGCAGGCAGCTAACGTTCTTGCGACTGTGAAGCAAGATGGTTTGAAAGTTTCGGGCAAAACCCAAATGACGGAAAAAGAATTGGCTGCCTTCAAGCAACCTATTCTTGATAAATATGAAAAAGAGGGATCTCCATATTATTCAACAGCTCGTCTGTGGGATGATGGTGTAATTGATCCTGCTCAAACCAGGGACATACTTGGTCTTTGTATCAGTACTTCTCACAACGAAGAATTCGCCGATCCGAAGTTCGGCGTTTTCAGGATGTAAGCATGAAATATCTGGAACTGTCAGACAAACAAGGTGTGTATGAAGTCTGGATGAATCGTCCGGATCTGCATAATGCCTTTAATGCTGAATTGATTGAAGAATTGATTACTTGTTTTTCGAATATTCCGGCAACGGCCAGAGTGGTTATTCTCTCAGGAAGAGGAAGTTCATTTTGTGCGGGTGCTGATCTTAACTGGATGAAGTCCATGAAAGATTATTCGAAGGATGAGAATTTTAAAGATGCAAAAAGACTCGCCGGTCTTTTTGCCACGATTAACGATTGTGATGTTCCGGTGATTGCTAGAATCAACGGCCACGCTTTGGGTGGTGGGGTTGGTCTCGCGAGTGTATGTGATTATGTTGTGGCAGTTGAAGAGGCCCTCTTTGGTTTCACCGAAGTACGGCTGGGTTTGATTCCTGCTGTTATTTCTCCTTATTGTATTTCTAAAATCGGTGAGTCTCACGCTCGCGCATGGATGCTTTCAGGAGAGAGATTCAGTGCTCAAAAAGCAAAAGAGATGAATCTTGTTCATGATGTTGCAAGTTCGCTTTCAGATCTGGATGTTAAGGTTGAAGAACTGAAGAAAAGATTTCTTGCTGCAGGTCCCGAAGCTGCAAGAGAAGCGAAGAAGCTCGTTCGTGGAGTGGTGAAGAATCTCAAAGCGTCTGAAGATTTTGCCTGCAAAATGATTTCTGAACGCAGAATCAGTGCAGAGGGGCAGGAAGGAATGAGAGCTCTTCTTGAAAAAAGTAAACCGAATTGGATGAAAGCATGAAGATAAAAAAAATTCTTGTCGCAAACCGCGGAGAGATTGCTCTGCGAGTTTTGAAGACTGCCAAAGAGATGGGAATTAAAGTTGTTACTGTGTACGCAGAGGATGACAAGCAATTGCCACATGCCCTTTTTGCAGATGAATCTTATTCCTTAGGATCCGGGGCACTGGCCGATACGTATCTGAACAAAAATAAACTCATTGATGTTGCTAAGAAGTCAGGTGCGGATGCTATTCATCCGGGCTATGGATTTCTCTCAGAGAATCAAGAGTTCGCACGCTTGGTTGAAAGTGCTGGAATAATTTTTATCGGACCGACGCCGGAATCCATTGTGTTGATGGGTGATAAAATTGGTTCTAAGAATGCCCTGGAAAAAATCAAAATTCCTCTGACTCCCGGGTACCATGGAGATGATCAGAGTGATGATCATTTGATGAAAGAAGCTAAAAAGATAGGCTATCCAGTCCTCATTAAAGCTTCTGCTGGTGGTGGCGGTAAGGGAATGAGAATCGTTCATCAGGATTCCGAGCTGCTCGAATCAATTCAGGGAGCGAAGTCGGAAGGATTAAAATCATTTTCAAGTGATAAAGTTCTCATTGAGAAATACGTCGTGAATCCCCGTCACATCGAAGTTCAGCTGATGTCAGATACTCATGGGAATCATTTGCACTTTTTCGAAAGAGAGTGCTCGATCCAGCGTCGGTATCAGAAAGTTGTTGAGGAAACGCCGGCCCCGAATATGAGTCAGGAATTGCGCCTGAAGGTTTGTGAGACGGCAGTTGAGATTGCGAAAGGTATTAATTACCGTGGAGCTGGTACTGTCGAATTCATCATGTCTCAGGACGGAAATTTTTATTTCATGGAAATGAATACAAGACTTCAGGTAGAACATCCGGTGACTGAAATGGTTACAGGACACGATCTGGTGAAGTATCAGATCATGGTTGCTCAGGGTGATAAAATTCCTCTAGCGCAAAAAGACATCAAGCAGAAAGGGCAGGCCATCGAATGCCGGATTTACGCTGAAGATCCTGACAATAATTTTATGCCTTCGATCGGTATGATTGAGCATATCGGTAATCCGACTTTGAGAGATGTACGTCTGGATTGTGGTTTCCTTGATGGAACCGAAGTTGGGGTTAACTACGATCCTATGTTGGCCAAACTGGTAGTCTGGGGCGAGGACCGAAAGATCGCTATCTCTAAGACTATTCAGAGCCTGGATGAAGTCCTTTTTATGGGCGTAAAAACTAACCGGGATTTTTTAAAACGAATTCTTGGGCATAAAGATTTCATTGAAGGCCATACACATACCCATTTTATTCCGGACCATAAATCTGATCTGGAACCTAAGAATCTGCTGGATGAAGAAATTGCTGCCATCATTGGTGCTGTTTCTTTGGGTGGAAGATCAATGCAAAAAACCAAAGGTGACCAGCCCGAAACTGGAACTCCATGGAGCTTTTTGACAGGATTCAGGAACTAACATGGAAAAAACATTTTTTATCAATGGCGAAGAAGTTAAGGTTCAGGACTTTGTTCATAAAGATGGAGTCGTGAGTTTCAAATTGAAGGGAAAGTCTTTTCAGTATTCTCTCGTCACGAAAAATAGAACTGAGTTGGTACTTGATAACGGAACCCGTTTTAAGGCCAATGTCGGAACTGCTTCGAAAGATGGCGAGAGCATCGTCATGACTCAGGGGCGAGAGGCCATTGTGAGTATTGGTGCTCGCAAGGCCAGAAAGGGTGCGGGACACAGCGGTGGACTAGCATCACCAATGCCAGGAAAGATCTTTAAGATTGTTAAGCCTGTTGGCAGCGAAGTCAAAAAGGGCGAGGCCATTCTCATTCTAGAAGCGATGAAGATGGAACACTCAATTCGTTCTGATAAAGATGGCAAAGTGAAAAGTATTCCCTTCAAAGTTGGTGATCTTGTTCAGGGTGGAGTACTTCTGGCAGAAGTGGAGTAATAAGATGACCACAAGGCAAAAAATTAAACTCGTTGAAGTCGGTCCTCGCGACGGTCTTCAAAACGAAAAAATAATTCTTGAAACAGAAGATAAGTTTCAATTTATTTCAATGCTGAGTGAGACCGGACTGCAGACTATCGAAGTCACAAGTTTTGTAAAACCGCCTGCTATTCCCCAGATGAAAGACGCCCCGGAGCTTTTTCATAGAGTATCATCAGAACTCGGCCATCTTCCTGTGAGCTTTCCATGTCTTGTGCCGAACATGTACGGTTATGAAAAGGCAAAGGCCCTTGGCGTAAAAGAGATTGCACTTTTCAGTGCGACTTCCGATTCGTTTACGAAGAAAAATGTGAACGCTACGGTCGAAGAGACCTTTGCTCGCATGAATGAAGTTGTGGAAAGTGCAAAAAAAGATGGAATTAAAATCAGAGGATATATTTCAACAGCATTTGGATGTCCCTATGAAGGAAAGATGCCGGTTGAAAAGCTTGTCGCGGTTACAAAGAAGTTTATGGATTTAGGTGTCTATGAAGTTTCTATAGGAGATACGATTGGAGTAGCAGTACCCAATCAAGTTCGCGAATATTTGGCTGTCATGAAAAAAGAATTCCCAATCGAAAAACTTGCCATGCATTTACATGATACGAGAGGAATGGCCTTGACAAATGTTCTGGTTTCTCTGGAAGCTGGAATTACGACATTTGATTCGTCGGCAGGTGGTTTAGGTGGATGTCCCTATGCCAAAGGTGCAACAGGAAACGTCGCTACAGAGGACGTCTGGTATCTTTTACATTCACTTGGACTGCATACTGGTATCGACCTGGATAAACTCGTAAAGGCTTCACAGTTCATCCTTGGAAAAATTCAAAAAGAAACAGAATCGAAATTTCTGAAAGCATATATCAAGACGGGCAAAGTATGAGCAATCCAATTCAAGACCTGGTAACTGAGAATAGAGGTAATTCTGTTTGGATTACACTCAACAGACCAGAAGCAAGCAACGCATATTCAATTGAAATGGTGAAGGGACTTGTTGAAGTTCTTCGGGCCGCAGATGCAGATAATACTATCAGGGCCATTGTCATCACCGGAGCTGGGAAAAATTTCTGCGCTGGAGGTGACGTCAAGGCAATGCTCGGGAAAACCGGAATGTTTGCCGGAGAATCGAATGAGCTTCGCGAAGCATATCAGAATGGAATTCAGCAAATCCCGCTGACAATCGCTGCACTCAAAACTCCTATCATCGCCATGGTTAATGGAGCAGCTGTAGGTGCCGGATGTGATCTGGCAGCTATGTGTGATCTTCGAATTGCTTCTCAGGATGCATCTTTTGCAGAAACGTTTGCGAAAGTTGGATTAGTGCCGGGAGATGGAGGAGCATTTTTTCTGACGAGGTTAATTGGATACGGTAAAGCGATGGAAATGTTTATGACTTGTCGGACTTTTTCAGCTGAAGAATCCTTAAGTATGGGCCTGGTGAATAAAGTGGTCCTACCGAAAAACCTCAAGGAAGAAACAGAAAAGCTGATCACTCAAATTGTTTCACTTCCACCTATTGCTCTTCAAATGACTAAAAAAGCACTCGCCCACGCCTATCAAAATGATCTTCAATCACATCTCGAACTCATGGCTGCATTTCAAGGAATCACTCAACGTTCATCGGACCACTTCAAAGCAGTTGAAGGAATGATGAATAAGCAAAATCCAACTTTCAATCATACTTAAAATAATTTTTGACAAGTTGGCTCGCGACCTCAAGAATTGAAGTATGACGAAACTTCTTCTAACTTTTCTTTTGATTCTTAACTTCGGATGCTCAACAATTCATTTTCGTTCAAACAATTCGATCCCGGTTCAGCTCAATGGAAATCCAAATCAAACGACAGAAGTAACGATCACAGGTAAAAGAAATTTTTACTTCTGGGGACTTAATCCTGAGCATGAAGAAGTTATCATCGATGAAGTCGTAAGAAAGGCCGGTTACGATGGCCTCTCAAAACTCATTATCTACGAGAAAAAAACGCCAGAAGAGATTCTTATTTCCATTCTCACTTTTGGTATCTATCTCCCTCACAGTTTCACAATCACCGGGTACACTAATGGCAAAAAAATGCCTATGGATGACCTGCCTCAAAATAATCAATAAAAAATCGAGACCATCAGGAAGAGGTCTTCCAAGGATGGATTCGTAAGGCCAGGGATGGCCTTTTTTTTTTATTGTTGCTGAAGCTGGCGGGCGCGACGATTCCATAGCGGTTTTGTGACAAGATTAAACCAGACAAAAAATCCACCGAAGAACATGATGAAAGTCTGAAAGAGTGAGCTGAGATCCAGGGCATTGTTGACGACGGCAAAGCACGCGTACATAACAAATGAAAGACCCGCAAAACAAAGAGTCATAAGAGACGTCAGCTGAATTGTCATCAATATCTTAGGTTCAGGCCGTAAAAACGAAAAAGGCCACCAGATAAAATCTTTATCAGATAACCAGTTATGGAAGATGGTGACTTCGTCGAATATTTTCATTTGAGGCTTCCCATGAGGTTTCCAAAGAAGGATTTTTTAAAGTCTTTCACTTCGTCTTCTGACATGTCACCAAAATTTGTACGGTCGACTTCTTTATAGCAATGTGGAAGCTCAATCATAAATCGAGATTTAAATCTTGGAATCATTTTGTTGTAGATCTTTCTTTCTTTAGCGTAAGTCATGATGAGCTTCTTACGTGCACGTGTCACGCCGACATAGCATAGCCGACGTTCTTCATTGATATCGGACCCATCCTGGATTGTTTTTTTGTGAGGGAGAATTTCTTCTTCCATGCCGATCAGGAAAACATTGTCGTATTCGAGACCTTTCGAAGAATGAAGGGTCATTAAGGTCACTTCATTTTTTACGAATTCGTCTCCGGTATTACGGTTATCCTGGGAATCAGAGAGGAGAAGGCGTTCAACGAAGTTTTTCAGATTGGCATCTTCACCAAACTTATCCTGGAAGCGGTCAGCGGCCATAATGAAGTTTTTCACGTCATCTTTTTTCCGTTGGGCAAGCTTTGCACTGTCGTAACTTTTATCGATGAAGTCGTTATATTTAATCTCTTCAACAAGCTGTGAGATTGAAGGAAGGAGAGATTGCTCGTTAAATGTTCGCTGGTATTTTCGAATAAGAGCAATAAATTCCTGGATGTGCTCCTGTTCAGAGTCTTCCGCAAGGACATTGAAGAGATGTTTCTTTTGTTCACCAGCGAGAGAGAGGTATTTATTGAGAGTCACAGAACCTATTCCACGATTAGGAACGTTCAGGATTCTTCTAAGGGCCAGCTCATCACGAGGGTTTTGAATAACGGTCAGGTACCCGATAATGTCTTTGATTTCTTTTTTTTCGTAGAATTTTTGACCACCAATAATATTGTAAGGAACCTGTGAGATGCGCAGCTGATCCTCGAATGGAGGGACTTGCATGTTCGAACGGTAGAGAATCGCAATGTCCGATAATGGGATATTGTGAGACTGCATTTTAATGATTTCTTCAATCACGATAGCGGCTTCGTGATCAGAGTCTCCGGTTGCCCATAGTTGGGGAGTAAAACCTTCCATCTGCGAAGTTCTCATGGTTTTAACTTTCCGTTGAGCACTTTCCTTGATGACTTCATTGGCGAGATTCAGAATAGGAAACGTTGAGCGATAATTTTCTTCAAGCTTTATAACTTTTGTATGCGGGTATTGTTTCTCAAAATTCAAAATATTTGAAATGTCGGCTCCACGGAATGCGTAGATGGCCTGATCGTCATCACCCACAACGCAAATGTTCTGATGAGTAGAAGTGAGTGCTTGAATTAATGTGAACTGGAGATTGTTTGTGTCTTGATATTCATCAACCATGATGTATTTAAATCGTTCAGAATATTTTTTGGCAACTTCTGGAAAGCCTGTGAAAAGTTTAACAACCAGGAAGAGAATGTCATCGAAATCGAGAGCATTATAGAATTGCAACTTATCCTGGTAATAGCTGTAAACATATTCAGTCACGACATCGTAATCAGTTTCCGGATCAAAGAATTTACTCTTCGGAAATGCTTCTACGGAGACGCCGTTATTTTTGAGGAGGCTGATCTTAGACATGATGGTACTGCGATCGTAGTTTTTACCTGATTTAAAATTCTTTAAAGCTTCTCTGACGATACTCATCTGATCGGCCTGATCATAGATGGTGAAAAGATTGTTGTAGCCGAGGTGATGGATGTCTTCGCGAAGAATACGAATTCCCAATGAATGAAACGTGCTGAGAGTTACACCTTTGCGCATGCGTGAATCCACCAGATGGGAGACTCGCTCTTTCATCTCAGTAGCAGCTTTGTTCGTGAAGCTGACCGCAAGAATCTGATTCCCCGGAATCCGGAGATTATCAAGCATGTGAGCGATGCGGTAAGTGACCGTTCTGGTCTTGCCCGAACCTGCTCCGGCAAGAATCAATACGGGGCCTTCCACCGTCTCGGCAGCTTCGCGTTGTTCAGGGTTTAAACCATTGAGTGAAATCATGAAAGCAGAGAATAAAAAAGGGGGCGAGAACTGTCAAAATCAAAAGACAAAAAACAGCTTACTTTGTAGACTGTTTTCACTCTAAATACCCTTATTTGAGGCCCTATGAAATATCTGATCACTTCCGCTCTTCCTTACGCTAACGGACCTATCCATTTTGGGCATATTGCAGGTGTTTATTTACCTTCAGATATCTTTACAAGACATAAAAAATTAAAAGGCGAAAAAGCGATTCATATCAGTGGTTCTGATGAGCACGGTGTTGCAATCATGCAGAACGCTCAGAAAGCAAAAATTAGTTATCAAGAATATGTCAATCAGTGGCACAAAACCCACAAAGACCTGTTCGATAAATATGATATTAAGTTTGATTTTTTCGGACAAACTTCAGCCGAGTATCACAAAGAAGAAACTCTTGTCTGGTTCAACGATCTTCTGAAAAAAGGTTTGATTGAGAAGAAAGCGGAACAACAGCTTCAGTGTCAGGATTGTAAAAACATGCTGCCTGACAGATTTGTTGAAGGTGAGTGTTATGTTTGTCACTATGCTGAAGCTCGCGGTGATGAGTGTCCAAGTTGTGGAACGTGGATTGATCCTCTCAAGCTTCTGAAGCCGGTTTGTAAATTTTGTGGATCTAAAAACGTCAAAGCGATTGACTCATTTCAGTGGTATCTCATGCTTTCTAAAATGCATGAAAAATTTCATGCATGGTTTAATACTCGTAAGCCTTTCTGGCGGAAGAGTGTTGTTCCCTTTGTTGAGTCACTTACCAAAGATAATCTGGTTGATCGTGCCATTACCCGCGACCTCGACTGGGGAATTGATGTCCCTCTGGCCGAAGCGAAAGGAAAGAAAATCTACGTCTGGTTTGATGCTCCGATTGGATACGTTTCAAATACAAAACAATTTCTGAAAGAATCAGGATCTAAAGAAGATTACATTAAAGACTGGTGGGGCAATAAAGACACAACCATCGTAAATTTCATCGGAAAAGATAATATTATCTTCCATTCGATTATTTTCCCTGTAATGAGTCTGGGGACAGGATTCGTTAATCCAGTGACTGATCTTCCTGCGAATCAATACGTAAATCTTGAAGGGAAGCAATTCTCAAAATCCAAGGGCTGGTACGTTGATGCTGAAGAAGCCATCAATCAGTTTGGATCAGATGCCCTTCGCTTTTATCTGACTTCACTCATTCCTGAAACTGCAGATTCGAGTTTCACCTGGAAAGGTCTGGAACTCAAAATTAATTCAGAGCTCGCTAACAATATTGGTAATTTTATCAATCGTGCGATGAAGTTTTCTGCTTCGAAATGGCCGGAAGGTCTGGAAGCAGATAAATTTACACCGTTCTATGAATCTCATTTGAAAGATGTTGATAATTGGATTAAAGATCATCATGAGCTACTTGATTCATATCAAATCAAGAAAGGTCAGGAGCAGTTATTAGCTCTCGGATCGAAGGTGAATCAATTTATTACTGAAAGAGCTCCGTGGACTGAATTTAAAACCGATCCTGAGAAAGCGAAGGAAACGATTGCTATCTCGAGTGCCTACGTCCTCGTGATGGGAGCATTCTTTGCTCCATATCTTCCGAAATTGTCGGCATCCATTCTTTCTTATTTTGGTTTAGATGATCAGTCACAAGTCGTGAAAGATATTTATCAAGGCAAGACTTCTTCAATTAAAGATTACTTCTGCAAGGGTTTTAAACTTCACGTTGAACCACAGGGACTTGTGCCTAAGATCGATCCTAAAGTGATCGAAGAACTCGATGCCAAACTGAAAGAAAAAGCATCAGCGATCTAAGGCATACTTCTTAGTAAAGAGCTTCTTTAGAAGTGATGGGCGTTTCATTCTATTACCTCTGGCTACGTGGTCTGTGTAAGCCGACGAGAAGAGAGTGCCTTCAGTTGGATTGGCCGCTTTCCCTTTCTTAAAATAGGCCTCCGCCATTTTCGCCATGCCTGTTCCCAGGATTTTGGGAATCAGGGCATGAACGAATTTCCCTGCTCTCGCAGAACCGCCAACCATAATACTATCTCTCGGATTCAGAATGAGCGATTTGACTGCTTCTGCTACCTGGAACGGATCATAGAGTGGGGGAACTGGTACAAGTTCTGCGCCCGTATAATTAGCTGCATGTGAAATTCCTGGTGTATCAATGAATGCAGGATTGACGTCACAGAGATGGATCTCCGGATGTCGACCAAGTTCGCATCTTAAGGCCTCGTCCATTCCACGCAAACCAAATTTGCTGGCAGTGTAGGCGACAGAATAAGGATTCGGGATAAAAGCGCCCAATGAAACAGTGTTGATGATGATGCCGCAATTTCGTTCCTTGAAATAAGGCAGAATTCCATAAATCCCGTGAAGGGGCCCGATGAGATTTACTTTTATAACTTGTTCATGAACTTCGAGCGGGGTATCCGTAAAATCCCCAGCTGCCAGTACGCCGGCATTATTAATCCAGACATCAATAGTTCCCAGGTGCTCCAAAGCAGTTTCAATGAGATTCTGAATATCGCTGAAATTTGTTACATCAGTTTTAACGGCGAAAGCAGTTCCACCGTGAGCTTCGCATTCACTCGCTACATCCTGAAGAATCGCATCTCTTCGAGCGGCCAGAACGAGATTAGCACCTTCCTGTGCGAGACAGACAGCGATGGCCTTACCAATTCCGCTCGATGCTCCGGTTAAGACGATATTCAATCCCCGAATAGTTTTCTTAGTGGTCATGAGAACCTCCGCCAGTACAACGCTAGAGCACTCTTAAGAAAGACTCAAATGGATTAATAATGAAGAGGAAAAAGAGTATTGGTCAGTTTTGAAGATAACGTGAGTCGATTTTGACACCCGAATTTTCTCGAGGGTTCGATGAATCAACAACAGGTTGATTCCATGTCTGAATGATTTTGCCATTTTGCGAATCGACAAGAGCATTAAACTTACTGATTTCACCTTTCGCATTTTCCATCGTGATAAGGACAGATTCAACATTCAATGACTGTCCAGATACAGTCCATATAAAAGAGTCAAGTTTAGAAATTTTGATTTCCTTAAGGGTGGCACCCGCGAGACCGGTAAGAGATTTCTCAAGATCTTCTTTCCAATGAGCCGACACTTTATTTGAAAGAACAATTCTTCTTTGAGATCCATGGGCATTTCGGGGAAGTGGGCCGACGACTTTTCTTCCTTCCACTTCCAGGTTTGCCATAGCAGCTCCCGGCGGAAGAGGCGGCAGTTTCGCTGGATGAAGATTTTGCGGAAGAAAAGTTTCAAATGAATCTGTACGATTTCCTATTTTTCGGAGCTGTCTGCCCACCCAAATAAGGCCAAGCGAAAATACAATAGTGATGGAGAAGATGACCCAACGGTTAGTCATTGATGTCAAAATCGATGTTCAGGATTTTGTAGGGTTTTGCACCCATGAGATCTGAATCCTGGTAATCATCATTAGCTGCTGCAGCGTCGGCATGACAGTCAGAACAGTTACTGAAGTTAACGCGAAGGCGACATTTGAACTTCGTGCCTGGTGGGACCCATTTGTTCACTTCCATCAGCATCAGGTTACCAACGTTGAACTGAGGTGACCTAAGATCTTTAACAACGCTTTCATAATAAGTTTCACGGGAGTCAATTTTTGAGAAGAAAGCGTCGTTTGCTCCAGGCAAGAAGCGCATGAGACACTCATGAGGATTGTAAGTGAAATCAACATCACTTACTCCACTTGATGTGTAACCGAGACAATCCTTGTCCTGTAGAGCAAGACCTTGCTTCACACGGAATTCGTTCTGCGATACCCATCGGGTTGTTTCACCTTCATCCAGCTGGACGAGACACACAGGAGCTACGGTACCAACTGTCGTTTTTGTAAACTTAGTATATTCAGTTGAAGTCGCAGTACATGAAGCGTTCGAAACTCCGCCCTGATCAATAGTGATATCGCTATCAAAGGCACACGGTTTTACTTTGCCAGTCAATGTATCGTAGGAAACGTGATCCCAGTCTTCTGCGAGTATGTGAATACCGGACATTGTTGTGTTTGATGAGTTGTACAAGTTAGGAATAACTCCTACGATTTCGCCTGGAGAAACTTTGATATTTCCGTTATTGTAATCAACACTCGCGACGTTGCTGGAGAGAGGAACCGGGAAACCTTTGAAGAGGAGTGCACTTAAAAGGTTTTCAATGTCAGTGCGGTTATCAATGATGTAGACGCCCACTGGATTCGTTGTGGAAGCCTCTACTTTAGACGAGAGATCGATGAGTGTTTTAGAGACGAGCACACTCTTTCTGCGGTTGTTTTCACGCACGAGTGTCAGAGGCTGAAGAGCATCAATATCAGTGACGACAGAATTATATGTCTTGCTTCTTAACTTCGTACTGTTTCCATTATTATTGTACGTCTTGAAAAGCAGAAGTCCGTAGTCATCAAGTAGCTTCTCCGACTTGTTTTGATCAAAACTTCCGCACAAACTTCCAGTGATATATTTTTTAATATTCTTCGCCATAAGCTGGCTGAATCTGCGGAACGTGGCCGGATTTACATACTTGCTCCAGAGGAAAGAATTAGAAGGATCAAGGTTGTTGAAGTAAATGGCACCTGAGGAAGGAGTATATTCTTCATCTACTCCGCGCGCATAAAGATCACCGATTTCACTAAAGGTCTCAGTCAAAAGCAACATGACGTACGACGTGGCCAGACTATGACCACCGTCAGATTGTGACGTCAGACTGCAACTGGATTTGAGGTTTTCTGTAAGGGCAACGAGATAATGAGAAATGATCTGACCAGCATAGTGTTCATCTTCAAATGGCTGAGTCGGAAAATTCGGATCGTATAAAAGATACTGTGGATATGAAAGGCGGCCTTCAGAAGTCGTATTGATCGCCGAAATATGGGCCGGATCTCTCTCGGACATTGGGCGGGATTGATTGACTGTTTTTCCCAGGGACCACTCAGCAAAGTGAGTTCGTTTATTCACAACGTAACTGAAGTAATCGGCAAAACCTTCGTTAATCGCGGAAGCTTCGCTATAGCCGAATTTACCAAATGAACTTCTGAATGGATGAGTGCCAGTGGCAGTACCGTTACGCAGATTGAGCATGATCGAGCCCATCGCATGTCCTAACTCATGGAGCATGACCGAGGGATCCTGCACAAAGTGAAAGTTAGGGTGTGCGGCGAGACTTCCGAAACAAAGTTCCGGGCCCGCAGCGCTGAACGAAGCATTTCCATCGAAGTTACAGTAAGCAAATGAAGAAAGAAAACTATTTTGAAATTGCTGAGCATCCAGATTACCGACGCCCTTGAACCAGAACATTTTCGAGTCTTTAAGATATGATGGAATTGATTTCGGAACTGCCGTACCCATCGACTGCGCTTTCTTATAAGCAAACTCGAGCTTACTAAAGAACGTATTCACACCTTTATTAAGATGAAAGAGAGTATTCACCTGGTAAAACTTGCGCGAACCATTGGAATAAATCCACGTATTGTCGGGCTGTCTCGCCAATGGAACAGATTCAGTTTCTAAACCAAAAGATCGCAAACAATTGCTGATCTCATCAGTTACGACTCCGTTAAAGAAGAAGCTCATCGAACAATTCGCAGTCAACTGATTGTTGGCCGTAATGAAGGCAGCTTCGGCATCGACATAGTCTCCAATGTCGATGTCATCGAGACCTTGACGATCATTACTCAAAATAAACGGACTTTCAGGATAAATATAAGCAGCACCCGTAATAGATCCATCGTTATTCCCCACAACACTGTCGCGGGTACTTTTCGGATCAATTGCAGTTGGATTACAAGA
This sequence comes from Bacteriovorax stolpii, assembly GCA_945883845.1. Lineage (GTDB taxonomy): Bacteria > Bdellovibrionota > Bacteriovoracia > Bacteriovoracales > Bacteriovoracaceae > Peredibacter. Next base: position 105,148 of record CAMCYI010000012.1, on the reverse strand, counting down.
AGTCAGCGCGAACAGAGCCGCGAGAACGAGAGCGCTTCTGAGAGAAGCACTCTTTTGTATTGGTTTTATCATCCGGTGACTTACCACTATCATAACTATTCCTATCGGCTCATTTCAGCTTGAAATAAACCGAGTGATTCGCTTTTTAAAATCCAGTAGCTCCTGCTGACCCTGCGATAGAAGTTCTGCCAGTACCGAAGAGGTCACCTGTTCGAGTCGTGTCTGAGTTACCGGCTGCGCAGTAGGCGGGGGCTGATGGAACTTCAACTTCATCGCTGTCCTGTCTTTGTCGATTGTAATTTGCAACAATGTCCGCGTCGAACCTATTACAGTCTGGCAAGTTAGTAGCAGGCGTATTTGCTGGTGAACCTTGAGGAGCTGCTTGAGTTCCTCCACCAGCTCTACAAGCAAGAGTTGTGGACCCAGCAGGAGGCGTAATTGCAGCATCTCTCTGTGCACATTTTGTTTGAACCACACCAGTAATATTTGGATCCGCACAAATGTCAGCTACTCTGCTTGGAGTATCGTTGTTATTCTCATCATTATTGTTATATTGACGGCAAAATGACTGCAGTCTTCTCACTGCAACAGGATCCACAGACATCATATCCGTTAAGCTACCACCACAATACCCAGCTGGGTTATTCGACTCTCGCCCTGCCTGGTAAATCGCACAAAGGCCATTCCTCTTCTCTCCCAACTCAGTCATACGTCTCTGCTGCTCAAGAAGAGCATTATCATAAAACGCTTTCCCCTGAGCACACATCCGAGCGAAGTCACCAGCTTGTTTGGCAACATCGTCGTAAATACGTTGAGTGTTAGCAAGGTGAGCTTTTAGTGGCGAGTTGTTACCTTCGATGATCTCGCGTTGTTGAGCTTCAACACTTTCTTTGAGCTTAGCGATGTTACGCTTGAGCATGTTCGCAATAGCTTGTGGATCTTCGAGGAGGAGAGCGCCATCTGGTGACGATGAAGTCGCTGTTCTGAGGAGCTCGATATATTTTTCAGAATCAGCTGGCTGAGTTTCTACACCTTGTGGAGCAGAGTAGCCGGCACCGAAGACACCGTTCAGGATTCCGCCCTGGGCAGCGAACATCTGACGGGCAGTTTCGAAAAGGTTGTTTACGCCGGCTCGGAAAACTTCAGTGCGGTTCTTATAGTTGTTCACGCGTGCAGTTCTGTCGGCTTTGATTTCGTCGACGAATTTTTGAGCAGAAGCATTACACTTCTTCATTTTGTTAGAACAGTCGAAAGCACCGTTGGCGCAGAATCCGTCGGACGAAGGATTGAAAGCAGCTGGAGTACATGAACCGGCAACTGAGTTATTAGCTTTCGCAGGACTAGAGCAGTTAATGAGTTTCTTACGAACTTCGTTGAACATGTTGTTCGCTAGAGTTTGTTTCTGTCTCGTGTAGTTTGCTCTCAGTGCTCTGATGCGTGCGATGGCGTCCGATCCGGACATTTTGTTGTTCAGGTTGTTCGCTACGAACTGGGCCTGACAGTTTTTAATCATGTTTGTGAAGTAACGGCCAGGAGTGTTGCTGTTCGTTGCTTCTACTCTCACTGAGCGTGTTTGTTTCGTGCCTTCATTCACAACTTCTGTGTATTCATAGCTGTTATCCATCACGATGAAGTAACGGTTACCTGTTTCAGCATCGAGTGCCTGAAGGAGCTCGATTTTTTTCTCAACACTTGTGGAAGGATTATTGATGATCTGCTGAATTCTTGGCTTGATGTTTGAAGCGTTCTTCATGGCGTAGCTTGAAGATTGATTTGTATCCATGCGGGACATGATGTTCGAAATAGAATTCGAGCCCGAGAGAGAACCCTTCAAGCAGTTGTTCTGAATGTTGTTCTTGATTGTCGTCAATTCTTCTTCAAAACCACCGGCATCAGAGTTCTGTGTTAACTGAAGAGCTTTTGTAGCTGAACCACCAAGCTCACCTGCGAGGAGAGAGAACTCATCCTGGAGTGGTCTGTTAGAAGTCGCGTAAGCACTTTGGATATCTGAAAAGAATGAACCGTTAAGGACTGATTGAATTCCTTCTGAAGAAGAAACGTTTCTTTGGAGATCTCCAACGAAGCTACTGTACCCGTTTGGACTGGCAGCGATCTTGTTAAAATCGAGCCCGACCTGGTTTTTAACTTTATCAGCGAGACTATTAATGTCATTCAAAATGAGTTCATGAGCAGCTGTATAAGACTCACCTGAGTACTTACCATCAGTCTGACCCATACGATCTTTAAGGTCTTGGTTGATCTTATTCAAACCACCACTGCGACCATTCTTGTTAAATGTATCAAGCGGGAACATCGACTTACATTCAGCATTGTCAAAACGTTTGCCGAACTCGAAGAGGTCAGGGCGACGGGTTGTTACTGTGCTGGCAAGTTCGCCTCTGCCACCATCAAGAACTGCTGTGTTTTCTTCAATCGCGTTCATATCAGCGCGAGCATCTTCTTTAAATTTGTTAGTTGCTGCATCGATATCAGAAGTCAGTTTATCGAGCTCGTTCATGCGGTAGTTAAAGAAACCTGTGAGAATCTGCATGGCATTCTTCATACAACCAACACCGAACGCCTGGCCTTGTCCTGTACTTTCGAGCGCGTAGTTACGGTAAACCTTAGCGATGTCTTCGTACTGTTTACGGAATTCATCTGCTTGAGCACCGGCACTCTGGAAGTTCACACCAATCTGAGAAGGAGTAGCAGAACAACCATCGAATTTGATTTCATGAAGTGATGTTCTTAAAGTTGCACACTGAAGTTGCTGAGGATTAAGACCTTTGCTCTGCATGTATTGAAGAAGTCCTGGGATCTTCGACATATTAGCGAGGGTAAAATACTTATCATCGTTTTGTGGTGTCTTCTGTTGATTGAAGAGAGTTAAATCGACAGAAGTATTCGCCTGCATCCCTTGTGCTTGTGAGTAGGCCTGAAGTGTAGAGTTCAAAGCTCCCATGATTACATCTGCACCTTGCGCTTGGGCGAGTGTAGGGGCAACAGCGAGTTCGATGATCAGCACCGCCGTTACTAAAGGAGAAAGTTTAAATCTTTTCATACATAACCTTTTTAAAATTCCATCTATTTGATTTTTCGGCTTTCTTCAGCAGAATATTAATCTTCCTGATACCTTAGCAATCCTGTCTCTTTTCTATTTTAAGCCTCTTCGGCCTGGACACCTATTTCTCAGACCCCTAATTAAAAACCATAGTAATTTTCTTAAAAAACAGTCAAACTAAGTTATGGGAATCTCATCATTTACTCGAGGATATTGGCCGTGTTTAAGAAATGGTTTAGCCGTTTAAGGTTGCCTCCAAAATTAGGCATTCCGGGACTTGGTCAGGCCGATCACGGAAAATTCGCCAAAATTTTTGAGCTAGAACTCAGCAACATGGAAGGCACGCCTTCGTATACCCTGACCCATCAATTAACGATTGGTAGCGAAATAGGGAATATCGTCATTGCAGATCCCTCTGTTTCTCCAAGACATTCAACATTCATCCTTCAGCAAGAAGTCATCTCAGTCATAGATCATTCCAGTGTTGCCGGGACATTTATCAATGGCAAAAAGATCTCACCCGGGAAATACATTATCCTCGAAGAGTCTGATGTCATTGCGGTTGGTGATCTGGAAATCCGGATAAAAGTTCGAAACGAAGCATTCCCTGAAGAAACTGAAGTTCCCGAAGCGCCCGAGGATTTACCTGCATACGAACCTGCCACACCGGCCAGTGAGTTGAAGCTCGATAATCAAAATCCTCATATTACGATGACGAGTAAGACAGTTCTGAACGTGGCACCAGTAGCAGAAGAAAAAAAAGTTGTATCATTTAAAGTTCAGCCGACTTCCGCAGTTCCATCCGGAGCTGAAGGCAATTCTGCTGGAAATAAAGCAAAGAAGAAATTCAAAATTGGTTTTAAGAGTTATCACTCGGCAAATACGCTGGTTCGGATTCTTTCTATTATAGGTGATCTGGTTCTCGCTTTAATTGTGATTGAGATCTGTCTTCCTTTCGATGACTTCAGGCATTTTTTGGAATTTCTACCAACTTCTGTCGCCTCTTTTCTCGATTTTGATCCTGAATATTTATGGGACACCATCCTTTCGGATGTGCCTGAACTTAAAACAATCTGGGACGAGACTACGGTTATTATTTCGAAAGCTATTCCCATCGGTCCAATCATCATAACTTTTTTCCTTATTCGACTTCTGACGACAATCATTTTCGGTGTCTCAATTTCCGAATTTATGATGGGAATGAGGGCCATTGGAAATGGTATCTGGAACAGGATTGGTGGAATTCTGCGTGTCTTATTGGGAATTGTTACCGGCCCTTTGCTCATTTTTGATTTGCCGGCCCTCTTTTCAAGAAGAACTTTTAAAGAGTTCATGACGTTTACGAATACTGACAACGACTCTAAACCTATGGTGATGCTGGGTCTCACTTTTTACTATCCGTTCCTGATTGTCTTTTTCCTGCTAAGTCCATTGTTTCAAGGCCTGGAAATTCTCGAACCAATAGATATCAGTTCAAGAATTGATAAGAAGTTGAAAGTTGTGATTAAAGAGGGTGAAGTGCCCGAAGAAGTCCCCGTTACGGCTGATTCAAGTAAAGTGATGGGAATGAGTCTCAAGTACGCTACTAAAGATGTAACGATCATCCCGGGCTTCAAATTTACGGGGGGAAGAAAGACAATTCAGTTCCAGGGCTTTTATACTTTTTATCTAAAAGAATTCCAGCGACCAGTTATTTTTGAACTTTATAAAACATTTGATCTTAAAGAACTGATTGAGATGGGCCTTAAGCATAATTTTATGTTGTTCGAAAAGTTCCCTGAACTCTATTCATATACTCACGCTACTACAGATAAATCTTTTCAGAAGAATCAGACAAAAGAGGGCCAGACCAAGTTTGCTAAAGAATTTGTCGATTACACGAGGCTTGCCTTCGGATTGACAATCGATAATGCTCTGGAAGTTGCTCAGACCCAGACTTTCATATTTAAAAATCTGGTTGATTACAAATCTGCTTTGCTCTCACTTCTTGAGGACAAAGAATTCAATATGATTAATCTTCTTCAGGTAGGAGACACTCACTTTCTCAAGACAAACTACATCAGTGGAAAACCCTATGACTTGATCATACCTTTGACTAAGGGGCCCGGGAAAATTTTTAAAGTGAGTTTTGATAAGAGAGAAAAGATCAAAGATGTTACCTCCAAAATGTATTACTTTATCCTGAGTGAATCCAACTGGCTCAATCCCACCTATACGCCCATGGGTGAAAAGATGACTGCATTTGAAGCACATGATTTTTTGACGACTCTTGATTTGAAAGCAAAGACACTGGATGAAGCAAAGCTCAAAGCACTTTATGGATTTTATTTTGAACTATCGGCCGACATTCTTAAGCGCGCTGATGCCGCTGAATATGGAATTCTCAAGAAATCTGTTCAAGCAGTGGTCCTGATTCTTGAAAGGCTTGTTAAGCCGCAGGTTTCACCTGATGTGCTGATGCCTGGTCAGGAAATTCTGAAGAGTTTCAAAGATCTTTCTGAGAGAGTTGAAACCAGAAATATGAGTTTTTTCGGTCTTGAGCAAAATATTTAAGGATCTATTCAGTGAATATATTTGAAGCCGTTGTGTATGGGGCAATTCAGGGACTTTCAGAGTTCCTTCCAGTAAGCAGTAGTGGCCACCTTGCACTTCTCCCTCACGTGATGAAATTGCAAGACCCCGGCGTAGTTTTTGATCTGATGATGCATCTAGGGACAGCATTGGCAGTTTGTATCTATTTCCGACACGATCTCATCCGATATCTAAAAGCAATAAACCCATCACTTCTCAATCTGAAACAAGGAAGCGAAGACAGTTGGTTTATCCGCAACTTTACTGTTTCGACCATCACGAGTGTTTTTTTGATACTTCTTCTCATGCCCGTAGCAAAGCTCGCGCGTGATCCATGGGTCATTATTATCAACCTTTCTTTCTTTGGGATTGTTCTTTGGATAGCAGATGTTATCAACGGAAAAAAACAGCTTCTTAATTCTCCTATGAAGCTACTCATGCAGTGGAAGTTTGCCGTTATGATTGGTGCTGCTCAGGCATTGGCCATCTTCCCGGGTGTGAGCAGATCAGGAATAACATTAACCGTTGCCCTCCTGCTTGGAATGAGGCGAAAAGAAGCAGGGGAGTATTCTTTCCTTCTTTCTCTCCCCATCATCTTTGCTGGTATTCTCAAAGAAATCCCTGATCTGATGAAACACGAGGGAACGACGGACGTTATGGTAATGCTCTCTGGGATTGCCACATCATTCGTCGTAGGTTGGCTCACGATTCATTTCTTCATGAAACTGATAGGTAAGATTAATCTGGGGTATTTCACGATTTACAGGCTGATTCTGGCCTTGGCTGTCTATCTGGTAATTCTCTAGTTACTCAGCAAACCCATCCGGTACGCAGTAGACATGGTTGTTCCATTTAACGCCTGCATCAAAGATAGATCCCACTGAACCGCTTTCGGAATTATTATCAACTGCATCTGTGCGGTAAGTGAATCGGCGTGTAGTAGAGAGCTGATCTACAGGTTTATAAATCCCACCTTCGATCGGAATAGGGAGTCGGCTGATTGCCACACCGGACATCGCACTACCAGAGCAACAAAGGTTCTTCTGGGCAATGATGGATTTAACTGTAGCTGGGTCTTTAATGTAACCAGTCGCTGGATCATAAGCTGAATCCGAAAGGCCGCGGCCCTCGGATGATACATAACGGTTAAGATAAACTGTCACATCAGTGAAGTCCGGAAGACAGCAGCGGAGAATGCCTGTGTTGTTGGCAAGGTTACCGGTACAACACTGGCCCGCAGTTGTTCCACTGGGAACCTGCTGGTTTGAAGGAATACAGCAATTGAATTCTTCTTCTGAGAAAATCTTTTTAAGTCCACCGGCCTCGAGATCAAACTTCGAGAAAGAAGCTGCAGAGAAATGCATATTCCCTGAAGTATCTGTGAAGTCGACGTTGGTTGAATCTGAAGCATCCGTAACAGGTGTAGGGAGAGTGTCACCGACTTTAACGACTGCGAGTGGGACTCTCACGCCGGTGTTGTCATTCTGGTCTTCATCAACCAGCTGATAAATTTCATCTTCAGTCTTGATGGCCACTTGCGGGATCCCGAGAAGTTCGAAAGACCCTGCCCATGTAAGATATTTGTCTTCTTCCGCAGGAGTAAGTGATCGAATCTCGCACGAGCTGTTTGCGTAGTTATCAACGTTACATTCAAATGCCGTATCTGTAATGATGGTTGAATTCTGCTGGTTCCAGCTAATATTTTTGAATACACCTTTATCGAGAGTCTGAAGCTTCGTCATGGAGAAGGCGTGTCCTCCACCATTCTCAGAGTGGAAACTTCTCACCCAGTTCTGCGTGCAGCACGTGCGCTGGTTGACTGCATCGAGAGTCTTATATTGAGCGAGGATCTGCTTCCAGCGATTTTCAGGTGTGGCACCAAATATGGAGAGAGCAAAAGATTTTGTCGTGCTGATTTGGTTAATGTCACAGGTCATCTTGTCGTAGCCAGTGTGAACTCTTGAATATCTGTTGTAAGCAGTAATGGAAGCATTTACGCCGGCCACTTTTACAGCTGTACCTTCACACCAGCGATGCTGAGTCGTATCTTTCTGCGTATACACCGTAAGCGTCTTACCAAATTCACGGCAACAAGCATTTTTCTTCACATCAAACAGTGGATTCAAAACTCCAGGTTGAGTGTTTTTGAAATCAGGATTTCCGCAGACGAGTCCTTCTTCCCAGAAATCCACTTCTGCTGGATTGAGGAGGGAAGAGAGGTTGGCCGAACTGGCCTTGCTGGCAATGTTCGCTGAGGGTGCACATTCGAAGTCACTGAAGCATGATGCCCCGGGAGCGCGAAGACATGTATTTCTCTGGTAACCAACGTTTGTAATTTTAGATCCACCCGTTGAGCTGAAGATGCCCAGGGCCGTTAAAGGTGAAAGATCAAGCAGGTTACTTGAAAGATTCTGGGCGATCGCGAATTGTCCGACAAGTGGATCAGTAATCGAGAGATCAAAGATCTGCATGGAGACACCTGCTGCATCAGTTGCAGGACAAGCATTCATGTATTTAGAACTGATAGTGGTGAGACCAGACATTGTCGAACCTACTCCCATGATCTTGTCGGATGTTTCAATCCGTGATGTTGGTGAGCGTTGATTCAACTGAAAGACGCGAGTTGAGTTTGCGATGTCTTTGCCGGGAATACAGACTCCATTCACATTATTGTCTTCGAGACTGGTGAATGCATTCAACTGCATTTTTTGAACACCATAGTAGTCAAAAGGTCTGCCGAGAATTCTCGCTCCAAGGCCAACGATATCTGAATCACTATTCTGAGCAAGAGGGGTATTGGCAAAACGGGCTATCCTGTCGTTAAACTTCAACGAAGTTTTTGAAATCGGCTGGCACAAGTTGTTCGGTGAACAAGTCAGCGTTCCAATGAGACTTGAACCATTATATGTTGTCCCTGTCGCCAGAGTCAGATCATTGAGGCAAGGGGCCCCACGTCCTCGGTACACGCATCTTTTCGCCTGGCCATTTGTTCCACCGATGATGCTTGAGATTGTCTTAACCACAGTTCCCACTGTCTCCGTGGCATTTGCATCGAATTGAGGGGAAGATGTAGAGATACCAGAAACGCTCTGGCAGGTGTAGTCGTATCCAACTTGTCTGAAGCAATCGTTATCAGTCGAGCAAAAGTGCGACTTCTGGCATTCAGCTCCATCAGTTTCTGTATCGTGATCCGGAAAAGATGTTGTCGCTGAAACAGTTTCAGAAACTCTTACTGTAAAATTAGAATCAACACTGACATCTCCGAAGTAAGCGTTCACTGCAAGATAAAGTCTGTTCGTCGTTGCTTTGATTCGTCTTTGATTACCAATGGAGAACCAGTTCACGCCATCAAATGAACCAATCAGCGACCCGTAGTCAAATCCATACCAGTCACGATTGTATCCGTTGGCAAAAAGAAAATGTTGTCCGGACAGACGGAGTTGCCTTTGGGCTTCGGCCGTTCCACCGAGCGAGTGTGTCCATGGAATCATGGTTGCAGGCACAAAGCAGGCCCGACCAAAAAGTAAATCATCCCCGCGATAAAGGCTTGTACTGTTCACCCGTGTAGAGGCGTAGTTATCAGGAGAATATCCGCCGGCCTTGCCACCAATATTCTGCGGGAAAATCTTTTGAAGAGAAGAGTAGTAGTCAGTTCCGCAGGTCGTGCAAGATGAGAAAGCACCATCAGTAGAAAGAAGGTCGTAAGATTGGTTCTTCTTAACCGTTACCATCTTAGCGGGTTTTGCAATATAGGTGCCCGACTTGGCGAAAGATCCGTAGATTTCGTTAAATCCTGTGTAAGCTCCAGTTGTGTTTGAAGGTTGCAGGACATTCGAGTTGATATAGCTGAATGGAAGAAGTTCCTGCTCCGGTGCTGAAGAATAATCCGAGTCGTAATTCACTCCATTGCGATCGAAATATCTGTGGGGAACATTCTTGTTAGAAACATAAATTGTCTGGTTGGCCGGAGGATTCGTTGTTGTCGTTGGATAAACACACTCGTAATCGACAATGGCACCCGAGGTATTCAGCTCCGGCTTGAGGTTACATTTCGCTGTCCCGCAATTGCACATGCTGTTGACTTCGGTTTGAGCAATGGTTCTGAGTGCCAGAAGCTTGGACACATTACTTGTGACAAAATAAGTAATCTCAATCGACTGGTTTTTAAAAAGGGGATAAGAAGTTTTAAAGCTGATTCTGTTTGGTGAAGTTCCACGGGTCCAGGTCAGCAGAGGGTCTTCGGTTACGATGATGCCACCGATTTTTACAACAAGGTTGGCACCTGCCGAGGTATCCGCATAGGCAGGAAGTAAGAAATCAAAAGACGTTTCATCATGCCATGTCGTACTCAATTCATCTGTTGAACCGTAGATGAAAGTCTTCATGCATTTCGCAAGGGTGGTGCCTGTTTTTTCACAGGTACCATCAACTTTGTAGGTTAAATAGAGATTGTCGTCTTTGGCGTTAGCTGGAAGAGCCGATGTTACCTTAACGACCTGAGCGAAATCGAGATCATCGTTGCTGGATTCTGTTGTTGAATTACTTCGAAGTTCAAAACTAGCTCCAGTGAGGGGAGTGCTTCCCAACTCATAAAGAGTCTTTCCTGCGTAATGAACTTTGACGATATTATTCGCGTTATCACCGGTCAAATTCCTGTTCATGGCGGTGAAGTTAACGTCGTCGTAATAACCAAAAGTGGAAGCTGTAAAGAGACCGCCGGAAGCTATCTTCGCTGTGGCCTCAGTGAACTTCACTGTACAGTATGCAAACTCACCGTTGGTTTTGTTAAGACATTGGTACAGCTGGCGATATTCCATGAGCCGGACTTGGGCTTCGTATTCTGCTTGTTCCGAAGTTCCGCCCGTCGTTCCTCCGGTTGTAGATCCTGATGTCGTACTGCCTGAATCAGAGCAAACGAAGTAGTACTGAGGATATAAAAGGTAGTGATCCGGGTTAAGTCTCACATCTTCCTGGGCTGTCAGGAAGGCCTGATCAAGGACATCTGCTGAAGGCCTTAGGGCCTTCTCCTTCACACACTGAGAATCAACACAACAAGTAAAGCCCCTGGCCACGCAAACGGAGCTTTCTCCGCAGCTACCTGCTGATGAACCGGCATCCCGGGTCACTCCAAGAGTCACACTTCCTAGAGAGACGGTTGGAACTTCCTCTCCGTTAATGAAGAAAAGTTTGAGCGAACTACTCACCACACTTGTTGAACAATCTTCACAAAGCTGGAGAAATGAGAAAGATGACGATGGATTGTCTGCGTTCTCATAGAGAGCACTCGACAGGTTGAAGTTAATGCAATCGTTCTGATTGGAAGCGGCTTCAGCGGGCTCGACCTGGAGAAAATACTCTGTCGTTTTTTTAATCAGGTCAGTGTACGACTTTGGTTTCGCTGTCAACAGCAGGAAGTGATCGTCGCCGCCGATAAGAAATTTTCCAACAAGGCAGTATTTCGTGTCGTTAGGAAGTTTTCTCACGTATTGAGAAAGTGATTGACCGCGAATCAGGAATGAATCAGAAAAGGAGAGAGGCAATGCAAGCGAACTCTGAGTTTGAGTTGATCCTTCCTGGATAAAGTTCCCGGTTAATGGATAGGTTGGCTCCTGATAATTTGCAGTTCCTGTTGGAGATTCACCGGTACCCGTTCCATCTGTCGTACTGGCCTGTGAAAGTCGGGTAGGACTGGAAGATGGCATGCAGGAATACAGGCCCAATAACATGAGCATGAGAGCAAGATGAACTTGCTTGAAAAAAGTTGGTGCGGGGCCTGGTTTCAACATCCGTGTTTTCCCTCTGGTTCAACGTCGGATACAACGAATATTATGACCGAAAGTCAGGCGCAAAGACACCAGCGGATCTAAATTGCCGGCAGGATGAGGGGAGAGTGAAAAATATGCCGATGGTCTTTGTCAGACTCCGGCAAAATTTTCCAATTGTTCAAGAAGTGTGAAGAGAGCGGCCTGCGAAAACCGGTTTTTAAGCAACTCACGGTCTCCGTAAAATTGAAGCCGGACGGCTTCCGTACTTTTGGCAGTGGAGTACCCAATACAGACTGTCCCCACGGGTTTTTCGGTGGAGCCACCTCCCGGGCCTGCAATTCCGGTAACTGAGATGACGATATCAAGACCGAGATTCATTCTCAGGCCATTGGCCATTTCTTTTGCGACTTCAACGCTTACAGCTCCGAAATCCTTTAGTGACTGTGATGAAACACCCAGGATATTTTCTTTGACTGAATTATCGTAACTCACGACTGAGCCCATGAAAGATGTTGAGGCACCAGAAATGTTTGTCATGCGATGTGAACATAATCCACCCGTGCACGATTCAGAAAATCCATACTTTATTTTCTTTGCATTCGCTGTACGAACGATCATTTCTTCCACCGATTCATAACCAACGTGCCATACATTCTCCCAGACGGGAGAGTCTTTCATTACTTTTGTCACTGCAGTTCTTTTTTCATCCAGCTCTTTTTGGTTTGAGGCACGAATTTTGACTCCAATATCAACACCGAACAGAATGGGCAATGAACTCACATCGCCGAACTGAGAAAGCTTTTTCCAGAGATCCTTGTCAACTTCACCAAATATTTTTTCTTCCGGAACTTTTCTGGTTCGGAAGTTCAGCGACTCCAGTAATCCCGATCCTTCAGGAGGATTCACCAGTCGAAGAAGATGTTCCTCCGTCATGACTTTAAATTCTCTGGGGACTCCAGGAGCAGAAAAAATACATTTATTCTCATGATGAATGAAAAATCCGGGAGCGAATCCTGTTGAGTTATCAAGTGGAATGAATCCTTCCGGCAGGAAACAATATCCGTGTTCTTTACCGGGGAAAGGACGCTGAAAACGTGAATAATTCTTCTCAGCGACTCTCATCGCAGCATCTGAAAACATAATTTTGCTTCCGACGTATGAAGCAATCGTCTGTTTGGTAATATCGTCCAGAGTCGGGCCAAGGCCGCCTGAGGTGACGATGACTTCGCATCGATCGGCCAGAGTCTTCAGGCCTTGATGAATGGAAGCCTCATTATCTTTCACCGTCATCATCACATGAAGTTCAAGATGATTTGTCCTTAAAAACTCAGAAAGAAAACGGGTATTCAGGTCCGTAATTTTTCCGTCGAGAATTTCATTGCCAATGATTAGTAGTCCAAACTTCACAATTCCTCCGGGGAACTTTGCCTGCTATAGATTCTAGAAAGGCACCAGAGGCTTTTCCAATGAATAGTTTGATTTTCTTTGGTGCATAATGTAAGAAGTGAGAATAATGCCTAAGAAGTATCAATTCGAGCTCCCGTTTGATCAGGATCTCGGAAAATTTATCAAAAAGACTTACCCAGAAATCCGGGAATACCGGACTGTTTCCAAAAGTCTCGACGCCCGAGGTGCTCCGCGGGGGAAACGACCTGTTTATCATTACATTCTCGATGCGCTCGTCGGCAAAGAAGATAATTACACTTCGGCAGAAACCTTTCCTCAATTAGGCGCGCTCAAATCAAAACCGATAATCATTGGTGCAGGTCCCGGCGGTCTTTTCTGTGCAGTTCGTCTCGCAGAATATGGTGTCCCGAGTGTGATTTTTGAGAGAGGGGATAAAGCTTCGAATCGCATGTTGAAAATCGCTAAGTTCTGGCGCTATGGTGAGTTCGATGCGGAAACAAACGTGTGCTACGGTGAAGGTGGAGCTGGACTATTCTCAGATGGAAAACTGATCACCAGAATCAAGTCCGATCTCGTTCAATACGTGATGGAGAAATTTGTAAGCTTCGGTGCTCCTCCTGAAACAGCTTACGAATCAAATCCCCATCTTGGATCTAATAAAATTCGCGTGATCATTTCGCATATCTCTGACTGGTTGAGAACGAAAGGTTGTGAGATTCATTATAATGCAAAAATCACCGAAATTCTCACAGACGGAAATAAAGCAACCGGGGTGAAATTATCTGATGGAAGAGTATTTACTTCTGATCATGTCGTTCTCGCTGCAGGACACTCAGCACAGGATCTTTATCACCATCTCGAAGATATTAAAGTGGCCATGAAGCCTAAGGATTTTGCAGTTGGAGTTCGTATCGAACATCCGCGCCGTATGATCGACAATCTTCAGCACGGAGGTTTTTGTGAAGCTCCGGAAATGGGTTCCGCCAGATATCGACTGAGCTGGCACGATAAATGGACTGATCATGGTGTTTATAGTTTCTGCATGTGCCCAGGTGGATATGTACTTTCATCCGGAACTGAAGAAAATGGAATCGTCGTTAATGGCATGAGCAATTTTGCACGCAATTCACCCTGGTCAAATTCGGCGATTGTCGTTTCAGTGAAGGCCGAAAAAGATATCGAAGACAAGGATCTGATGGCCGGACTTCGCTTCCAGCATGACATAGAAAAGAAAGCATTCGCACTTTCAAAGCAATTTGCCACGGGCCGGGAATTACCCGCTATGACCGTTAAAGAATTCATGGAAGGAAAACTTTCGGACAAACCGCTGCCGAAAACTTCTACTCCATCCGGCCTTTTCAAGGCCGATATTCGCCAGATATTCCCGAATTTCGTAGTCGAACATCTGAAAAAGGGTCTCTTGGAATTTAACCGCGACCTTCCAGGGTTTGTGAGTGATGAGGCCGTCTTGATTGCCCCTGAAACTCGAACTTCCGCACCCTTAACCATCTTGCGTGACAAAAAGTCCCTCGTTTCACTGTCCCATAATGGTCTTTATCCCTGTGGAGAAGGCGCTGGATATGCCGGAGGTATCACCTCGGCCGCAGTTGATGGAGTTAAATGCGCGCTCAGTATTCTTCAACGAGAAGGGCTTTTACCTGAAGTTTAACTCGTCAAAAAGCGCCGTTTCATTTAATCTCTCCACATTCTAAACTCCAAAGGTACTTCGCATGAATTTGAAAAACATCGCCGTTGTGGCGCACGTCGATCACGGTAAAACTACACTCGTTGATCAGCTCCTCAAAAATTCCGGAACTTTCTCTGCCCATGAACAGGTGCAGGAACGTGTCATGGACTCAGGCGAACTTGAACGTGAACGCGGAATTACAATTAAAGCGAAGAACTGCGCCATCATGTGGAAAGGTACAAAGATCAACCTTCTTGATACTCCAGGACACGCCGATTTCGGGGGTGAAGTTGAACGTTCGTTGATGATGGTTGATGGTATTCTTCTTCTCGTTGATGCTTCAGAAGGTCCACTTCCACAAACTCGTTTCGTTCTTTCTAAAGCAATGGAACGCGGGATTCGCGTTGGTGTATTTATCAATAAAGTTGACCGTCAGGATGAGCGTATTGATGAAGTTCAGGCAGAAGTTGAAGATCTTCTCCTTGAGCTCGCTTCGAACTCAGGTATGGACGTCAATCTTGATATTCCTTTCTATTATGGTTCTGGAAGAAACGCTTATGTTTCCAGAGACAAGAATCGCCGTGAAGGTTCCGTAGATCCTCTGCTCGATTTCTTAGTGAGTGATTATTATCCTTCACCAGCATTTGATAAAAATGGCCCAGCCCAGCTCCTCGTCACAAACCTTTCTTACTCGAACTACCTCGGTTCTTTAATGGTGGGTCGTATTCAGCGCGGGAAAATCTATAACTCGAAACAAATCGCTCACATTGGCAGAGATGGAAAAGTAAAAACGTTTAAAGTTACATCACTTCAGATTTTTGATGGTCTCGGAATGGCGACAGTTGATTCAGCTGAAGCTGGTGAGATCGTGATTGTTTCTGGTTTTGAGAATGGTGACATTGGCGACACGCTTGCTGCACCTGACAGACCAGAAGCTCTCGAGCGTATTGAAGTTGAACCACCGACAGTGTCGGTTCAGGTATCTGTTTCAACGTCTCCAATGTCAGGTCGCGAAGGTGAATACCTCACTTCAAGAAAACTTGAAGAGTTTTTGATCGACGCCATCAGGAAGAACGTTTCCCTTAAATACGAACCAACTGAAGACCCAAAAGTTTTCATCCTTAAAGCACGTGGAGAACTCCAGGTTGCCGTTGTGTTCGAAGAAATTCGTCGAGCAGGATTCGAGCTCATGATTGCCCGCCCTCAGGTTATTACGAAGATGGAAGGCGAGCAGGTTATGGAGCCTTTTGAGCGCCTGATCCTCGACGTTCCAAATGAATCAACAGGTGTCATTACGGAGAAATTGGCGATCCGTAAAGGCCGTCTCGAAGCGATGCAACCGTTTGGTGAAGGTCGCACGCGTATGGAATTCCATGTTCCTTCACGTGGTCTCATTGGTTACCGTTCAACATTCCTCACAGATACTAAAGGCCAGGGCCTCATTTCTTCTTACTTCGTAGGATATGAGCCGTTTGTTGGTAAAATGCTCTCACGTCAGAACGGTGCTCTGATCTCTGACCGTGCAGGCAAAATCACTCCTTATGCACTCTTCAATCTTCTTGCTTCAGGGAAACAGTTTGTTCTTCCAGGCGAGCAGTCTTATGAAGGTCAGGTTGTTGGTGAACATACTCGTCCAAACGATCTGAACATCAACGTCTGTCGTGAAAAACATCTGACTTCAGTTCGTACTGCAGGTAAAGATGAGAACATCATTCTCCCACCAATTCCTAACCGTACTCTTGATTGGGCACTGGACTGGATTGAAGAAGATGAATGGGTAGAAGTAACGCCAAAAAGTATCCGCATTCGTAAAAAGAGTTTAAATCAGCAAGGTCGATCGGTTATCCGATAGAAAATCAGGGAGGTCTAAGACCTCCCTTTTTTTTACCTTAATCTCTCAGATATCTTCAGAGAGGCTTTAATATTCCTTCCTTCACTCTTTGCTACAATTTTCTCAGGACAAGGAGGTCACTATGTTTACCTTTCTTATCATTGCGGGTCTCGGGGTCGGACTTTATTACGGCTTGAAACGTAAGGGCCCATCTTCTATTACTCAAAATAATTCGGTCGAATAAAGAGGTCTTTATGAAAGTTTTCATTATGTCGGCAGCTTTTCTGGGATTTGTCGCCATGAATGCCACGGGTGGAGTAAAGAAATATACAACCAATGACGGCCATCATTCGCCCAGTACATTCAGTAGTAAGTCCACTGAAGCAATGAAGGATACCCCTGATAAATCCGCAGGAATTATTAGTCCCGATTATTCAGAACCGTCGGCAGTTCCTGATATGAATGTTGCTCCTGAGGTGATGAATACGTCACCAAATCCTGCACCTACTAAATCTATCGATAACTCGAGTTACGGAGAAGCAGTGATCCAGACTAAAAGACTCAACGAAGCCAATATTCAGGCAGAAGAAGAGCGTCCAACTAATTCAAAACCAAAATCCAAGCGCAAGTACTAAGGTTTAAGTTTTGGTCCTCCGAAGTCGATAAGACTGACGGAGGATCTCATGAAACTACTTACGATTGTTCTAATTCTTTCTTCAATCACGGCCTGGTCTAAGACCGCCGTTAAAAATTTCAATACGGTCCTGATGGAAGGTGTTCAAAATGATATCAAAGACGAGAACAACGATAACTTGAGAACGAAACAAGTGAGTCGTGGTCCGGCCTCAGTTGAAAGCGAGCCCGAAGGTAAGTTCATTCAGCAAGAAAAGAAGATTGATAAGAACGTTCAGCAGCTGGGCGGACAAAAATGGTGAGAGGATCTACTCCCACCATCTAAAAAAAATTATTTCAAAAGTTTATTCAGAAAATCTACCGGTATCGGGAAGAACGTCGTCGATGAATTATTTGATCCGGCAATTTCTCTCATCGTTTCAAGAAAGCGTAAGGTAATTGCATCCTTTTGTTCTCCCAGAACCTGAGCGGCTTCAGCAAGTTTCTTGGAAGCTTCAAACTCGCCCTGAGCAGAAATGATTTTTGCACGTTTTTCACGCTCAGCTTCGGCTTGTTTCGCCATCGCTCGCTGCATTTCAACAGGCAAATCAATGGCCTTGACCTCAACGTTTGTTACCTTGATTCCCCATGGGCCAGTTAACTCATCAAGAATTTCCTGGAGACGAACGTTAATTTTATCTCTGTGTGCAATGATATCGTCGAGTTCGTACTGACCGATAACTGATCGGAGCGTCGTTTGCGCAATTTGAGCTGTAGCATGATAGTAGTTTTCCACAGTGATAATCGCATGCTCCGGATTGCTGACCTTGAAGTAAACTACGCCATTTACTTTCAATGTGACGTTATCCTTTGAGATGATGTCCTGAGAGGGAACATCCATCGTCACCAGACGAAGATCAACCTTCACCATTTTTTCGATACCGGGTACAAGAACGATAAGTCCCGGACCTCTCACGGCTGAGAATTTACCAAGTCTGAAGATCACTCCACGCTCATATTCATTTAGGATTTTAAACGTGCTGAACAGAATAATCGCAGCAAAAATTATAAAAGGTAAGAACATCATAGGCACACTCCTTAAGTGGACTTTTTAATTTGTATAAGTAGCTTGTCTTTATCAACTGAGGTTACGATCACCGAATCATGTATCTGGAAAGTTTCCTCAGAAAATGCATTCCAGATTTCTCCTTGAACTCTTACCTGGTAGAAATCTTTTTTTCTGGCGAGCACAATTCCCGGTGAATTTAGAGGCAGAAAAAAATCTGGTTTAATGGATTGTCTTTTTTTCTCGCGCCAAAGGTACCAGACAATAAATGCCATCGCGAGAACGACTCCACCAAGGGAAGAGTATATAGCGGAATAATGGATACTAATGAAGCCGGAATTGTCCTGAAATAGAAAAAGCGAGCCGAGGATAAAGAAGATCATTCCGGTGAGGAAGAGGAGACCATAACTTGTGACATAAATTTCAATCACGAGTAATGTAAACCCGATCGCCAGAAGTCCGAGCGCTCCCCAGTCAAAAGGAAGAACCTGGAATGACATCGCTGCGATGACAAGAAGACAAGTCCCTACTGATCCTGCCACATATCCGCCTGGCGCCTGAAATTCGAAATAGAGAAGCGCAATTCCCAAAAGAAAAATAAAATACGCCATCGTTGGATCAGCGAAAATATTCAGAATTTTTTGTGCAGGAGTTGCTTCATAATCTTTCTGGATGACCTCCGGTGAAATACGAAGGGTAATGTTTCTCCCCTGAATTCTCATCACCCGGTTATCCAGCATTGGGATCAGGTTGGATTCGGAAACGGTTTCAGAGATCTGCAAATCCTGCGCCTCACGATCAGTAAACGAAGAAGCTTTTTCGATCATCTCCTCGAAAGGCGCCGCCGGTCTGCTTCTTTCAAAAGACAAGGCACGCACAAGTGACTTCAGGTCATTCATCGCTTTGTTTTTTCCGTCACTTTCCTTTAAGTCCCCGCCCAGTCCCACAGGAGTAGCAGCACCCATCCTTGTCCCGGGACTCATGAAGATAGCATGTGCCGAAGAAGAGACAATAGCACCTGCACTTGCAGCGGTTGCTCCTTCGGGAGTGATCCAGATGATGACGGGTTTTTTCTGGCTCCCGATAAGAGTGATGATGTCTTTGGTAGTGGTAACCAGGCCACCAGGAGTATTGAGCTTGATAATAATGATCGACTGGGGACGGACGCTTTTAAAACCACGTTCGAGATAATCATAAGTGGCAGGAGTAATGGCGGAGGTGATTTGAAAAAAACTTAACTCCTCAACCACAAAATCATCTGACCTAACCGCGAGTGGGAAAAGAGCCAAGACAAGAAAGAGAATTTGAACTAAAATTCTGAGTGTCATAGAGTTTTGAGATTAATAGTTAATCAGCACCGGGGCCAGTAAAAAGGGTTTTGTATGGCGTTGCAAAAGTATCGTTTCTATAAAGGTTCAATCCTTAATCCGCAAAATGATAAAAAATGCGATTTCATTCGTGATGGGCTACTTGTGACTAAGGGAGAAGGGAAGTCTGCGCGCATTGTAGATGTTCTTAACCTTGAAGATGGTCTTAAGAAATACTCTACGAAAATGACGAAGTTGAACACTACGTATTTTAAGAACTCGGTCATCATGCCTGGTTTTTACGATATGCATTTCCATTGGGTTCAGGATGATGTCCGGGAAATGCCCAAAGACTCCCTTCTGGAATGGCTTAACAAATATACGTTTCCTGCAGAAAGAAAATTTTCGCAGAAATCATACGCTAAGAAAAAAGCGAAAGAGTTTTTTACAAAGCTTGAGAAGTCCGGAACCCTCGGCGGTGCCTGCTACAGTTCGATTCATGAACATGCCATTGAAGCTGCCATGGAGAAAGTGACTGGTGACTTTGTCATCGGTAATGTCATCATGAACATGAATTCGCCGGAAGAATTGACTCAGTCAGAAGATGATTCTCTCAAGCTCACACAAAAACTTATCCGCAAATTTAAAAAGCGCCATGCCTTCACTCCACGCTTCGCCATCACAACCACTCCAAATGTGATGACTGAGGGAAGTAAAATGGCCGACAAAGCAGGCTGCTTCAAACAGACTCATCTTTCAGAGACTCCACAGGAAATCGAGTTCGTTCTTTCGCTATATAGAAACATTCCCGGATTTAAGAATGTCAGTTCCTATACCGAGATTTATCAGAAGACAGGGATGCTCGGGCCTAGATCTCTGATGGGCCATGGGATTCATCTCGCAGACAAGGAACTCAAAGTTCTCAGCAAGACAAAAACATCTGTGATCCACTGTCCGACTTCCAATGCTCCGATTGAAGAGAAAGGTCTGGGTTCGGGTCTTTTCGATTTTCATAAAGTTGAGAAGGCCAAAGTGCGATGGGCCCTGGGCTCTGACATCGGGGGAGGACCATTTCTTTCTATGTTTGATGTCATGAGAAGTTTTGTTGATCAGAACAAGCGTGTGAATGTTTCAGGTGCAACTTACACAAAAGCTCTCTATCGCGCGACACTTGCCGGAGCTGAAATCATGGGCCATGAAAAACTGCGTGGAAATCTCAATAAAGGAAAAGAACCTAACTTCATTGTGATCTCAAATAATGGTCTTGAAGCTAACACAGAAACCCTTCTTGAAACCCTGATTTCTGCCCACTCTCAAGAGCGGGAAGCCTATGATAAGCTCGTTAAGAACGTGTATTATCAGGGGACTAAAATCTCTTAATTTCTATTAGGCATTTATTTCTGCCAACCACTGTCAATTCAATCAACAGTAGGTTTTTTTCATTTTCGTTTTCTTTTACATAAGCTCAGGAAATCCTTCGCATTGTTCCCCGTCTTCCTTATTCAACAGAGGATAATGGTTTTCGGCCAACATGGAGACCAGAGAATGAAGATTAAACCCAGAATCCTTTACATCGATGACGAAGCAGATTTGCTGGATCTCGCAGTTTCATTCTTCGAGGAAGAAAACCTTCCCATCCACACAAGTACGAACATCCAAAAAGCTTTGGAAATGATGAAGGCCCACGAGTACGACTTAATTATTACAGATGTACGTATGCCACGGGGGACAGGGTTTGAATTATTGAATAAGATTCGTAACGAAGGTCATTACAAAGGTAAAGTTATACTGGTAACCGGTAACGTAGATACGATTGAAGAGAATGATAAAAAGAAATGTGATCTTGTTCTTTTTAAACCGATCAGATTCCAGGAATTGATTGATAAGGTGAAAGCTCTTCTTGATTCATAAGTCGATTTCAATCAATACCGGGCAATGATCTGAGCCTCGCACATCCGGTAAAATATCCGCTCGTGTCACTTTGGATGCAATATCGGCACTGACAAAAAAATAATCGATACGCCATCCAATGTTTCTGTCTCTTGCCCCAGCGAAATTACTCCACCATGAATATCGTCCTGTTTCAACAGGATGAAGCTGTCTGAAAATATCAACCCAGCCCTGACTAATGAACTTGTCCATCCATGCGCGCTCTAACGGAAGAAACCCAGTCGTCTTTTTATTCGTCTTGGGATTGGCGAGGTCTATTTCTGTGTGAGCAATATTAAAGTCGCCGGTAATTATGACTGGCTTCTTCAACTTGAGGAGATTTATTTTATCCAGAATATAATCACAAAACTCCATTTTAAATGGAACACGGGCGTGGTCTCTCTGGCCGTTGGGAAAATAACAATTCAGCAAATAAAATTTCTCAAACTCATGAATGAGAACTCTTCCTTCGTCATCGTAAAGATCTTTCTCCACTTTTTTTGTGTCAAGGATTATCTCTCGGGAAAAAGTAGCAACTCCTGAGTAACCTTTCTTCTTTGCGGAACTATGGAGAACTCCGTGTTCGGCCAATTTCTTAAGCTCTTCCGGAAACTGGATGATATCAGCTTTGGTTTCTTGTAGGCATAGGATATCTGGTGATTCCCGAGTGAACCATTCTAGAAATCCCTTGTTATACACGGAGCGTATACCGTTAACGTTCCACGAAATGAGCTTCATAAATTTTTTTCCCGGATGTTTTAAAATTAAAAATGCCGATAAGATGAATAATAATTTTTTTATGAATGGTGAATGACATTCTAGAAAAAATGACTATTATTTTCAATCTCGCCCCAACCCTGACGGAGAACACATGCGTTGCTTTAAAAACATTGCTCAATTAATTCGCACAAGAAGAATGAACCACCCTAAAGGTTATTCTCAGTCTGAGCTTTCGCATCTTCTTGGTTATAAAAATGGTCAGTTCATTTCTAACGTTGAACGCGCTCTTTGTAACATCCCTTTAAAAATGCTCCGTAAAGTGTCTGAGGTTCTCGACATTCCATCTGAAGAGCTTAAAGCTTCTATCCTGAGAGATCAGGAAGAAACTCTTAATAACTACCTCTACAACCTCAAAACGACGAAGAAAGAAAAAGAAGTCGTAGCTCCTGCTCACGCGCCTTTGTATGGTGCTACAGGCACAGACGGAATCTAATTCCAGTTCTTCACAATGTAATTAAAATTGAAATTAACGGAAGGGCAAGCTCAGGCTTGCCCTTTTAGTTTAAGGTAGTCTTCGAAAGACCCTTCTGATTCTTCAGTATCATCTTTATATTCTGCGAATGCTTCTTTCTGAGATTCCTTAAAATGCGGATCTTCATTTTCGTCAGGTTGAAAATCTGCTTTGGCGATTTCTTCCGGATTCCAGCCGCGATTAAGAGAGTAAGTCAGATCAGGGCTATAGCGCTCAGTCTTACGGCTTTCAAGTGCCTCTCTCTGCCAAGGTTCCAGGTTCGCTTCAAAGCGACGAAGATGTTCAATAGAATCGTAGAAGTTTTTTTCCAGACGGCGAAGCTGGCGATCATCTACACGGTTAAAATAGTCGTAGTATTTCCGGCGGGTGATCAAATGTTGTTCCAGAAGATTATCGTATTTCACCAGGACCTGATTTGAGGTCAGAACTCGTCCACCGCCTCTGCGTGAGCGATTCCCGCCACCAGACGGACGAGGTCCTTGTCCCTGCCCCTGAGGTCTGGGAGGGTTCTGAGGACGGTTTTGAGGCTGAGAAGATGCATCCTGACCTGGACCGCGCTGATCACGGTTACCGCCAGCGTTGGCGCTGTTTGGACCACGATTCTGCGGACGACGACGTCTTCTGCTACCGCCGGCTTGTCCACCACCGCCGCCCTGACCAGGGCCGCCCGGTGAATTTGAATTCGGTCTTTGTTCAGACACAAAAATCTCCTCGACATGAAATACTCATTTAGTCTTAATACTATGCTTCATCCTAAGAATTTGTCCAGACGAGACGAATAAAAGGTGAGAATCATGGCCCTTTCCCCTATAATGGGGACATAAATTTTTAAACGATTCCATGGAGGATATATGGGCAAGAAAAGAGTCAAGGTTGCAGTGACTGGTGCTGCTGGACAGATCGGTTACGCATTACTTTTTAGAATTGCTTCCGGACAGATGTTTGGAAACGAAACAGAAGTTGAACTTCAGCTTCTTGAACTTGAGCCAGCACTTCCGGCACTCAAGGGTGTTGCCATGGAGCTCGAAGATTGCGCTTTCCCACTCCTTAAAAATATCGTGCTGACTTCTGATCTCAATACAGCATTCAAAGATGCGAACTGGGTTGTGTGTGTTGGAGCTGTTCCACGCAAGGATGGAATGGAGAGAGCTGATCTTCTTAAAATCAACGGTGGTATTTTCACTGCTCAGGCAAAAGCCGTTGAGAAGTCTGCAGCTTCTGACGTCCGTGTTTTTGTTGTCGGTAATCCTTGCAACACAAACGCTTTGATCGCCATGAACAACGCTAAAGGCCTTCCTGCAGATCGTTTCTTCGCGATGACTTCTCTTGATGAGAACCGTGCGAAGTCTCAGCTGGCCATTAAAGCTGGCACAGATGTTACTGCTGTTAAAAACCTGACGATCTGGGGTAACCACTCATCTACTCAGTATCCTGATTTTTACAATGCAACGATCAACGGCAAACCTGTGACTGATGTAATTTCTGATCATGAATGGCTGAAAGGCGAATTCATCAAGACTGTACAACAGCGTGGAGCTGCAATTATCAAGGCACGTGGTATGTCATCTGCTGCTTCAGCTGCCAATGCTGCTGTAGACGGTGTCCGCAGCCTCGTGATGGATACTCCGGCCGGCGAAACATATTCAATGTGTCTCAGCTCAAACGGCGAATACGGAGTCGATAAGGGTCTGATTTTCTCATTCCCATGTCGTACTGAGGGCGGAAAGCTCAAAGTGATCGAAGGAATTAAGCACAACGAATTTGGTACAGAAAAATTCAAGGCAACTCTCGAAGAACTCCGTGGCGAAAGAGATGCCGTGAAGTCTCTCGGCTTGATCTAAGTTAAGATTTCAATAAGGGCCCTAAGTGGTGACGCTTCGGGCCCTTTTTTCTTGTCAAAAACCTCTTTGTTCCATATAAAAAGTACTTTGCTTTAAACCTTTCACAGCATTTCGGTGCGGGGGTGGATCATGGGAAATACACAGGAAACGATCAAGCTTTCCGGCTTTAACAATCTGACGAAGATTCTTTCGTTCAATTTCTATGACTTCAACATTGCGATGAATGAAAAGCAGAAGCAAGAATACATCAATTACATTCACACGAAGTTCAATGCTACGAACATTCGAGACATCGCCCGCAACATCTGCAGCATCATTGAAGCTAACATCCTCAAGGAAAGCATTCAGGATTATGATCCGGTTGGTGCTTCGACGATGACGTTGATGTCAGATATCAAAGGTGGCGGTTGGGAGGCTTCAGCTTCTTCTCCGAATGCTTCAGTGAAAATGCACCTCGATAAGTCTCACATCTGTACACATACATATCCGGACGTTTCTGACCCCGAAGGTATTTGTACTTTCCGTCTCGACCTGGACGTTGCGACTTGTGGGGAAATCATTCCTTTGAAAGCTTTGAACTATATGTTCGAAGTGTTTGAGTGTGACGTTGTGTATATCGATTACGTTGTCCGTGGTTACACACGACTTGAGAACGGAAAGAAAATTTACAACGATCAGTATTTCAATACGATCCAGGAATTCATCAACGAAGATATCCTTGAAAAGTATAAGTACCGGCAGGATATGAATCTTCCGAACGATAACATCTGGCAGACCAAGCTGATGATCAAATCAATGGGCCCTGAGAATTATCTCCTGGATCCATCTGATGTAAATCATCCCGATATAGATCACAAGATGGAACTGCTTCGTCAGGAAATGAAAGAAGTGTTTCATTTGAACTAATCGCAATCACATCTCTCGTCTTAATATTTGGATCTTTCAACTTTATCGCAGAATAAAACTTAAATCTTTCTCCTCGCAACAATGCCAATGTTGCGGGGGGAGAGTTCTTCATTGAAAAATTCCATCAACTCAGTCTCGTATCCGTTTTCTTCAAGGTAAATCACTCTGTCCAAAAGCAAATAAAGTTCCAGCAATCTGCCGGTCGCATTTCTAATTGTACCGGCCGCAAGCATTTTCCAGATAAGCTCCTGCCGGTCTGGCTCAGCAAAGTAGGCGTCCAGTTCTTCCTGGGTATGCTTTGATTTAATGTTAATTCTCCGGAACTGTTCCAGAACATAAACACCAAAGGATTCATCGTAGAGTTTGGGAGATGAGTTTCCAAGTGTGACCAATTTTTTAAAGCCATATTCGTCATGGAGAAGAAAGTGGATCGCATATCGGTAAAGTTTTACCTTGAGCTTGAGATCATAATCTTTATCATCCATTTTTCGATGAGCACGGGCCGCAAGAGTCAGGGCAAAATGCGACATCTCAATTTTGTTATCAAGCGATGAGGCCAGCGCCGAGATATTCTCAGAGTCTTCGACATCTTCAAGTTTATTGTAGCAACATCCAAAGTTGATAATCCCGCGGATATTATTTTTCACACTGGCACGAAGCTGATCATTGGCAAGAATCCCACAGGTATGCAGTCCCAGAGTCATCTTGTTTTTTTCAAGTAAGCGGTTAAATGAAAAATCATCTGCATCAACTTTAATCGGTACAAACTGGACAAGATTGTCCGGTGTCTTTGTGAACTTGATATTTCTTTCCTGACCCGACTTCTGCATGACAGGATCCATGTCGACACTTGTAACTTTGAGGCCGTATTGATTAACCAAAGTCTGAGCAAGAAGACCTACTCCACCACCTATGTCGATAATCCCATCAATCCCGTGCTGATGATAAAACTGATTCACGAGAGGTGAGAGAGTCTTGATTTCGTATTGCTTCTTGGGAATCATGTAGAGATACGTTGTCTGGTCCACTGGCATTGCCGGTAAATCTGGTATCGTCGGAAGTGCTGAGAGTCTTTCAATGTTCTTATAAAAAGAAATGAGACCAGGATTTTTGATATAATCAAAAACGTCTTTCTTTTCAATCCGGATCAAGTCTTCTTTCTCCCGGAAAGTTGCCATTTCTTCAACCCAGTCTGCGGGATAATCATCCAGAGGCCGGGGATAAAGGAGCATGATTTCGTTTTGCCATATTCTTTGATAGGCTAAGAGGAAATCGTGTATGGCGAGAAAGCGTTCCTGATGTTTCATGGATAGTAGAGGTATAGCATAGCTTATGGGCAAGATAAATAAAGTTGCTGTTTTCGGAATGGGGAAGTCGGGTAAGGCGGCGGTCCAGCTAGCCCAGAAGAAGGGTGAAGAGGTCTTTGGCGTCAATAAAGGTGATCCTTTTACATGGTTGAAACAGGATGGGCTTGATCAACTGCTGACCCCTTGCATGGCCTCTTCAGAAGACGATTTCGCCCGCCATTTTCCCAAGATGGATCTTATCATTATCTCTCCGGGAATCCCGCTCACGCATCCTGTGCTCACCGAAGCCGTCAAGAAAGGTGTGCCGATTCTTTCTGAGATTGAGTACGCTTACCAGAGTTCCAGCAATATCCCGGTGATCGCAATAACCGGCTCAAACGGTAAGACCACAACGACCACGATGATTGCCGAAGCTCTTAGAAAATCCGGGAAAAGAGTTTTCTGCGGTGGAAATATTGGAGTGCCTTACTGTGACCTGCCGTTATCAGGTGAACAGTTTGATTACGCAGTTATCGAAGTTTCAAGTTTTCAGCTTGAAACGATTCACGAATTTCATCCACAAGTCGGACTTATCCTTAACATCGTTCCTAATCATTCAGAAAGATATGATGCTGTTCACGACTATGCCAAGGCCAAGTTTCGCATGCTCACTAACATGAACAAGACTGATTCTCTGATTCTGGGTACTGAAAATCCTTTCCTTGCTGATATTGAAAACCATCCTTCAAAAAAAGATTTTTTTACAAAAGGAAACCTTCCACAGGATTTCAAATCAAAGTTTGATTTTTCTAATGCCAGAGTCCGTGGTGAACATAACGAAGCAAACTTTTATGCCGCCTGGAAAACCTTGCAGACACTAGGCATTCAGAACCTGGATCAGCTTTTTCAGGAGTTCATCAATGAGTTTGCTGGTGTTGCCCATCGTCTTGAATTTGTCCTGAGTAAAAATGGTCTCAGCGTTTATAACGATGCTAAAAGCACAAACTCACTCGCAACCAGTACTGCGATCAAAGCGTTCAAGGAATCTCCTGGGCCTCTCTACTTGATTCTCGGAGGGAAACTCCGGAGTGAAGGAGATCTTTTTCTTCCTGACCTTCTACCGTTTAAAAATCAGATCACGGAAATTTTTACGATTGGTGATGTGACACAGAGACTGTTCGATGAACTTAAAAATGATTTCTCTGTGACGATGGGGAAAGATCTGGTGAATGTTTTTAAAATGGCGAAGGAAAGAAAGTTGAAAGGCAATTTAGTTTTCTCACCGGCGTTTCCGTCGTTTGATCAGTTTAAAAATTATGTGGATCGTGGAGAGAAGTTCAAAAGCTGGGCGAAAGAAATTCTTTAACGTTTGTTCATGTGATCGTTATAGCTTTGATCAATTGAAGCAGGTGAGCGTTCGTTAACTTTCTCAGGATTTTTTTCTGCGATAGCAGTTTCAAATGAAATCTTAGCGATAAAACACGCTAACAAAACAAAGACAACTGATCCTAATTTAATGCTCATACTCGTATCCTTACTCACGAACTATGGTGGTTACATGAGGTCTTCTCGGCATTAAATGAGAAAACTTTAAGGAATTGTTGGGTAAGGTATTGTTTTATTTTACAAATTGTGAAGTTTAAGAATCAGGTCGTGAACATCACTCGAATCCTGGTAGAGACCGAATCCAAAACGACCCCTTTTCCCTCGCTTATGAAAGGCCTCTGCATCGTTTTCAGGCCAGGTCCCACATGTGATGAAGTGCCCATGCCATTTAAGGTCCTTGAAGCAAGGATTGAGCTTCCAAGTCTTTAAAAAACTTGTTTTTAGGGCGCTAAACTACGTTTGTTTAAGCATCTGACCAGAACTGTCTTAGTTCCGGACAGAATCATAAACGATATCCAGTTGGTCGATAATTTCGTGAGGAAGTTTCGGGATCATTGATTTCGGAAGAAGGAACGTTGCGAGATTGAAGAAATCCAGGAAGGCCCTGTTTCTTTCAGTCGTAGATTTCAGGTATTCGTGACCGGAAGATCCACCAGTTCCGATTTTTGTGCCGAGAATTCTCTGGACCATGATCGCGTGACGGTATCGCCAGGTTGTAAATTTCTCATCAACTTCAACCAGATTGTTCAGGATCTTGAACGGCATCTGTAGTGCCGGATAGTCGCGATAAAGATAAATGAAGACAGCCGACATCATCGCTCTCTGAGAGAGACGAACCTTTCCTTCTTTTCTCCATTCATCAAATCGATGAGCATCGAGGAGAGTGGAGAAAGTTTCTCGGGTCATCTCCAGGTTTTTAAGCTCCATCATGCGTGTACGTTCGTCGAGAGAAGGGTTGCCGGAAATAATTTCGTGATCCTGCGAGAGCATGGTGTTGACTGCGACAGCGTATTCGCCCCAGAAATCAAAGCCATCGAATTGAGAGAATGGCATACGTGAAAGCCATTCTTCGAGAAGTTCGAGAATGCTGATATTCTTTTCAGTGTCTTCGAGACTTTTTTTGTCTTCGGCTTTCAGGCGTGAATTGAAAAAATTCTTTTCCACTTCCATACGGTGCTGAGGTTTGATTCCCAGGGTTGCTTCAATCAATCTGAACTGGAGACTCTGAAATCCGGAAGCAGGAACGAGATAATCCCTGAACTCCATGAAGTCCAGAGTCGTCATCGTCTCCATCACACGAATCTGATCAATAAGAATCTGCTGTATCGTTGTCACTCTTTCGATGCGTGAATTAATCACCGACAGGTCTGTCGAAGGAACAAAATCACGATGCATGAGTGTACGGATGGAATCAAGTTCGTGAAGGATTTGCTTAAACCAAAGCTCGTAGGTCTGATGAATGATGATAAAGAGTGTTTCTTCGTGGGCAGCAGGACCATATTTCGCACTCTCTGGTGCTTGTGCACCGAGGATTTTAGGGAGCTGCAGGTAGTCGCCATAGTACACAGGTTTCAGGATTTTCATAAAAGAGCCTTCCCAAGAATGGGGGAGGAGAGTATTTTGTTAGGACGAGGTTTATTCTATGAAAAAAGCGTTCACTCTATCAAATCAAACCATCAAATCTAACATTGAAAAGATCAAAAAACTCATGACTGAGCGTGGCCTGGACGGGTTCTACGTCTCAAGTTTTGACCCTTTTCTTAATGAATACGTTCCTCTTCAGGACAATCACCGCTTTTACGTGACAAACTTCACCGGCTCCATGGCCGAAGTGCTCATTCCTGCAAATGGTAAGGCCCGTCTTTATGTGGATGGTCGTTACCATGAACAGGCCGATATCGAAGTGGATACGTCGGAAGTCGACATCCAGAAAATCAACGTAG
Source organism: Bacteriovorax stolpii (assembly GCA_945883845.1). GTDB lineage: Bacteria > Bdellovibrionota > Bacteriovoracia > Bacteriovoracales > Bacteriovoracaceae > Peredibacter. The sequence continues at coordinate 75,298 of CAMCYI010000012.1, read as the reverse complement.
ATTCATCAACCACAGAAGAACTAGTTAAAGATATTACCCGACTGGGTATGAAGAGAGTGGGTTACGAATCTGACCGGACATCTCTCGGTTATCTCAAACGCCTGACTCAGGTAGCCCAGGAAACAGTTCCTCTCGAACCGGGAGAACTTGCCCGTTACATTACTTTTGAACCTCTCTCGGCATTGGCAGAAATTTCATTTGTTCCGCGCGAATGGAGAGGCCGGGATACTCTGGAGAAAACTCGCGCGATATTCAAATCTGAGCAAGAAGCCATGTTTGTCACGGCACTTGATTCCATCGCATGGATTACTAACTGCAGAGGATTTCATCTTCCTTTCTTAAGCAGCTTTTACGCCAAAGCACTTGTGACGAAAGAAAAAGTGTACGTCTTTGTCACAAAAGAAACTCCGATTTCTGCGAAAGCTAAAAAAGAAAGCGGCATTGAATGGATCAGCATCCCATTCACGGATCTTCCCCGTGAACTGGAAAGACTTCATAATACGCTACATCTGAAAGAAATCTCTTATGATCCGGGCATGATCAATTCAGCTGATTTTTCAATGCTGATGAATGTGTTTGGAACTGAAAGGCTAAAGGAGAAAGCCGGTGGACTTTTTGACTACCAGTCTATCAAGGAACCGGTGGAGATTCAGCAGATGGACGCTTCGTTTCGTAAAGCAGATCAAGCGATCATCAGCACCATCAAGTGGGTGAAAGAATCGATCAAAGCAGGAAAAAGAATTACTGAGCTTGATCTCTACAACGAGACAACAAAAAAATACAAAGCGCAGGGTGCAGTTGAACTCTCATTCAATACTATTTCAGGTGTTGGAGCGAACGGCTCCATCATTCATTACAGCAGTCCATCAGATGAAGTGGTCATTAAAGATTCTGATCTGATCCTTCTGGATTCCGGTGGCTACTTTGATGGTGGCTGGGCAACAGATACGACACGCACATTTTTTGCATCATCAAATAAGCCAGATCCAAAGATGATTGAGATGTATACGCTCGTTCTTAAAGGTCTACTTGCGTGCCAGAGTGCTGTCTTCCCTGAAGGCACGAAAGGCATTGTTCTCGACGGGATTACAAGAAATCCACTTCGTAAGAAAGGCTATGATTATAATCATGGTACTGGTCACGGAGTTGGTATTCACGTCCATGAACCAGGCCCAAGAATTTCAACGGCCTCTCAGGCCCCTATGAAAGTGGGTCAGGCAGTGTCTATCGAACCGGGAATTTATATTTCTGGCTTCGGCGGCGTTCGCCTCGAGAACATTGTGCATGTCGAAAAGCATCCGCAATATCCCGGGATGCTGAGATTCAAGCCGTTTGTGTACGTGGGCTTTGATCCTGTGCTCATTGATATGAATCTTTTAAATGATGAAGAGAAATCGATTCTCGAAGAGTACGAAGCTGAATGTACGAAACGTGGAACGAGTATCCGAAACCTTAAAATCTAAAACTGAGGCGTGAATTTTTCATGGCCTTGAGCATTTCAAAGATAGCGATCATCGCCATGAAAGAAATGACCATTGGCCAGTAAGGGAAATTCCCGCCTTTATCATTCTTGTCTGTCGAAATTGTTCCACCAAATAGACCACCAAAAGCACCACAACCATCAATGTGAATGGGATAAAGATAACTCACGCCATCTACGTCGTCCTGGCCGAGGGCCTTTCTGAGTTTGACTGTGCGGTAGTACATCAAAGCTGATTTATCTTTTGCGTGTCCAAGTCCGATGGCGTGACCAATCTCATGAGCAATGACTGAAATTCTGTCCGAGCGCGAGAGCCTGGCGAAGTCAGTCGAGAAGTTATTTATCAGGATGACGGCACCTTTGATTTTCTTTCCGCTAAAATTGTTAGGTACTGTGACAGCAAGAACATTGGCCTCGCCAAAATTATCCTGGTTCTGACTGCAGGCGATGACGATGTCTTTGACTGGTGGGATAAGGTCCGAGCCGGCTTCAGCGATACACTCATCATCCGTCGGAGGACAAAGTCTGCCAGTTGCCGAACTGATGTTATCAATCGGGCCCGTAAAGCCGGAAGATTTTAGTTCAAGGGCAGAAGTCGGGACCGTATTCCAGAATTTATTCACAGCAGGCTTAACAAGATCTGTGAGCTCGTACACTGTCATGCCGGCATTGGCACAACTCGTGTTGCGGTCGACAGAAACTTTGACTTCATTGTCTGCAAAAGATGCTTCGAAATTATTATTGAGTGTAAATGCGTTTGCAAATATTGGAGAGAGCAAAAAAAGGATAAAAAAAGCTTTCATAAAATTCTCACTGCTTCCAGTAATAGGTTAAGAAAAGTGTATAGGAGAGTTGTCGTCTCTCCTGCTTGAAAAGTGCGTACGTGTAAGTCTGCATCCGCACGGACCACTCATCGGAAAACTTGATTTCTGCTCCGAGATCGAGAGTGTTGTTGAGGCTGGAGCGGTTTTCCGATGGATAATAAAATGTCGAAGTATCGTTACCATTTTTCAGCTTGGCCCGGCCGCCGCGACCATGTTGGTTGAGCCACATCAGACTTGTTCCGATCCTGAGACGTAACCAATCAAATATGTCGTAACCCAGATCTGCACGAATCATGAAGATGTTTTTCATAATCCTGGTGTCTTCATCGAAACGGGGAAGAACCCAGTTTGCCTCTGGAAGAAATCTCCAGGGCGGACTGAAGGCATAGGAAAGACCGCCACCAATGGTAGGCGCAAATTGTAATTTTCTTAATGTTCCTGATGAATCAGTCTGAACAGCGTTGTAGAATTCAGTATGGAAACCGCCGTTAAAATTATAGGCCTCCAGATGGCTGGTATCGGCTTCAGCAGACTCATCGCTCTCTTCCAGAGAGTGGGAAGGTGCGACTGGAGTGTCTTGGATGTCTTGACACAAAGCATTTGCGCTCAAGACCAGCCAGATAAAAGTGAAGGTGAGAATTTTTGTCATTCCATTATGACTACCAAATTCTGAAGCGTCCCGCTATCATAGAGCATATTTATTTTCCCAGGTCATATTATGTTTGAAAATTTCGTCGTCCCAAATCATCTCAAACCATCTGATCCCCGTTTTGGTGTCGGTCCTTCACTTATCCCTTTAAGTTCACTGGATGCTCTTCGCAAGACAGGCAATAGCTTATTGGGCACGAGCCACCGTAAAGATGCTGTCCGAAAACTGGTTAAGGAAGTTCAGGATGGTCTCAGGACTTATTTTAAAATTCCTGCGGGCCACGAGATAATTCTTGGAAACGGCGGAGCGACTCAGCTCTGGGACATGCTTGCTCTGGGAATGGTCAAGAAATCTTCTTTGCATTTTGTCTGCGGCGAGTTTTCTGAGAAATGGTACAAGGCACATAAAGCTGTTCCATGGATCAAAGCGGAAGCAATCAGGGTTGAGTACGGCCAGGGGATCAATCCTTATGAAAAAGCCAATTTTGATATGATCTGTTGTACCCTGAACGAAACTTCTACGGGTGTCATGCTTTCAGAAATTCCGAAACTTCAGGGCGAAGATGTTCTTCTGGCGATGGACGCGACTTCAGGTGCAGGGCAGATCAAAGTTGATTTCAATAAAGTGGATTTTTATTATTTCTCTCCTCAAAAAGTTTTTGCTTCTGAAGGCGGTTTGTTTATTGCGATCGTGTCTCCGAAGGCCATTAAGCGTATCGAGGCGATCAATCAGGATAAGACAAGATACATTCCTGAATCCATGCGGCTGATTCACGCAGTAGAGAATGGAAAGGCCAATCAAACGTACAATACGCCTTCAATCTCCACTTTGTTTTTTATGAACGAGCAGATTAAGATCATGAACACGCTCAGTGAAGACACTGTGATCAGCATGGCGAAAGAAAAAGCTGCTCTCATGTACGGATGGGCAGAAGAAAAAACTTATCTCTCTCCCTATATTAAGGAATCAAAGTTCCGTTCAGAAGCAGTTGTCACAATAGATGTCGATGCAAAATATTCTGTAGATGATCTTGCCAAAGTTTTAAGAGCACAAGGTGTTGCGATTGATATCGAAGGCTATCGGAAGCTCGGAAGAAACCAATTCCGGATCGCACTCTTTCATAATGTGACAAAAGAAGACCTGAAAAAGCTCACGGAGATCATCAGTCTCGCGATCGAGACTGAAAAATAGTTCATCACGTTCATTTCTTTTCTTACATTTGTGGTCCTATACCTTAATTGATTCTCGAGACACTCCATTTCATTCTTAGGCCTGCAAATTCACTTTCAGTCATTTGAAACTTCATTGTGGTTTTAGTGGTCGGTGCCACTCTGGCATCTTGAGAAAAATACGTACTACAGTTATAAATTTCAAAGCTTTTCTTAAACCAAGGAAGAAATTTTATGAAAATGTTTCTGGCAATCACGACTTTCATTTTGAGCACAGTTGTTTATGCCGAAAGATTTGGCGGGATCAACATGCCCTCGAACTTTAACCAGATCACCGGATCTAACATGCTGATGGGATTCAATGAAGTTCCCATGAGTGGTAAGCTCAATGACAATCGTCTGGCCTGGTCAGAAACTTACTGGCCTTCTAATAAGGGTGGGATTGCCTACCGTTGGAACAGCCCGAATCCTGAACCGTTTAAGTACAAGCTGAAAACAAAAGCTCAACTTTTGAAAATGACCTCAAAAGAATTATCTGAACTTTCGCCGGCAGAACTTTATGATATCTCTCAAGGTGATTATAGCTACACGCTCACACGCAGAGTATTGAGCCTCGTTTCTGCTAACGATCTCTGGTGGGAAGGAATTTGTCATGGTTGGTCTCTCGCTGCCGCCAACTATCCTGAGCCTGGTCAGATTGTAGTCCAGAACAAAGATGGAATTAAAGTACCTTTCGGCTCATCTGACGTGAAAGGCCTCCTCGCTATGCACGACGCATACAACTCTATGGGTGCATATGCACGCGTAGGTGAGAGATGTGATATTCGCGGTAAAGTTCCTGGAGAAGAAGATCCTCGTGACGGCCAGATCCCTGTTCCAACCGAAGAGCAGTTTGAATCAGAGAAATGTCGTGATACAAACGCCGGCGCATTTCACATCGTGATTACAAACATGATTGGTATTCATTCGAAAAGCTTTGTTGCTGATATCGATCGTATGAATGATATCTGGAACCAGCCTATCTACGGTTATAATTCTAAACTTGTTGGTGAAGAAGATGTCTCCGGAGCAGATCGCGCCCAGGGCATTGAAAGAAAAGTTCGCATTGCCACTCGTATGACTTACGGAGAAGAGCTTCAGTTCTGGACTCCGGAAAGAGCTCAGACAGGAATGACTCACTTTGTTCAGAAAAAACCTGTTACAGGAACTCCTAATCAGGTCTTCCGTCACAAAGATTACGAGTACATTCTCGAAATGGATGGCAGAGGTCAGATCGTAGGCGGAGAGTGGATTACAGCGACTCGTCCGGACTTCCTGTGGATGAAGCGCAGAGACTCTAAATTCCTCAATTCACCTATGCCTCTCGCTGGTCTTGCTAACATTTATCGTCCTGTAAAACGCTGATATTTCTATAAAAAGAAGAGACCTACTTAAGCAGTAGGTCTCTTCTTCCGATAAGCCGGAATGACCAAAATCCGGTTTCAACTCATCCTATTTCCCGTGCTTCTTTTCGTATTCGCCTGTGGACCGAAACACACATCTCATAAAGCCTACGGCAAGATGACTGTGGCCGATTTGATCCGCGAAAAAGGGCAGCCCCTCAAAGAAGAATCCATCCCTACAGAAAACGGGAAAATCTTGAATTATCCCGGCGATGAAAAATTTCAGGTGAAGGGTGATATTGTTACGAATAGTTTTCGCCAGCCCAAAGCAGATGAAACAACTCTTTTGTTCTGGAAAAATAATTTCAAAGAATGCGAGACCACCGAAAAAATCCTGAAACCTGCAGACCACGAAGCTGCAGAGAAAGAACTCGCCTGTCCTTCAAGAGGTCTTAGTGTTCTTTATACTGATGGAAGCGATTTCGTTTCAAGAGTGATTGAATATGCTCCACAATAAATCATTTTTTTTCTTTGTTTTATCTCTTACATTCGTAAGTTGTCAGAAACAACCGAAGTCGCTTATATCCCAGTGGGATGGACCAGTTGTCACAGGCAATTTCGAAAGAAAGCTTGCCGCACTTGAAGGTCCAAAATGCGTGAAGGATCTCTACTCAGTTGAAACGGTCAAGTCACAGATCCAGGAATTTGAAAGTGGATTTGCGGGCATGCCTCCGGTGACTGGTAAGTGGAGACATCTTGATCTTTCACAAATCCCTGTTCCTCAGGCCAATTTCCTAAAAAAATACGGCCTCGTCCTTGGTGACAGAAAAAATCCGAATGCTATCGACTACTCAGGTTGTATGGATGTTCCCTGTATCTTCAACCGTATTTATGGCCGTGAAAATCATCCCGGCGGTTATGTTCACTATCTCTGGTATTTAAAATTCGGAAGCCTTCTTGCGGCCGATAACATGGTTCCAAGACAGAATTCTATCAATCCCGGCGAGTACCAGTGGGTTATCCCTGAAGAGAAGAAAGTAGACCCGGGCGACTTTTCACAATATCCATATAAGAAGCATGACCTTTCAAAATTTCTTTTTAACGAGAAAGAACTCTATGGGTTCTGGCGCCTCACTTTGATGTTGAAGGCCCCTCATGTACGTACACGACATCTCGAAGAAATTCAGAGAATTCCTCCCGGTGAATATCAGGAGAAAGGAAAGCCCGAACACTGCGGACAAGCAAGTACAGCGGGCTACATTAATCTTTCGGACGGCTGTCTTTGGTTCTCAGGTTTTGACTCCGGATATTTCTATACAGCTGTTACTCACGAACTCAGTCACCATGTGGATTTTGCCTGGGGAACGGAGAGAAGACTTCAATATTATTCCCGTACTCAGGAGTATCTGGATATTGCAGAGATCGATAGGGTTGAATACCTTGATGATGCTAAAGTCACTCAGGTAAAATACGTTGGTCGGAAAGATGCCAAGTATGTTAACGAATATGCCAAGACTAGTCCCGCAGAAACATTTGCGGAAATGGCCGCATATTTCCGTCATGATGGTGATAAGACAAAAAATAGTTCTTCTGAAAATCATTTCAATTTTATCCGCGATAAAATTTATTTCGGACGAACATTTGATAGTCCGAGTTTATCGGATTTCTGGATTAGTAAGTTCAAGCCAGAGATTGCAAAAAATATTATGCAGGTGCTGATTACTTGTCAGCAAAGTTCATCTCTCACTCTCAGTGGTCCTGTTCTGAGACTTCCTGTGGAAATGGCGAATGGCCTGAATCCTGCTTTCAGAAGTTGTCTTGAGCTTAAGCTTCCGGAACTCACTCAACTCATCGATGGTATGGTCCTGGCCTCTGAACCTGAAGCCTGCGAACAAACCAGACCAATTCCTGAAAAACGGACATGGTTGTCAGGACTGAATCGTTCGATCCTTGAGAACCTCGGCCAGCAACTCGATGGGTTTAAACAGGATCCCTCTTATCTTTCAAAACTTGCCAGACTTACTGACGAGCAGATGAGTAAGGATGTGAGAAACATCTTCATTGAATGTTCCGAAGCAAAAAATCCGCGTGTTTGTTACAAAGAGCGACTTGAATCTGCTGCCGATGAAATAGGAAATGCTCAGGGAATCAATCCTGGTCAAAATATCTTTGATGCTCGTCAGATCGTTTCAACACTTTATTCGTATGACTCTCAGGCCGAGCTCGCGGGATCGTTCTATCATAATCTCCTTGAGACAAGTGCGGATCTCATCAAGAGCGAGTCGAAAAATCTTTGGGATAGTTGCCAGGCGTTGGGGTCGGATGATGAACAGCAACCTACGGGACGCAAGTTCACTGTCAGTGACGGATATCTTGTAAGCTCGCTCTACAACTGTGTTAACAATGGTTTTGATGAACTCGAAGAAAAAATTCTCTCGCAGATGCAATTCAAAGGTGAGCATGTTTCTTTAAGTTCAGAGAAATCGTTCCTAAAAAAAGATCTTGAAAAGAGAATCTCAAAGGCCCTCACGGCAGAATTTCTAAAGCTGAAAGAATCTGAACTCAAAGCTGCTAAAGAATTCATGGATGGTGAAACTCAGTCTCCGGCCATCCGCGCGAAGATTCTTGCCAATCTTGATTGGGTAGGAATGGATCACATTCAGGCCGATTGTCGAAAGGAGGCCATGAAGTCTATTCCTTTTGAACCTCAGGCACACTTGAAAACCGAGCTGTTTAAACCAGTTTTGCAGAATAAAATTTGTAATAATATTGCAGCTGCGCCTGAGTTTACTCAGTGGATGATTGCCAACAATTCTCAGCTGCGTGCAGAAGTGCTCAATATTCTCGAGGGTAAAATTCTCGAAGAAGCGAAAAACCTAAAGCGGGATTGTGAGAATAGACTTTCCAGCAGCAGAATTCTTGGATTCTTTGGAATGTCACCGCAGCAAAGATGCCTGAATGAAGGTTGGGATGCGATTGAAGATGCCGCGGCTCTCGAAACATCGAAGCTCGATATTGCTTTCCGTCTCAATCTTACCTACGACGCTTTAAGACTGGAAGGAAAGATCAAGCGACCTCAGATTAAAAAGCAAATCTCGCGCTAATCTCTTTTGTATCCTGCCAGGAATTCATTTTTAAATTCCATGTAGCGGTCTTCAAGGATGGCCTTGCGTGCACGCACGGCCATGGATTTGTAGAATGCAATATTGTGGGCTGTCGCCAGAATCTGGCCAAGAATTTCATTAGAATCAAAAAGGTGTTTGATGTAGGCGCGCGTGAAGTTTGTGTTCACGTAGTCTTTCAGGTTTGGTTCGATAGGAAAAAAATCACGACGATAGTTTTTGTGTTCGATGCGAATTTTTCCACGGTTAGTGAAGAGAGTTCCTCCGCGGGCAAATTTCGTTGGAATGATACAGTCACTCATATCAATTCCATGTTCCCAGATCATGAGAAGATCTTCGGGCATTCCCACACCCATAACGTAGCGAGGTTTATCCTTTGGCATGAGAGGAGCAGTGAACTTCACCACTTTTTCCATATGCTCAGGACCTTCACCTACGGAAACTCCACCGATCGCATAACCAGGAAGATTTCTCTTCGTCACTTCCTCAATACAGACTTCGCGATACTTGTCGTAAACACCCCCCTGAACAATTCCGAAAAGAGCTTGCTTAGGATTAGTCCAAGCATCCACGCAGCGATCGAGCCAGCGGTGAGTGCGTGCGATAGAATTTTTCACGTAATCTTCTGAGGCCGGATACGGAATACATTCATCGAACGCCATCATGATGTCGGAACCAAGATTCTGCTGAACCTGAATGGATATTTCAGGAGTCAACAGAACGTTCTCGCCTTTAGCACCTTTGAAATTGGCACCTTCTTCAGTGATGGAATTCTTCTGCAAAGAGAAAACCTGAAACCCCCCGGAGTCAGTCAGGATCGGTCGATCCCATCCCATGAACTTATGAAGGCCCCCTGCTTTCGCGATCAATTCTGATCCCGGTGTCAGGTGCAAATGATACGTATTTGAGAGCAAGATCTCGATGGAGAGATCGACGAGTTCTTTGGGTTGAAGCGCTTTGATCGCACCGTGTGTTCCCACGGGCATGAAAACGGGTGTTTCAATATCGCCATGTGGAGTGTGAATCAAACCTGCGCGGGCACCGCAGTTTTTATCGACGTGCTGGAGCGTGAATTTAAAATGTTGGTTTACGTCAGAACGTACGTCAGTACTCATAAGTGAACTTCCTTCGGCATAAAGTTTTTTCCAGAGGATTTCTCCCCGGCGTTTCCAGTAAAGGATTTTGAATGCGCACACCCTATCAATACGGCATCCCTTTGTTGAGCCTTTTTATGGTCAGAGTAGATCTTACAGACCTCTATCCATTGAAAATTCCTGTTCGTATGGAAAAGGTTCTGGATGGGGATACCGTGAAAGTCTCAAGTGGCAACTATCTCCTGAAGCTCCGTTTATCCCGAATTGATTCTCCGGAAAAGGGACAACCGTTTCTGGGTTCCTCAAAAGGGGACGCAGGGGTCTTCGCCTCCGATTGTTTCAAGAAAACGATCGGTAATAAGAAAGACTTCACACTCAGGCTGGAGAGATTTGATATTTACGGAAGAATGCTGGGAGACATCGATGAACTAAGTCTCAGGCTGATTCAAAACGGCTGTGCGAGTTTGTATCCGATGGCCGAGTTCTCATCACGTCAGGAAAAATGGATCTATCTGAAGGCCATCAAGACTGCGAAGGAGAATAGAGTCGGACTCTGGAGCAGAGGAGGTTATGAAGTGCCCAAAAGTTGGCGAAAAAAATACCTGAGATTTAGTAAACGAATCGCACACCAGCAGTGGCGCCGATAAGATTGTTTCCGAATGCTTTATCCACCTGACCAAAAATACGAATGTAAGGAAGGTTGATCTGGAGACCTGCGAAGCCTCTGAACAAAAACGGATTTACATTTCCTGTGCCGTTGATGTTGGCCTGGGGTTGAACCTGAATTGTAGGGTTACCCGCTCCGGTACAAGCCGCTCCTGACGAGCAGGCGATGTTGGATTTATCTCCGTTGAGCGAACCTTTCGCTTTCGCTTTCCCCATGTTGTAGTCTGCGCCGATACCACCGTAGAGACTCAAAAGATAAAAGATCTGTACATCCGTGGAGAGTGCGAGTGGAAACGAATGGGTCATTGTCGAAATTTTTGCCTCCGGTGCGCCGTTAATCGTACCGTTCAGACCATCATCTTCGACCTTCTTCTTGATTGTGCTCTTAAATGTAATATCAGTTTTGTTGTACTCGTAACCGAAATGAAACTTCACTCCGCCCCAGCCCAAAAATTTATTTCCTGCGCCTTTAACCCAGTCATATCTGAAGTGCACTCCACCGGAAGTCATGTCGAGAGAGGCATCACTTTTCTCGTCAGCTTTATCACTCAGAGAAGTATCGTGGCCGTAGCTCATGAAGTTCAAATACATATTGAGGCGATCTGTATTCATACCGAGAATCGATTCTGTGTCCATGAAACCAAGATTGTATCCTAGAATCACACCGGATGCAGCGTTCACACCGCTCAGTTTACCGTCAGTGTCTTTATCCTTTGTAAGGTCGGCACCTACACCGACGCCTGCACCAATGAGGAGAACATTCATGCCTGATGCATAGTCTGTCCCGATACCTTTACCGGCCATGACAGATGAATTTGCCATCCCTTCCATCAGTCGATCCGGGTCAGTACTTGGCAGGCCCTTATTGATGTCAGTTTCAATCGTCGCGATTTGTTCATCGATAATTGTTTTTAACTGAGGATTTGCGGTTGTATTGAACCCATAATTCGTGACTTTGATGTCGAAGATCTGGGCAAAAGTCTCGTCCGAAAAAAACGCAACGGTAAGCACGGCCATGAGCTGAAGAAGACGGAACATAGGAGTCCTTACAATGAGGGTATTCACTCTCTCATTCTAGGTTCTTTGCCTCTCTGGCGATATTCAGAATTTTTTACCCAATATGACTGACAAAAGGTCCCGGGGAGTGCTAGTTTGGGCAAAAATGACGATGACTTCCGCACGTGCGAGAAATATGAGGGACCTATGGCCTTTTTAGATGCTGATTTACACCCAAAGCTGAATGATTTCTTTAAGGAGCAAGGGCTGAAAACTGCCACTTTGGTCCAAAAGCGGGTTATTCCTGAGATTCTGAATCGGAAATCGATCATTGTTCTCTCTGAAACAGGCTCCGGCAAGACCCTCTCATATGCCCTCCCGATCGCCAGCCGTATCAAGCAAAAAGAAGATGAAGGGTTCAAGAACACCATGAAAGGCGCTCCTTACGCTGTCATCGTGGCCCCTACCCGTGAACTCGCCACTCAGATTCATGGAGTGTTCAAGGATATTTCCCACCACCTTCGCCTGCGCGTGAGAAACCTCACTGGTGGTGACACGAGTGCGAAGATGAAGTCAGTGGCCAGTGATAATTACGAAATCCTGATCGCGACTCCTTCACGCATCAAGAGTGCGATCCAGAAAAAAGAATTAAGCTTCAATCAGCTTCGTTATGTGATCTTCGATGAAGCGGATCAGCTTTTTGACATGGGTTTTAAACGTGATCTCGATTTCATGATTGAGCAGTTTGATTTGAACCTCGTTCAATTTGGTTTTATTACAGCAACACTTCCTCAGGAAGTTGAGGATTACATCCTCGAGAAATTCATTGATGTGGATTTTACAAAAGTAACTTCAGAAACTTCGCACGCTCCACAATCACGTATTGATACATATAACGTACGAGTTACTCCGGAAGAAAAAAATACGATTGTGAAGATGTTCCTTGATAAACAGGCACAGGGACGCGGAATTATTTTTACGAATCAGAAGAACCAGGCAGAAGACCTTTATAAATATCTCAACGAAAAAATGCCGAAGCTCAAAACGAAACTCCTTCACGGTGATCTTGAAATTAAAGAGCGTGAAGCGGCCATCCGCCAGTTCGTCGATAAGAAGGCCCAGGTCCTGATTGCAACTGACGTTGCGGCCCGTGGTATTGATATTCAGGATCTCGTGTGGGTACTGAACTACGGTTTACCGAAGACAGGAATTTACTATCTCCACCGATGCGGTCGAGTTGCTCGAGGCGGGAAGAAAGGGATTGTTTATAATCTCGTTGCCCATCATGACTCGAAAACGATTAAAGAAATCAACGAAGCCATTGCAAATCAGCGTCACCTGAATCTGGAAACAATTCCGGAAGATAAAATGAAGTCTGAGAAAAAAGTGGTGAAGAAAAAAGCGCCGTTAAAGGTCTCACCTTACAAGCGTGAAGAAAAACCGGAAGCGCCTAAACGTAATCGTGGTATCAGACGTCGATAAATCTCAATATGTCCTGCTTGATGGCGCGGGTGTCTTCATAGCCCAGCTCCATCAACGGGTTCGTATAGGCCTCATCAAAAGCAAGGTAGCTTAAAAGATCGAGACCTTCAGAATCCGAAACCCCGATACCCTTCAACAGATATCTCAGCGATTTTGGTAATTCTTTATTCAATCTTGTCGTCATCTTTCCCAGATCCCGTGAAGGCCTGATCATCAGAATTGGAATTTCTTTTAAGTGAGAATTTTGTCCCGAAGCTACTAGGGCATTCATGGCCCCAAGCCTTTCCACGTCCGCTTCAAGCGAATCGAGGAAGATCGAGTTTAGTAATACACCCACAATCTGGCCGATCGAAGGATTATCAAATGGTGAAAACGCCATGTCCTTCATGCGATTCTGGTTATGCGGATAGCGGATACCGATAGAAATAATTTTATCTGCTCCGAGATGGATCGCCGGAGAGAGAGGAGTCGTCTGTCTGATACAGCCATCACCATAAAAACTATCTTCCACCTGGATAGGTGGGAAGAAGAATGGGATAGCGGAAGAAGCCATCACATGATCAACATTCAGATCAGTACGGTGTGAGAACCTTTCGGACCGAAGCCAGTCGGAAATTTCGTAATCTCCCTGATAAAAAATCACACTGCTTCCCGAATTGTAGTTTGTCGTAGAGAGAGCAATTCCGTAGAGGGCCTTGTTTTCAATATTCGTTTTGATGTCCTCGAATGCGATATTTTTTCCAAGAAACTTGCGGAGCGGTTCTGTATCCAGAAGATAGTTGATGCCCGCAACCTTGCTTGTCATCCCACCGAACATAGAGCCGGCCATCCATTTCAATCCAACCTGCGAGATGGTTTTTGTGCGAAGATCGAAAACATCTTTCGGTGAAAGTTTTTCCCACAGATGCTGGAGATTTCTGGTCGCTACATCCCAATTTTCCGCATTCGCTGCAAGGTATGTCGAGTTGATGGCCCCCGCAGAATTTCCAGTGATCACGTCAAAGAGATGCTTGGGTTTATCAAGGATTTCATAGATCGCCCTGACGACACCCACCTGATACGCTGCCCGCGCTCCACCACCAGTCATCACTAATCCAAGTTTGCTTTCCATAAATCTATTATGCCTGAAATGATGATGGGATGGTATGGGAAGATCTTCCGACTAAATTGCTCTGGTGAGATGTTTTGACAAGGCCTCTGCTGAGGAAAGCGCACCATCGATTTGGCCTGGAGAAAAGAAGTCACCGATCAGAAAAAGATTTTCATCGACCTCGAGATACGACTCCTGGAGATGGGATAATGGCCTGGCATATCTCCACTTTTTGAGTTCACTTGTTTTCACATTCAGGGGTAGTCCCGCCTGATCTGAGAATGCTGCAATCTTCTTTAAAATTTCTTCATCCGTTTCTTCAAAATATTTTTCTGCAAATTCATCACCCGGATTGATGATGACACCAAGAGGATGAAGATTACGGAGATTCTGAAAAGAGAAGATGGAAGGATTAAATTGAGATGTATCTGAAGGTAATTCATTCAGCACGTTTAATGAAAGAACGGTCTTTGAATAAGTAATCTCTGGAATCATTTCCTGCGCAAATCCGCTTTGAATCAAAAGTTCTCTTGCCTGAGGAAGGGGGGCCGTAAGGACAACATTCTTTGCTTCATAAAGATGGCCAGAATCTGTACTTAATAACCAGGTGTCGGCATTTTTTGAAATGCGGGTGACTCGGGTTTCTCTCTGGATAGGGAGGGTCTGAGAAAAAAATTTGGCGAACTGATTCATTCCCCCCTCAATGAAAATACCTTTATGATCTTTTCTCATCAGCGAGGTGAGCGATGCCGGTACAGGGTAATGATCGGACCAATAAGGAGTTCCATGATCAAAACCCAGATTATTAATCCTACGGGTGGAAATTCTTCCACCAACCCCTTTTGACTTTTCCAGAACGATTATGGGACGCGCATTTTGTTGCAAAGACACTGCAAGAATTAATCCCGAGAGACCCGCACCAATGATGACTGTCTCTGTGCTGATAGTACTTTCCATCATCAGATTATAGCTTCTTCCTCCTGCTGTGACTGAAGCTGATCTCCTTTGTTCAGTTTTTGTCCAAAATTTTACAAAAGAGGCCCTTTAAGGCTTAACCACTCCTCCAGATCAGGTTATGATAATGAAAATATATGTGGAGATATCGCCTATGAAAATTCTTGTGACAGGTGCAACTGGTTTTGTGGGACGCGCCGTCGTAAAAGAGCTTCTTGATCAAAATCATGATGTCGTTGTTCTCACCCGTAACATTGCTAAGGCCGCTCTTACTCTTGGGAGTAAATGTCGTTATTTTCAGTGGGCCGATAATTCCACGAAGGCCCCTATGGAAGCTTTCGAGGGTGTTCACGGTGTCATTAACCTGATGGGCGAAGGTATTGCCGATAAACCATGGGACGATGCTCAGAAAAAGAAAATATATTCATCACGCATTGAAGGTACGGCACGTCTGGTTGAGGCCATGGCAGCGATGCCTAAGAAGCCTGCTGTATTAGTCTCTGCTTCAGCTATCGGCATCTACGGGGATCGTGGGAGTGAAGAACTCAGTGAAAATTCCAATCTCGGTGATGGTTTTCTGGCCCGCATCTGCAAGGATTGGGAAAAAGAAACGAATCGCGCGAAAGACCTCGGTGTTCGTGTCGTCATCATTCGCACTGGTGTCGTGATTGGAAAAAATGGTGGCGCACTTAAGAAGATGCTTCCGATTTTTAAACTTGGCCTTGGTGGAAAACTTGCTACAGGACATCAGTACATGAGCTGGATTCATCTTCAGGATCTCGCTCGTATGTATGTTGAAGCCATAAAAGAACCGGCCCTCACGGGAGTTTTTAACGGTGTTTCTCCGTATCCAGCGACGAATGAAGAATTCACCAAAGTTCTCGGGTCAGCTCTTTCTCGTAAGACTTTCTTTCCTGTTCCTGCCTTTGCTCTTAATTTAGTTTTTGGTGAGATGTCTTCTGTTCTTCTGGAGAGCCAGCGTGTTCTTCCGGCCCACTTCAAGCAGGCAAAATTTCATTATCACTATCCAACGCTCGCGATGACTTTAAAGGAAACTGCATTCTGAAAAATATCTTCTTTCTTTTACTGATATCTGCCTGCTCAAAGCCAGTTAAATGGACCAAGGAGCAGTTGCTGAGTAAGGGACTGAAGTATGATTCATCAGTCAGTCTCGTGTTACCTAGTAAGATGACTGAAGGTGTGACCTGTGCCGAGTACGGTGAGGCCTGCATAGGTGCTCATATTGTTGGTGTTCAAAGAATCCAGATGATTGCAGTTGAATTTACAGACGAGGCGAGTGCACTTGCTGCTGCAAAAAAATTTCGTGGCTACTATTCCCGCAACTGGCTTTTTGATGATGTTTCGGGTGAGCCTCTGCTTGAAAAATTTGTGGTTGAGGCCTTAGAGGCCAAAAGACCGGATGAAAACGCCCTCAAAAAAGACTAATTTCTCCAGCCATTTATCTTTCATATCTCCGAGCTCGTGGGCCTGCTCATCGAGTGTCATTCTGAAAAGAAGAAGCCACCTTCCAAGTTCTCCACGCTTAATACTGAGCGGGATATGTGCATTCATAACATCAAATGGCTGATCAACTTTTGAAGAAGCCACGCCCAGAAGCTGAATTTCCCAGAAAGATGCTATTCGTGGGATATGTTCATCGAAATCTAAAATGTTCCTGAAATGGTATCCGATGAGAATATCGGTTTTCGCCTTGTCGTAAAAAGAACTGACGACTTTAAGGATTTTCTCCTGGTCATTCATAGAGGCCGATTGAGAGCGGGTATTTTTGATTGAAAAGTCTGAACGACTGTCTTCATCTGAAATCCCTGCTCCAGAAAGAACGAAAGATCTTTCTTCTCTTCAAAGGCAAGCTTGCTTCCGAATTTCAGAAGATGACATTTGCGGGCATTCGGCGTTTCAAAGAATTTCAAAAGAGCGTACTGAGTGTAGAGTTCATCGCCAACGATCGCTTCGCCTTCCGGTTCAAAGGGAAATGGCTCGAAGAAAACGTTTCCATTTTTTCCAGTGAGCATAACGAGACAACCAAGTATTTTGAGATCTTTTTCAAAAGTTAAGAGCTGTGCATTTCTCTCTTCCCAGAGTTTCAGAGTTGCCTCAGGTACAGGGATTGTATGAGGGGCCTCAGAAGGCTTCGGATAATCTCCCATCTCGATCTTGCCGGCATTATGAAGCTCTTTCCAGTTCTTCATGATGTGTGTCTGAACTTCAGGTGAAAGGCTTGCAAGATAATCAGGGTAAGTCTTGTATGCTTTCGAAAGAGGCTCAAGGACGAAAGTTTCTTTTGTCCATATCTGAGGTTCTACCCAGGAAGTTTTAAATTCCTGCAAACCTTTAAGAGCGTATTGCTGCTGGGCCTTGATATCTGTACGTCCTTCGTACTCGGTCATCAGTTTCTGAAGTTTTTCTTTTCCACCTCGGGCATACTTAGGATCAAAAACGCTGAGCCCACAATTTCCGTCACTGACTTTCCAGATGATCTCTTTCCATTGCTTGTAATCCTTTCGACAGAAAAAACAAAGCTTCTTGTACCAGGGCACATATTTTTCGCCCGGGATTTTTCTCAGGCAAATCTGCGCGAAACCAACAGGAGTATTTTGAGTCGGAGCAAAGAAAAGAAAAAACGTAAAAACATCGGTGTCCGGCGCTTTGTCGTGACGATCAACCAGAACATTAAATGCAGGAACGTCTTCCTGAAGAAGAGTCTCGAGATTCGTGATGAACTCGGGATCTATCTCGTGAATAGAATGGTATTTTTGAACCAGGATCATCAGGCTTTGATCTCCCGCGCACAATACGGGCAGATTTTCCAGAACTGAAGATCAAAGTTTTTACCGCACCCGCAATGGTAGTCTTCGGCGAGATCATCAAGAGAATCTCCAACCACAAATATATCGGGGCGCATGGCCTTGATGGTCAGTGAGTTCGCCATAAAGCCACCGTGTTTAAAGGGATCTGGTTTGAACATCGCTGGGCCTATATTTTCGTTCACACGGATTTCAACTGGTATGTCTTCTCTTCCGTTCATGTCGACCAAAGGCATGGCCGCCATATTTTCAAGCTCGATAATTTTCTTCAAGAGATCGTTAGGATTCTGACTTCGGTTTTTCAAATCGACTCCAGCGCCGCTCTAGCATTGCGATGAGTTCTCTCACCGCTCTCTGATGGGCATTGAACCATTTCCATGGCGCTGGTTTAATCTTATCAAATTCTCGCAGGAAATATACACCCTGATTGCCACATTCTTCGATGGTTCGGAGAGTCCATTCAACGACCTCTGGAGACGAAGAGTGGAGTCGTTTTTTGAGAGCTTCAAGAAACTCATACTTTAGACGCTGGCCTCTTTGAAACTGGCCCTGAATGATGTGTCGTCGGGAGGTATTGAGAGTGAAAATAATTAAGGGATCGGGAAGATCGGAATTGAGGAGGTTCACCAGAGTCTTTTCTGCAGGAGTGAAAAGCGAAGCCGAATGTTCGAGGAGGCAAAGTACTTTCTCCATATGAAGAAAATCTTTACGTTCAAGATCATCATCAAGGGCCTGCAGAAGCTCATTATGTTCATCATCACTCATGCGGGTGAGAGCACGATGACCGAGTTTGATTTCTTCAATGACTTTTTGGTAGCGGGATTCGATATCCATTAGAGACGGCTGGGTGATCCTACACAGCGAATCCGGTGATTGTTTCTCATATCATCTGAAGTCAGTGTGCCTTTACCGTCATTGTAGAGCCAGGCCTGGTCTCTGTTTGCAACTCCAGAAACTAAGGTCGCCGTCCAGAAAGTAGAATTTTTATTATCGAGAACGAGACGAAGACCATCGAGGTCGGCTTGAAGATAATCGTTTCGAGTTGGAAGTCTCCAGACAATCGCATTCCCGAGGTTCGAAGCTTCGTACTTGGTACAATATGATTCGCCTTTTTGTTCGATGGAACAATCGATTCCATCAGGAAGGCCTGTGTCGGTTTTTTTCTGAATATTGCCGGAAGCCTGACACCAGTTTCCGACTTCTATGACGTCTGACCAGACGAGACCAGTCTTGGTATCAAGCCAGATTTCCTGGTTATCAGTTTTGTTGTACTGAACTAGTTTCCAGGACGCTTCACCGGCAGCACCGAAATTACTTCCGCTCCAGCTGGCACGGTCTGCTACAACTTTCAGGCAGTCAATGATCCTGTTATCAATTCCACCCATTAAAGGCTTGTTTCCGCAGTCAATTCTTGGTCTAGCAATTACCGATCTGCTGATGACGTTACCATTTACTGTTCCTTCGTCGTCTAATTTGATGTTGGGAACTTTTCTGTAAACTGAACTAGGAACTCCGGAAATGAGCCTGGCGATTTCTTCAAGAGAGGTCAGGGTTATGTTTTCACGGGTACGGTGCATTTGCGAAAGGACGATGTGATTTTCATCTTCACTTAAGCCTGGAGTATCATCTTCATCTCCACCAGTACTGCGATTCGAACTGCCGACATCGTTGAGTCCGCAGCTCAATAAAATCAGCCCCAGAAACGGGGTCATATATCTCAGCATTTTCATGAAGTGTCCTCTGCCGCCCATATTAAGAAATTCTATGGGTTAATCATAGTCAGACAAATCTCGTTTGTAAAAATTACTGCTCTTCCGGCAGAGGTAAACGCTTTGTTTTCAGAGGATTCTGCCTATGTTAGCATCCGACCCAATGACGACTTTGTTAATTAACTCCATTTACCGGGCCACAGAAGGTGAAGGCATTCATATCGGAACGCCTCAGGTCTTCGTGCGCTTTCAGGGCTGCCATATTGGTTGCGTGAACTGCGATTCGAAAGAAACGTGGGACTTTAATCCGGAATTTACAATGGCCCTCGATGAAGTGATGGAGAAAGTTGAAACTCTCTCTCAAAACATCATCAAACGCGTTTCAATTACTGGCGGAGATCCTCTCCACCCATCACACGTACCTTCTCTACTTGTTCTCATCAAAGAATTGAAAGCGAGAGATTACTACGTGAACATCGAAGCAGCCGGTACTCGTGTGGTGAAAGAAGTCTTCGATCTGGTGGATTTTGTTTCCTACGATTTCAAAACTCCATCGACTGAAGTTACGACGTCAAAAGACCTCCTTCTTAAATTTATCCGGGATTATGGCCACAAGGCCCAGATCAAGGCCGTCGTCGCTGATAAGAAGGATTTTGAGAGTACCTACGATGCTTTCCACTTTATTAAACAGAACGGAATAAACCCGCCATCATGGTGTCTCACACCTTGTTTTGAGCCAGGGGAAGCTTTCCCGATGCAGAGATTTCAGCACGTTGTAAATTTGAATGAGAATTTCGGACTGCCTTTCAGAGTGATAGGCCAGCAACATAAATGGGTCTACGGCGCCGAGGCCCGCCAGGTTTAATAATACCTTAACATTTTGCTCAGGTTTGAGGCTGTCCTTCCGATAAGTCGGACATGCGCTACTTTTTATTGCTCACACTTTTGGCGTGCTCCCAGACTTCATGGAAGTATAAATACAACTCCTCCAAGAAGTATTTGGCGAGTCTTACCCGTGAAGATTCTGTCGTGAAGAAGATTGAAGTACAGGTGAAAGACCCGGTGATCTTTGCGAGCGGGATGGACTCTACTTTCATCACGGTTAAACTTTACGATGATAAAGGTGAGCTCCTCACCGATGTGGATCCTTACGATCTGACACTCTCTTCAAACGTTGATATTGAAGCAAAGCCTTTTTCACTCAGACAGGGTGTTTATAAAGCCGAGATCCTTCCGCGAGTGAAGAGTCCTTCAATTACCATGCAGGTCGACTGGCAGGAAAAAACGGCGAGCACGGCGTTCAGCATCAAGACGACCAAAGAACCTCTAAAAGATAAACTTTTACCTATCGGTCATGATTTCTGGGAAACCAAAAGCCTGGGCGAAGTCAGCGTATCCCGCGGAAGTGCCTCTTCGACGAATACCTTTGAAGGTTTCTCATTTGAGAATCTTGGCGATAACAAGATTGTGAAAACTGCGAAAAATCCAGTTGCTGCCCGTCACTTTAACTTCGATTACGTTGAGCACGCGAGACAGAATCTTTCCCTGAGAGTGGATGATATCCCAAGCTCGACCAACTCTCACGGCATGCATTCGCATTTTATGTTTTTTCCACGCAAGCAGATCTTCCTTCTCGAGCAACTCGCAGGCACGCTCGAAGTGACGTTACCAACGGGGGAGAAGATGGTGTTCTCCAAAGATTCGAAGGAAATTGTCGACGGTGTTTTCACTGAAGGCCCGTTAGATCTTTCAAAAGATAAATCAAAAAGAAATTACGCCGATCTCCGTTACAACGGTAAAGGGATCATTCTTCGTGCTAATGCCCGTGGCCAGTCGCCGGAACTCGGTCAGTTTGAAAGAGATAAAATTGACAGCGAATTCGGAAGCAAAGGCTCGGTGGATGTTCTGATTATTAACGGAACCACAGGACAAAGATGCGTTCGTCCGAAGACGGACTTCTGGGAACCTCTCGATGTCACACCGATTGAATTTAAATTTGCGACAGATAAAGAGTTTGATGAATATTTAAAACAGAATTGCGGATTTGGTATACCAGTTTTTTAAAAAGGCAGGTCTCTGTGAAAAAGTTAATTTTTTTGATGCTGATTTCTTCTTGTGCATTTGCCGGTGACGCCAGCAAGGAAGATAAGTTCCTCGTTCTTCCCGTGGATGAAAACATCGATGCGAGTTCACTCGGTGGACCAAACGTTAAAGTATTGCCTCATCAGAATTCCACGTACTCGTCAGGACTTCCAAGTGTCACAGTGAGGAACAAGATTTTCAAGCAAAGCGGTCTCTCTGGGGCTTTGGAGAACTGGGATGACTTTGAAAAAGACTCACTCTATCTCAAACTCTCAAGACCAGGACCGAAAGCGATCGAACGTGTGCTTTCGAAACATCCGGAGCTTGAGAAATCAAAGCTCGAGACTGCCCAGGAACTCATATCCCATGGCCAGGAGTAAAAAATGAAGACCCTTGTCGCTTCCATATTATTAATAGGGCTTGGTACGTCAGCGTATGCAGCTTGTTCAAGGCCCGTTGATCCAAAGAAGGTCGTTCTGATGCTTGCTTTCCATGAAGGTGGAGAGGAAGAGAAAGGTGCGATTGAAGGAGCTTGTGCGAGAGGTGAGCTATTGGTGATGTTGCCGACTGTGAATCCTGAAGACATAAAAAATCGCGTAGCAGAACAAGAAAGATTAAGGGTGCAGTATGATGGTATCCGCGAGAGATACGATGCATGTGCAGAAGCAGAAGATCTTGCTTGCTCGAGTGCAATCGAACCGGAATTCATACGTGCTGAGTATGCCTATTACGATTCATTGGATGGTGGAGCCGCTGACGTTACCAAACAGCTCGACGATTTTCTCGCCCAATCAAAAGCAAACGGCGTGAAAGTCTCTTCAATGATTATTTCAGGCCACGATGGTGGTGGGCACTTCTATGGAGATACTGGCGAGACGACGATTGCTGAAATTAGCGGACTCGTATCACAGAATAGCGAAGTCTTCAGTGATATGGGGCCTCTGCTTTTGATGGGATGCTGGACAGGAACCCCAGACCAGGTCGATCAGTGGCGGAGGGTGTTTCCAAGCATGCGGGTCCTGGGAGGTTTTGTTGGGTCTGCTCCTGCTTCGACGAGAATCGGTGCCGGCACCTATATCTCTGGTCTTTTAAGAGGAGAGAAAAGCCTTCCGAGAAGTGCATCACGCAGTAGAGTTCAGACCATGCTCAATCAAGTCCAGAACCTGAACATAATGACGGCCGGAGTTTTCATTGCTCCAAACTGTGTTGAGCAGGACGCTTCACCTTCTTACTTTTACATATCTCCGGCCACAAGTGCTGACGAGATACCGGAGTCTATGAGAACCGGACTTGCGAACTACGTTTCAACGGCCAGTATGGAAGATCAGTGTCGTGCTACTTTCGAGTATGACTACGACTGGGAAACAGTCATGGCTTACTACTCAGGTGAAAGAGAACCTGATAATACGCCGGCACTTCGCTCGATCTACAGTTATCTTCGAAATAACGAGTTCTGTTTTACCTCCGGATTTGTAAATCCAGAGATCACTGCGGATCAGGTCCTTTTCCTTCGCTTCTTTCAGGATACGAAGAAGAACATCGGAAAATATCTGAAGGCCGATCTTGATACGATGTACGCTAGTCTTGATGCACTCGTAGATGCCTCGACCGATCTGGAGGTGAAGGCGGCTTACCGCGGACATAAAAAACTTAATGGTGATTCACTCAACGGACTGACTCGCCTACAGACGAACGAGGAAATTGCAAAACTTACCCGCGTTTTTGATGTGATCGCAGGTGCAAACTCAGATCACGCCAGCATGCCGCAAATCCGCTCGACTATGACGAAGATTGATACGTTTCTGTACCGCCTGAAATGTATCCCTCCGACCTGGCACGAATATGCTGAAAGTGAGCCATTGGTTGCGCCGTCTTGTACTGAATAAAAAAAAGAATTGTTATGAAGTAAGATCAGTTTTTAGATTTATGGATGGCGAGAGCGAAAGCTCCCCATCCGAGAACGAAGAGAAGGCCTCCGACAGGGACAATCATCGCGAAAACTTTCATGCCGGATAAAACGTAGAAGTAGCAGTTAAAAGAAAAAAGTAAGATACCGACAACAAAGGCCCAGTGTGAAAGCTGGGCCTTTACGTTGGGAAAGAGTTGAGCGAAAAGTCCGAGAAGAATCAAACCAAAGCCGTGGTAGAAATGGTAACGCACACCCGTCTCAAACGTGGCGAGCTTTTCTGCTTCGACGAGATTCTTGAGGCCGTGAGCGCCGAAGGCACCGATTAATACCGCGAGAGCGAGTAGAACCGTTCCATAGAGCAGAGACTGGCGTGCCTGATTATTTAAGCTCATTCAAAAAATCCTTTTTACTTGCGGGGTATGTGTTGAACGTTCCCTGTCCCACGGCGATCAGATCACCTTTCTGATTTTTAACTTCACCGGAACTGATGATGAGACTTTTTCCACGATGGATGACTTTACCGTTTCCGATGAGTTCATCGCCGAGCTTCGCCGGGCGGATGAAATTAATTTTGAATTCGACTGTTGAAGTGAGATCGTCTTTTGTGATGGCCTCTGAAAGTGAGGAGAGTCCGAGCACGCAATCCATAAAGCCGGAAAGTGCTGCACCATGAGCTGTCTGTGGAGAACTCAGATGTTTTTCCTGAATGGTCATGCGGTAGGTGATGGATCCAGGTGCATGAACTTCGAATTTAAGACCATTCTCAATGTCGTACTTGTTGACGGTTCTAAAGAGTTCGAGAAACTGTTCGGCGTTGATCATGCAAACCTCGTGCTCTCAGTTTAAAGCTGGGATCACGTCAGGTATAGTTTTTTTCCGGAACTCTCGACTCCCTGACGGATCGTGAGATTTCTGCCTCTGGCCACGCCGGCACTCTTCGCGCGCTCATCCATCTGACCACCTGAGTGAGACGAGGAGAGTCGGCGATAGATCATGCGGACATCGTGATCGAGTTTCTTTTCCACCAGGATGAGTGATTTCTGGTCTTCCGTTGAAAAGGTGGCCTTACTGGCCTTCATCTTCTCTTCAAATCCTCGGGCCACACCAGTGTAGAAAGAATTCTTCGCACGCAGGCCCTGAAGTCCATCTTCTTCACGGACTACTTCCCAGAGGCGGTCGAGCTCACGATTGAGAAACTCAGCGACGTAGCGGGCAAGCTTGACGTTGGTGAGTGTTCCCGAGACTTCAAGGCAGCAGCGATTTTTTCCATATGATAAAACAGGCCGGACAATGAAGTGACGGAGGATTTCGTAGATCGCAACCATCTTTGAGTCCTTGCGGGGCCGCTCAAGTAAACGGTCAAGGTAGATGGTTTCATTTTCTTCACCTTTAAGGTGATCGAGATTGTGACGGAGAAGAAGTTGGTTTGCCTTCATCGTCGCGAGCTCTGCTTCATGAGGGTTCGAGCTCTGAGCGAGCTGAAGGAGTTTTTTAACTTTCTCAATTACGCGTTCAGACGTGAGATCACCTTCTTTACTGAGGTTACTAACATCTATGTTCATCGTAGCGTCAGAGATTTCAGTCGGAAAACCGAACTCGCGACAGATATTCTTGTACTCCATGCCATGTGGTTGGACTTCTCCATGGCGCACATAGGTGATGTAGTGCGCGAGTTCGTGCTTGAGAACATCCCGGAGTACTGAATCCTTAGCGGAATAGATGAGTTTCTGGTTAAGACCAATCTGAAGGAAAGGGGCATTGAAGTGTCCCCACTCATTCCCTTCGAAGACAACGATGTGAATGGGATAGAAATAATTATTATGGAAGAACCGGCTGCGATTCACCTTAAATCCCATACTCAGCAGAATTTCCTTAACCAGAACTTCACTTCTCTGAATGAAGGCGAGGGTCGTATCATTATAAATAATCATGTCCCCATCATACCGGGCCAGCTAAGGGTTTGAAAGTGAAGAGCCATAAAATTTTTATACGGGGCCAAAAAGGCCCTCAAAAAAAAGTACAAAGTGCCAAAATGCACTTCTATTCATTCTGAAAACGAGCGTGCTACTTATTGTTTATTCCGGATCAATTAAGGAGATGGATATGAAAAAGCTGATGGCTGCTTGTTTTTTATTATTGATGGTTTCTCTTCTTCAGTCGAAAGCTTTCGCTGGAACGACGAACCTCAACTGCCAGTTCTCAAATGACGAAGTTGTAGAAGGCGTAGATACAATTGAGATCTCAGATGAAACACTGACGATTAATAAAGAACTCGAAATTCCTCTCGAAAAAAGCACGATCAGATGTGGAAACTTCGGCCGTCAAAAGCGCTTTGATGGTTTCGCTCTTGGTTACCAGATTGTCCTGGAATCATGTACGACTGGGGTTGCTCTGAAAGGGGACCTCATCGATTCGGTGAAAGGTGTCTCAGCTAAAGTGGTCTGCAACAACATTCAATAAATAAAAAAAAGCCCCTCGAATGAGGGGCTTTTTTTTGTCAATTTTCTAATTTCTTACTCGCAAATTTCAGTTTCACTCACTGGCTGCTCAAGCATTGTTCCCGTGGTTACCATCGTCAGGCGCTGGCCGGTTTTCGTTGCCAGCATCGTGAGGTCTGCGATGTTCTGTTCAGGAACCTTTACACCGACTTTAACTTTCAGAGAACTACCGATACACACGACGTTTTGAGAAAATGTGAATTCGAGACCTGTTTCGGGATCAACTTGGTTTTGTGAGCGTGTTTTACCGTCAGCAATATAGATTTCTGAGATTCTTTCGCCTTCAGCACTGGTTGAAGCCACGGTGTATGTCATGATGCCACTTTTAACAACCTGAGTGATCACCATATCTGTTGAAGGGGAGCTATCGTCAGAATTACTTTTACAGATCTTAAAAGAACCAGAGAGATCCGGGCACGCTGCGAATGCCGACATAGAAATAAAGAGAGATGAGAAAAGAAGAGCGCGCATTAATTCTCCGATGTTTAATTTGATGAAAGGTAATTTCATCAGCATGAAGGAGTGCTGTCAATGTTGGATCGAACGACACTGGTATCTTTGCGTCCTGCGTCTAGTGACTGATAAAATGGAAAAACACCATGGCCTTTTTATTGCACTAGAGCGCTCAAGTTATACACAAGGAGTGTCATTATGGTTTGCCAGATTGCGAAAGTTATCTTTATGTCCCTTTTCCCGATCATTGCTTCGGCACAGATCGAATCCGTTTTAAATTACAACGGCCAGGCCCACGAAGCGATCAAGCTTGATGGCATCATGCAAGTGATCCGGCCTGTGGTTGTTCAGGTGCCTGGAACATGTATCAGACAAGTTCCTCATCAGGAGAACGTTTGTCGGGACATCACACGTACACGACAAGAGTGTGCTCGCGTTCCTTCCAGAGAAAACTGCTGGACCGATTATGATAACCAATGCCGAAGCGTCACCCGGTACCGTCAGGAATGTTCACGCGGTCCTTCACGCACCGAGTGTGAGCAGGTGCCGACTCGTGAAGTGTGTACAGAGAGACCAACACGTCAGGAATGTTCGACAAGTCCAAGCCGCGAAGTTTGTACAGATCGTCCATCACGTCAGGAATGTTCAACAAGTCCATCTCGCCAGGTATGTACTGATCGTCCTTCACGTCAGGAATGTACGGATCGTCCTTCACGTCAGGAATGTTCTGCGGGACCTTCTCGAGAAGTTTGCACAGATGTTCCGGGTAGAGAAGTTTGTGTTGAACGTCCGACCCGCGAAGTTTGTCGCGTAAACTCTTCAGGAGAAAACGTCTGTACAACTGTTGGCGGCGGTCAATCATGTCAGACTGTCGGTGGCGGAAGAAGCTGTCGTTCAGTTCCAGGTGATCAGGTTTGTCGCACAGTGGGTGGTGGTCAGGACTGTCGCACTGTAGGCGGTGGCCAGGACTGTCGCACTGTAGGTGGAGAACAATCTTGCCGGACAGTGGGTGGAGGCCAGTCATGTCAGACTGTCGGTGGAGAACAGTCTTGTCGCACTGTAGGCGGCGGACAATCTTGCCAGACAGTTGGCGGTGGTCAGACTTGTCACTCAGTTCCGGGCGCAGAATCTTGCCGTAACGTCAGCTATCAGGATCAGGAATGTCAGCAAGTTCCTCGCGAACGTTGCGAAACAATTCCTGCCCATAATGAATGTCGTGATATTCCTTACTCACAAAACGTCTGTGCCATGGAAACAGTCTACAAGCCTGAATCTTACGCTTGTATGAAAGATGAAGTTCAGAATCAGCCGCTCCAGAAAAAAGTCGGAGCGAACGTAGAAATCGATATCAAGTCTAACGGTCTCCGTGCAGAGTTCCCGATACAGATTCTTCTCGCGGGTCTTAACCCTGAGAACTCTCAGTTCGCTGTCTCTGCAGGCCTCAAGCAGGATCCTTCAGTCCTCGTTGTCCTTCAGAAGAAAGACGTGAAGATCGTCGGTGAAACGAAAGGTGACATTACTCTTGAAGGTTCGATGCTCATTGAGATGATTGATCCGAAGACAATTCCTTCTGTGTTCCCGAAACGCTTCAATGACGTCATTCTCGATAAGAAAACATCTATGTTGAATGCTGAAGTTAAAGGTACCGTCGCTGCGAAAGGAACCATTGAAATGACGATCACTCGTCGTGGAAAAATCATCGCAGAACTTAAAGATGTTTACCCATCTCAAAAAGTGAACGTGATTGTTGAGAGAAGAAAAACCACTCTCGCTATGAACCTCACAGGACTTCTGCAGCAACCAATCCGTGTTGATGACGAAATGGTTATGACGATGAAACTTGGTTCAGCGATCAACATCAAAGGTGAGATCCTGAACATTAAGAAACCACTATCTGAAAAAACTTATACTAAGGTGGATGCCTGGGTTGAGTAAAAAGATTATCCCCGTAATTTTGGAAAGGGCAGCTTCGGCTGCCCTTTTTTATTCTCTAAGACCAATTCCCGAGCAATACACTTTAATGCTTTAACAAATTAAAAAAATGCCGAAATAGACTTCATGTTTCTGGGCATTCTCATGACATTGATGACGACCCTTGGCTGGTCGTTTACCTGTTCCTCTCCTGGTAATCCGGAGCTGGGTCAGCTCGTCACGGCAGCGGCCCAGGGAATAAATTGTCCGCAAGCTGCCAGACACCCTCAGGTTCACCTCACATTCGATGATGGCCCGTCTTCTGCGACCACACCTTTGCTCCTCGATACCCTTCGTAGTCGCAACGTGAAAGCGACATTTTTTGTGACTGCTTCCAGATTGCAGGGTACGGCCACCGAGGCCCGGGCGATGGTGAGAAGAGAACTAAGTGAAGGGCATCTTGTCGCAAGCCACGGGCTTGATCATGAGCCTTATGAAGTCCAACTCTCAAGCACCGGTGCTGTTATCGATCCGGGAATGAGTTCAGAAGATAGGCTCGATCAAATCCGCACGAGCACTCAGTTGCTGGATCAGGCAACGAACGGAGCCTACTCAAGACAGTCTCTTCACTGGTATCGGTTTCCTTACGGGAGAGGAGCTCTCCCTTCTGAAGCTGAATTAAATCTCCTTGAACGCAGAGGTATGAATTTTTCATCCACTGACAGAAGTGTTCGTTTGGCAGAATACCGAAGGCTCAGCGAACCTCTTCACGAACTTGCAGAAGAAGGATATTCACATCTCCTCTGGAACCTTGACTCCGGAGATTCGGGTGCGTTCGCTCATCCTTCTACTCAGGATGACCTGAAAAATTATATCTTAAGTAATCTACGTCAGATGTGTGATCAGAATAATCCAAGACCGATGGTCGCTCTTTTCCACGACATCAAACCTTTCAATGCAACGGCTGTTCCAGTTCTCATTGATATTGCAAAGTGCATGGGTGTGGAGTTCGTTGATGCCCGGGCCGTGAGCCGGTCAGAGTCTCTGAGACAACGAGGCACGTTGATTACTCCTGTTTCCGTCAGGGCATCAGTTGCTGATCCCATTGCAGATCTCCTTCGTAACATCGAAGTGGCGGCCAATTGTGATCCTAACCAGCGGCCCGGTGATAACTGGTGCTGGAGTGAAACCGGCAAATGGTATAACGATTGTGACTACGGAGAGGAATCAATCTGTATTCGTGGTGGCTGGCACCGGAAAACAGAAGAATGGATCCGGCAGTGTCAGTCTCGTGGTCTGATCCCACCGGATGTGAACTGAGTATTAGAGCCAATCCCATTTATTCTTTGATTTATTCCAGATGAAGTTCGCTGGATTTATATCCCTGCCGGATGTTCCTCGAATGGCCAGACGAAGCTTCGGTGTGGATCCCTGCCAGGAAATATCAATCAGTCCGTAGTTCAGGCCGAAATATGTCAGAGGATATTTTTTGCCGAGGTACCACCACGTTCTTTGCTGGGTCACGTGGGTCATCCCGCTCGACATGAACTCAAGCTGTCCATAGTTCTGGGAAATCGCCGCGAAGTGCTTGTCACCGGTGAGGAACATGATTCCTTTCGGTTTGTACTTGTTGATCAGGTCGAGCATGCGCTGAACTTCCTTGAAGTTTTCCGTCCATTCTTCGGTGTAAGGAATGAGGGGAGAAAATACTGGAAGCCCCGTCACAACAAAGTGAAGATCAGCCTTGGAAGTCTTGAACTGGCTTTCGAGCCAGTCCCACTGGGTTTTACCGAGGATCGGATAATTCGGATCTAGGTTTTTGAAGTAACGGTTATCAAGCAGGATGACTTTGATCTTTCGACCCTCAACTCCCAGGTCGTAGGCCGTGTGGACGCCCTCCTGGATCCTGCGCATGGAAGTCTCGGGCTCTTCCAGGAAATCAAGAAACATTTTTTGTGATGCCTTTTTATTCATGGCCGTGCCGTCAGCGTTATCCCATGCGTAGTCGTGATCGTCCCATGTTCCGATGATGGGAGTCTTGGACCTGAAGGTCAGATAGTCCTGATGTAGAAGTTGTTTCTGGTAGGAAGCGGCCATGTTGTAAGATGCTTCCCAGTCAGCGTAGATCACATCTCCGCCCCAAATGAAAAGGTCCGGATTTGTTTTCTGAAGATCTTGCCACAGCGGCTGTGGATCGTTCTGATCATTGCACGATCCGAAGGCGATGCGAGTGATGTCACCAACCGCATTGAGTCGTTCAATGTTCGTTGTCTGCGACCACGCTGGGAAAGAGAAAAGAGAGAAGAGAAGAAGATACAGTGCGAATCCTTTCGCCATGAGAACCTCCGTATTGAAAATAATCCTCACATGATGGAGTAGATAAATCATGTGAATTATCAGTTAAGGTTGCGTGTGGAAAATCCTTAAGTCTTCGAAGTAAACTTAAGATTTTCTTTCTTAAGCTTCTGGATTATTTTTAATTTACTCGAGAGGAAATTCGACAGGCTTCGCAGCAGTAAGAGAACTTCCCAGAGAGGAAAGCATGATGCAGAAGATAGCAACGACCTGCAGAGTCGAGAGTGTTTCGCTCAGAAATATGAATCCTGCAAGAGCAGCAATTGCAGGTTCGAGGCTCATAAGAACTCCAAACGTAGACGTTGGAATACTTTTTAGAGCGAACATTTCAAGAGTGTAGGGAAGAGCACTTGAGAAGATACCGACGCAGATAGCGATGGGTAAAAGTGACCAGTCAAAGAGAGCTGTCCCAGCTGAAGCCAAACCAAAAGGAATGACGATCAAAGCGGCAAAGGCCATTCCCCAGCTTGCGGCCAGTTGCCCTGAAAGATTTCCACCGCCCGCTTTTTTGCCGAAAACGATATAGAGTGCCCAAAAAAATCCTGCTCCAACGGCGAGCGCCATGCCGAGAAAATCAAGATGTGTATCGGCACCAGCTGCCGGCATCAAAAAATAAATCCCTAGTCCTGCCATCACGATCCAGAGGATATCTATTTTTTTCTTAGAAGAAAGAATGGCCACAGCAAGTGGTCCGGTAAATTCGAGGGCCACGGCTATCCCTAACGGAATACGCGCGAGAGCAAAATAGAAGAGAAGATTCATGAGACCAAGAGATACGCCATAAAAGGCGACTGACTTCAGATCAACTTTGGAGAGTTTTGTTTTCCATGGTCTCCAGATGGCCCACAAAATCAGAGACGCGAAAAAAAGACGCAGAGATGACGTGCCGGCCGCTCCAACAACAGGAAACAAACGCTTGGCGAGTGTGGCACCCGACTGAATGGATGCCATGGCAACGAGGAGGAGGAGAATCGATTTGAACATAGATTAATCATAGGACAATCGGGGGGATAGAGGAATGCCTTTGAGCTTTCAAGCAGGTAAATTATTCTTCCCGTACGCTTCTTCCTTTCATTCCGGGGCCAATGAATTTACAAGAGTTCAAAAAACAGGAGTCCTTATGAAAAATACATTCGTTTTCGCTTTTGCTTCGTTTCTCTCGTTTTCGGCTTTTGCGGCTTCTAAAACGATCAAGCCTTGTGATGCTACAGGCATGAAGTACCTCAACCAATCCATCGCTGATGCAAAAAAAGATGGTTTTAAAAATGTCAAAATCATGAAGAACACTAAGAACCAGACACTGGGCTTTTATGCCTGGAAAGCTGCAGATGAAATTCATGCTGAAATCTGTGAGTACATTGATGTTGAGGATTCGACCGTCGCTAACACATGGTACTACTGGCAGAGTGATATGAATGCGAACCCTTCTTCATGGAAAATAAATGGTGCTTATTCTATTGCTCAGGATGAAGGTGTAGCGACACTCAAGATGAAGAAAGAAAATCGTAGCGGCAATATCGAAGCGGTTCTTGAAATCGAAGGTGTTGATGAAGGCACAGTCATCAGACGAGAGCTTGTTAAATTCGTAAATCTATAAATAAAAAAAAGCCCCTCTTTCGAGGGGCTTTTTTTTAGTACTGAGTTTCTTCTTCAAATCCCCACTGACAAGGATCGTAGTCTCCCATCGGAGGCTGGGCCACAGAACTTCCACAAACTGTAGCAGCTCCCTGCTTATCACAGTAGCTCATGCCTCTTCCCGTATAGATAAGACGAGCATCTTCTGGAGCACACGTATGAGTACCGACGTACTTCCAGGTTACAAACGTCACAGAAGCACTCACAACTTTCTTCACATTACCGAAAGGGAACACTTCAGGATATTTTTCCATGAGCGCCTTAAACTGCTTTCCGCCCCTGGCCTTTTCGGTTTTAGTTGAAACTTTTTTCCAGCTCTCAAACTCGGAGTATGAGAATGCTGAAGCAGTAAAAGTGACAAAAGAAAGGAGAAGGAGAGTTTTCATTAAGCACCACCTTCAGAACGATTTTTCTCGTGATACGTGAAAGCGGCCTTGAGGTATTCGCGGTTCATGCGGGCGATGTGCTCGATCGAAATTCCTTTCGGGCAAGTCGCTTCGCACTCAGCGTGATTTGTACAGTTTCCGAATCCGAGAGAGTCATGAACGTTAACCATGTTGAGTGTGCGTTTAGCACTCTCGGGCTGGCCTTGTGGAAGAAGAGCTAACTGGGAAACTTTCGCGCCCATGAAAAGCATCGCTGATCCATTCGGACAAGAAGCAACGCAGGCACCACAACCGATACAGGCAGCAGCATCCATCGCTTCGTCAGCAATTGGTTTCGGAATGAGGATTGCGTTTGCGTCTTGCGCGTTTCCAGTGTTCGCCGTGATGTAACCGCCGGCGATGATCACTTTATCCAGGCCTGCGCGATTAACAGTGAGATCTTTGATGATAGGGAAAGCAGATGCTCTGAAAGGTTCAACGACGATCGTGTCGCCGTCTTTGTACAAGCGCATGTGAACCTGGCAGGTCGTGGTGTTTTTATATCCACCATGGGCCTTACCATTGATCATCATAGAGCACATCCCGCAAATTCCTTCGCGACAGTCGTGATCGAACGCAATTGGATCTTCACCCTTACGAATGAGTTGTTCGTTAAGAACATCGATCATTTCGAGGAACGACATATCCGGAGAGACATGTTCGACCCTGTAATCCACAAGTTTTCCTTCAGCTTCCTGGCCCTTCTGGCGCCAGATCTTCAGGTTCAACGTCATATTGTTATTAGAGCTCATAGTCTCTCCTTACTTATAAGAACGGGTTGCGAGTTTCACATTCTCAAACTTCAGCTCTTCCTTGTGACGGATGGGAGATGAATTTGTTCCTGTGTATTCCCAGACAGCAGCGTGAGCGAAGTTTTCATCATCGCGTTGAGCTTCGCCATCCGGTGTCTGATATTCTTCACGGAAGTGACCACCACATGACTCTCTTCGCTCGAGAGCGTCGAGGGCCATGAGCTCTCCGAGTTCGAGAAAGTCTGCAACTCGGGCCGCTTTGTGAAGCTCGAGGTTGAAGTTTCCTGTGTCACCCGGAACCATCACGTCTTTCCAGAATTCTTCGCGAAGGACGCGTATCTTGTCGATCGCTTCTTTGAGTCCCGCTTCTGTCCGTGCCATGCCGACTTTTTCCCACATGATGTGCCCGAGAACTTTGTGGAAATCATCAACTGTGCGCTTCCCTTTGATGCTGAGAAGTTTAGACGTCTGGAGAATCACAGCTTGTTCTGCGTCCTTGAACGCAGGATCTTCAGTGGTGACTTTCTCAAGCTGAGTGCTGGCGAGGTAATTTGAAATTGTATTCGGTGCCACGAAGTATCCATCAGCAAGGCCCTGCATAAGAGCAGAAGCTCCGAGACGATTCGCACCGTGGTCTGAGAAGTTTGCTTCGCCGAGGACGTGGAGACCAGGAACTGTTGACTGGAGATTGTAATCCACCCAGAGACCACCCATGGTGTAGTGTACCGCTGGGTAAATCATCATCGGCGTCTTGTAAGGATCGTCACCAGTAATACGTTCGTACATTTCAAAAAGGTTGCCGTATTTGCCGGCAACAGTTTCTTTTCCATCACGCTTGATGGAGTCACGGAAGTCGAGGTAAACAGCTTGTTTCGTCGGCCCTACTCCTTTGCCTTCATCGTAGCGATATTTCGCCTGACGGCTCGCTACGTCTCTCGGAGCAAGGTTACCGTATGAAGGGTAAACGCGCTCGAGGTAGTAATCTCTTTCCTCATCAGGAATCTCCGCCGGCTTTCTGGTATCATTCTCTTTTTTTGGAACCCACACGCGGCCGTCATTTCGAAGTGACTCTGACATAAGAGTCAGCTTCGACTGATAGTCACCGTGAACCGGAATACATGTCGGATGAATTTGTGTGAAACATGGATTCGCGAATCCAGCTCCACGTTTGTAACATCTCCAAGCGGCAGAAGCGTTTGATGTCATTGCGTTCGTTGAAAGGAAGTAAACGTTTCCGTAACCACCTGTACAAAGAAGGACGGCATCTGCAGCGTATCGTTCAAGTTCACCTGTGATGAGGTTACGAACAATGATCCCACGGGCTTTTCCGTTGATCGTCACAAGGTCCATCATCTCGCGACGATTGAACATTTTGATTTTGCCTTTTGCGATCATCTTCATCATACCGGAATAGCATCCGAGAAGAAGCTGCTGACCGGTCTGACCTCGGGCATAGAACGTACGACTAACCTGAGATCCACCGAATGACCTGTTATCAAGGTAACCACCGTACTCGCGCGCGAATGGAACTCCCTGTGACACCATCTGATCGATGATGTTCGTCGACACCTGAGCGAGACGATAAACGTTTCCTTCGCGTGCACGATAGTCTCCACCTTTGATGGTGTCGTAGAAAAGACGTTTGATAGAGTCACCATCGTTCGGATAGTTTTTAGAAGCATTGATCCCGCCCTGAGCAGCGATCGAGTGAGCGCGGCGAGGAGTATCCTGGATACAGAACGAAAGAACGTTGTATCCAAGTTCGGCAAGAGTTGCGGCAGCAGAACCACCAGCAAGACCAGTACCAACAACGATCACTGTGAATTTTCTTTTGTTCGCAGGGTTCACGAGTTTCATTTCGAATTTATGTTTTTCCCACTTGTCTTTGAGATCGCCGGCAGGAACTTTAGCATCAAGATTTAAGCTCATCTTACACTCCCTTCAGGTGCGCCCAGACGGCGAGGAAGGCAAAGCCTCCGCCCACTGCTACGGCATAGAGGTAACCAAGACGTTTCGTGTTTTGAAAATACTTCGGGTGATTCCAGCCCATGGTTTGAAACGAAGAAGCGAATCCGTGAGAAGTGTGGATCGCAGCTGCGATCATCGCAACGACGTACCAAGCCGTGGCTCCGGTGCCCTGGAAGTATTCCATCGTTGTCTTGTAGATATCTCTCATCGCGACACCATCAACTGTTGTCTCATAGTGCGTACCGAACTTGAGATTAATCAAGTGAAGGATAACGAATACGAGAAGAACGAGACCCGTGTAAGGCATCGATGAAGACATGAACGTCGTTCCACGTCCTGTGTTCTTTTTCACAGCGTATCTTTTCGCTCCACGGGCCTTCATATTTTCCATGTTCAGCTTGATCGCGAGACCAAGGTGAAGCAGAAAAATACTCGCAAGCACAGCTTCGATCAAAATCAGAAGTCCACCAAGACTTGCGAGTTTGTGTGCGTAGATGTTAAAGGCGTCAGATCCCATCAGAAGAAGGAAGTTACCGGCGAGGTGGCCCACCAGAAATCCACACAAAGCGAGACCAGTCATGGCCACGAGTTGCTTTCTTCCAATCGAAGAGCTGAAGTAATGACCAAATGCTGATGTCATCATTGAAGTACTCCCTTCATTCGAAAAAGATAATTGAGTTAAGTCTTAGAAAAGATAAACAAAGAGTATGCCCATCACGTCCAATTGTCAGGCAAGAATTCGTGAATATTTACGCATGTTGTTTGACCTATGAAACAGCTAACGCGCTTTGACTACAGCATACATGAGCAGTGCTCTTTCACGATTACGCTCATAGGAAACGATGGGCGCAGGATAATCAGGCGCGAGCTTCATATCAGGCCGATGTATCTGCTTACTGGTTAAATGCGCGAGCTCTGGACACCACTGCCGGATGAATTCACCATCAGCATCAAATTTTTCACTCTGATTGTAGGGATTAAAGATGCGGAAATATGGTTGAGCATCGCAGCCGGAACTCGACGACCACTGCCAGCC
This sequence comes from Bacteriovorax stolpii, assembly GCA_945883845.1. Lineage (GTDB taxonomy): Bacteria > Bdellovibrionota > Bacteriovoracia > Bacteriovoracales > Bacteriovoracaceae > Peredibacter. The sequence goes on along the minus strand of CAMCYI010000012.1, from coordinate 38,832 downwards.
TCCGTTGTTTGCCGCTAAATCAAAATCGAGAAGATTCTCCGCGAAATATTTTTCGCCTAGTCGCCAATCCACAAGCAGGATCTTGCAGAGAAAAGAGGCAACCACCATGCGGAGTCTATTGTGCATCATGCCGGTGGCGTTAAAACAGCGCATGGCCGCATCGACTAAGGGAAAACCAGTTTCTCCTTCACACCACGCGCGAAATTCTTCCTTGCCACCGATCCACTTGATCTTGTCATAAAGAGGCTTGAAAGCTCTGTGTTCCAGTTCAGGGTGAGCGTCTAGAAGCATCTGATAAAAATCTCTCCAGATCAATTCTGATAACCAGGTCGCGGACCCTTCGTTTTTGTCCATGAGAGCAGCGCGGACCATGTCCCTGATCGAAATATTTCCAAACCGGATGTAGACAGAGAGAAGGGATGTTCCATCTATGGCAGGATAATTTCTTTGCTCTTTGTATCCGCTCATGAAGTCTTCAAAGTGCTTCAGTCTTTTGATGGCCAGGGATGTTCCGCCAGTGAGAAGTGCAGGAGTTCGGATGAATCCGATTTTTTCATGCCAGTCAGAAGAAAGAACATTCTCTTTATTTTTAAACTGGCGGAGATTTTTGAGCGCGCAGGCAAAATCAGAAACCGTTTTATCCTCATTTTCAAATCGATGAATCCACGCATTCTTATAGGGAGTAAAGACTTTATAAATACTTCCGTCACCTTTAAGGACTTCATGCTTTTCATAAAAGACTGAGTCTTTGAACTGGTGGAACTCGATTTTGTCATCTTCCAGTCTCTTCTCAACGAATTCATCTCTTTTTTTTGCCTTCGGTTCATAGTCGCGGTTAGCGAAAACTTTTTTCACTCCGAGTTCGCGGGCAATGCGCGGAATTTCATTGGCAGGGTCGCCATAAGAAATGAGGAGAGATGATCCCTTCTTCTGTAGTTCTTTCTCCATCTCCTCAAGTGACTCAACGATGAAAGTCACCCGGCGGTCCTGTTTATTTTTTAAGGCATCGAGAATCGCAGGATCGAAATTAAAAACAATCGTTGTTTCACCCTCATCGAGGGCAGCAGAAAGTGCAGCATGATCATGGAGACGCAGGTCGCGACGGACCCAGCAAAGAGAATTCATGGAACCATCCTCGCAGAACCAAATCACTTTGGATTGGTGAAAAAAAAATGTCTAAGTTAAGTCGAAGACGAGACCGTTTTTGACCATTTCATTGTAGCGAGTCTGATCATTTGCCTTCACGAATTTACGGTCCGGTTGCGGTCCTTCTTCAAGATTTTCCAGAAGAGTCAGGGCCTCTTCATCGAGTTCAACACTTCTGACCTTATCGTTTTTGTCGCGGAAGAGGCAAAGAACATGTGGTCTCTCGATCACTTCAATCTTACCGGTCTGTGCATCCGCAATCATTCGGGTCACATCGAATTCCAGGCTCAGGAAAAGGGCCGTTGGATTCAGGTGAACACCGTGCTGATGAGGAAGTGGAGTATTACTTGTTTTTGATTCAAAGAGGGCCATTTCAAAGTAGGCGAGTTCAAAAAGATAGGGGGGGCAATCGCCTTCATCAGCTTTTTGCTGAAGGTATTCCGGAAAAGAGACGTCGATGTAGTTTGCTTCGTATTCTGCAGTGACACTAGGCCAGTCGAGGTCGGAAAAGAGGGCGAGACTGGGAAACATTTTTTGATACTGATTCATAGGCTCGCCCTTTAAACGCTTACTTCTTAACTGGTTTTACTTCTTCAGTGTGTTCTGGATGATGAGATTTATGATCATGCGCTTGGTGATGTTTGTCATCATGATCATGGTCTTTCTTATCGTCAGTTACGTGAGCATGCTCCTTGTCATGGACCTCTACTTTCTTATGATCTTTTTTGTGATCGGCGTAAGCGGAAGTTGCAAGTGCGAGAACGAGAATAACCATTAGCTTTTTCATAGGACTCCTTGAATGGATGTTGAAGACGTTGACTTCTCGGCATGTTTTGAGCTTCCATTGATGGCCATGAGTGAATTTCCACAAGAAAAATACATTGAACTCGACAATAATCCATACCTCCTTGGTCGGATAACGGTTAATCAGGTGAAGCAATCTTTCAACGCAGAGGTTGATATCATTCATCGCGAATCTCATAAGATTTTTAAGCACGTAGATATTGTTTATAACGAACCGACCTTTGAAGAAGCTGTGATTACGGGAGTGCAGCGGCTTCGCCGCTACTTTGAGAGCCTCGAGGTTGAAGGCGTTAAAAAATCATCTCTTCACTGAGTTCTTGGAAAAGTGAATTCATAAAGTGATAATAAGTCTGAACAAACTTAAGGAGTAAGTTTGCTGCAGTTAGAATTGTTTCCCAGGATGGAACTTAAGGCCCTCTCCGACTTTCAGAAGTTGGAAGCCGCTCGTTTACCCTTGAATGACCTTACAAAACTCGTCCTCACTCCTGAATTTTTCCAGTCTCCGAAGGCCAACGACGTGATCAGAAGACAGCACGCCGGCATCCTCGATAAGATCCTGGGTTTTCGCATTCGCTACATTGAAGAGATGCTCATCGCAGACGCCAGAGGATTTGATCCTGACGGCGCTCATGATACCTGGGGACCCTTAATGCATCAGGGAGTTCAGACCTGGGTTGGACTTGAGAAAGAAACTCTTCAGACGCCCTATTCAGAATGCCTGCGCATTCTTCAATTGTTGAAAATTAAGCCCTACCAGCAGGTTGTCGATCTTGGTGCTGCTTACGGCAGAATGGGAATTGTGATCGGCGGGCTTTACATCAAAAATTCTTTCACTGGTTACGAGTACGTCAAAGCACGAGTTGATGAAGGTAACAGGATTTATCGCGAGCTTGGCATGAACCGCTGTCAGCTTATCACTCAGGATCTTTTTGCCAAAGATTTTGAAATGCCCCAAGCCGATATCTTTTTCATCTACGATTATGGCCAGGTAGAGCACATAGATCACACGCTCAGGCAGCTTGAGCAGGTGGCCTACAAGCGTCCCATTAAGGTAGTCGTTCGTGGAAAATTCACTAAGCAGATCATCACCGACCGTCACGAATGGCTCGACCTTCAGTATGACGGAAAACTCGAAGAACTTTTTTCTATATATACAGCTTACATTGCCTGATTAGTGGCAGTACCAGGTTTCAGAGCCATCGAGTTTTTTCTTGGCGGGGAGAAATGAAATGCAGCGCTTAATCGCGGGTCGTTTAACTGCGTAGTAGACAGTTTTATTCACAAATAATTTTTTAGCCGAGTCCCAACCAGCCGCCTTCGTGAAATCAGCTTCTGTCTTGAAGTACTTTCTCCAGGGAAGTTTCTTGAATGTGTCACCCGGATCAATTTCCATTCCTTTGGAAGAAAACTTCATCCACTTGGGAAAGACTCTGTCCTGATAGGTGTATTTTTCTTTTTCGATCTGAACGTAGCCCATGTCCATTTCGTAGCGCTCTTCCATGGCCTTGAAGATAAACCCTCCCGGACGCGGATAAGCCTTTTCCACCAAAAGATTTGTATCAATCGTCTCCAGAGGTTTCATCGTTTTAAAATCAAAAAGCTGGATAATCAGCTTGTCGCCGTGAGGCCTGCTTTCTTCGGCAAAGAGAAAAGCGAACTTATTACCTTCAATAAAAAAGCCCTGGGACTTAGCACAAATGGAACCGTCACTGGATTTATAAAAACGATAAAGGCTTGCTTGCGTTCTGCTGAACGCGAAGAGTTCGATCTTTTCGTCGATTTTCCAGAAGACGTATTCACCGTAGCCCTTCTCCTTGATCTCAGTGAATTTATTTCCACCTCTGATGAGGATCTCGATGCGCTTGTCTTTAAGCGTGCAGAAGCTGTTGGCGCGAGGCCAGGTTTTTTCGTAGAGGTCCTGGGATGTGGAGTCAGCTACCAGCGCAAAAGCCGGCATCAGAAGCTGAGCGATCAAGAGAATGATGTACATGGAAAAAGCTTAGCAAGGCGAAGTCTAAAGATAAAGCTAGACCATGGATTTTTCTGTAATAACGTGAAAATCAGGCTCCGGCCAAATCTTAAGTCCTGAATTATTTACACCTGATCTTCAGTTAAAACTCATCAGGGCGTATATGATCTGCATATGAAAACATTTCTTTTTACTCTTATACTCCTCAGTTCTTACTGTTTTGCTGAAGACGGACTCACTGTCCCGAATTCCTTTAAGGTGGGCCGCTCAGGCCATGTCTACCGCGGCCGCGAACCGAAGAAACTCATCAGTGAGTTCAGGCCATTCGGGATCACGGACGTGATCATTTTTAAGAATGATGTGAAGGGCGAAGTCGTCGAAGAAATCGCTGGTCTTACTGACCTTGGAATTAAATCTCACCATATTCCTTTCCGCTGGAAAGAATATTCAAGCATGATTGAAGCTTGTGAGCAGACTGTTGAAGCTCTGAATATCATCGCCAAAGTTTCTGCAACAAACGGAAAGGTATTTTTCCATTGTACCGCCGGTGAAGACCGCACTGGTATGCTTGCAGGACTTTTTCGCATGCTTGAAGATAATCTTACCCGCGAAGAAACTTTCAGTCAGGAAATGTGCCCACGCGGCTTCAGCGACGGTAACGTCAAAAAACCGGGCATGGTTACAGGTGCAATTCAGAAAGAACTTACTCCGCTCTTCATCGCTCTCTCAGCGAAAGTTGCCAGCGGCGAGTGGAGACTTGGCAAGATCTCGAAGAAATCCTGCCAGGGTCTTACTGTTGCACCGACAACGCTGAAGTGCCGCTAATTTAAATTAAATCTGTTCCAGATATTTTTTGATGAGCATTTGTTCTTTCACATCTAATCGTGGCTTATTCTTTGGCATTTTTCCACTCGCAACAACACTTAGGAAAAGACTCTTCAATGGTTTTTTCTTATTGATCCATTTTCCCAGAGCTTCCTCAGAAGTGACCTTCGAGTGACACTGAATACAGTGAGGAACGAGAATTCTTTGCTGAATAACCGCGAAGTCCACAACTTCGGGTTCAACTGGTACTGAAAACGAATTGATAAAGCTTCTGGTAATCTCCAGTTGTTCCGTAGTCACAGGTTCTCCGCCCATGGGCATAGAACCGTCTTCCATCTTCACAAACATCGAACTCTCTTCTGGATTCCCCGGCTTGAACATGGCCTGCACACCTTCAAATGTCGCAAGACCACTGTGGCAGTTCAGACAGTTGCTGGGCTTCAGCACTTTTTGCTGAAGCTCTTCGAAAGCAAACTGCTGTTCTTCAGTCAGATTGTCGATATTTCCCCCTGGGTCAGGTGCGGAGAACTTCAGGCCTGATTTTTCCCCCACGCATGCCTGCAGGGAGAGAATCATTATAATGGTTAATAGGTGTCTCATGGGTCCTCCGGGAAATACTCCCATCTTCATTGTTACAGTGGACGGTCTGTCCCATCAATGTAATAAATGGAAACAGGTGTGCGAAAAAAGGAAACAGCGATGCAGGTCGAGGATATTAAATTCAAGGAAGTTCAGCTCTTTTTGCATCTTCTCAAGACGAAAACCGTCCGCGAACTGGGGCGTCAGTTCAACATGCAACCTGGTCAGGTTTCAAAATGGATCTCCGGCCTTGAGCGGAAAATGGGATGCGTCTTGATCGAACGTGGAGCATCCGGGATTCAGCCGACGGCCCAGGCCCTTGAGTACCTCCCATATTTTGAAAGACTGCAGGAACTCCACGAAGAACTTATTGGGCTGAACTCTGAAGACAAGAAATCAGTGTTCACCATCGCGAGTGCCTCTTTCTTCGCCACACATTTGATTCCTCTCGTCCTGCAGGGAATGCTCCATGATAAAGGTGATTCACTTAAAGTACGGATGCTGGAAATTTCTCCGAATCAGTTTGTGCCGGCCGCGATGAGAGGTGCCTTCGAATATTGTCTTCACTCGAAACCACTTGAGTGGCCGGGGACGTGGTCAACGGAAGAAGTCGGGACTCTGCTCTGGCAGGTTTTTGTCCGCAAGGGCCATCCTGTTCTTAAAAATCCAACGATGAAAGAAGTTTTGAAATATCCGTTCGTCGCACCTGTTTACTGGACGAGCGAAGGGACCGGTTACGGAGACGACGAATTTCCGATTCCGATGAAAGACCGGATCCGCGGCCATGAGACAGCGACAGCAGCGAGTGCTGCAGAAATTTTAAAACTGACGGATCACGTGGCATTTATCCCTGAGATTGTAGGCCGCAAAGGGGTAGACCGAGGGGAGCTTGAAGTGGTAAAGATACCGGGCTGGAAACCTGTTCGTAAGACTGTTTATCTGAGTGTGAAAAACACCAAGGTAAAGCAGCACGACTATTTGTGGATCCAGGAGATCTGCAAACAGATTCTGAAAAAGTTGTAGGAATTTATGAAGACGATATTTTTTAAAGGGACTGCAGTTTTCTTTATCCTTCTTGTGGCTACATCCGTGCTCATGGATAATTTCAAGATGGATTTCGGCACAACGGATTTTTTCCAGAATCATGGTTACATCTTCCTGCTTTGTATTTCCGTCTTCCCAAGACTTACTCTTTTGTTTTCAAGTGTATTGACCGGAGGATTCATCTGGTGGCTCGGCTTCTTCTTCTGCCCACGCGTTCTGGTCGCCACTCTTGCTACTGTGGCCTACTTTCATACCAACCCCATTCTTGTCATCATCAGCTGGCTCGTTGCACTCGGAGGCGAGGTGATGGAGAAGAAAGGTCTCGGAAAAAACAAGTTTGTATTTAAAAGTTATCGCATGGGTGATTTTCAGGGACAGCCTTTTCCGCATCAGCCGTATGAACAGCCACGGCAGACCCAGGCACCCATTTCAAGTAACGACATCATTGAAGCAGAGTTCACAAAAAAAGATTAAACAATGGCGAAGAAAGCACCATCTGACATTGATCTTGCGGGAATCGCGCCGAACCTTCTTCTGAAGGATGTCGAGAATACAGCTCCCTGGCTTTTCAAGGGAGAGGTCAATACCGAAGGTTCAGATCGCGCTTACCTAGCTAAGCTGATTTATTACAAAAAAAATCTTAAGCTCCTGAACCACATAGATCTCGCTGAGTACTTCCACATCTGCATGGCCTCTCATTGGTCAACAGCAGGAACTTTTGTACCGACTAATGTGGATAACCAGATCCGCGAAAGTTTATGGAAGCACCAGCACGTCGGCCGTCATCTGGAAAAGATGGGAAGAATTACTGTCGATTCTTGGACGTGGAGCTACGAACAGGTTACGAATAGAAAATCCTACAATCCTGACAACGGTCAGGTGATGAGCACACACGAGGGGACTTGGCTCTCAGTTGCTATCGGTGCCTACAATGCACTTAAGCGCTCAAGGCGTGAGCCCATCGCTGAAGAAGTGGCGACTACAATCCTCGCTGAAATTGAAAAAGAAGAAAAACTTCTTACTGAGCTCAGAGAAAAACGTGACCACGTTAATTTCCTTCGTTCAACAGCACTCATGGCCCACAACTTCGGTGATCTTGATCGCGTGATCGACCAATGGGAAATGCCGGAAGATGATCCGTTCAGAAAACGCATTTATAAATTAGGCCATCAACTGAACGAACACTATTCTCCGATTCTCGTTTTTGCCGGTCAGGTGAACAAGACATTTTTATCCGTCGAAAACCACCGTCACATGTCCATGCGCCAGCCCAAAAGCCTGCGCCGGTCGCAAAAATTTCTCATTCCTGTGGGGCCCTTCATGGATCTCTGGGGAAAAACACTGGGAGAGACAACTTTGTTATCTCCAGCTGAAAAAGGCGAAATCATCGTGGCGTTGTTTGATGGATTCAAAAGACAGGATCAGGCATTCGGTTACGCGCGTGCTTACCACGGGCTTACCAACTCTTTACCAGATGGTCTTGCCACACTGGAAGCTGATATTCCTTTTGATGTATTCCAGGATTTACGGAAGTCTAAGTTCGCAGAAATCGCCGCTCTTGCGGAAGAAGATTTCGTGCACATCTTTAAGTCAAACCTCGAGGCATTTGAGTGCCCACTCACAGGTCTTAAATTTTAAAGGGAGCATCCCATGAGTCACACTTTCACCGTCTGTCCTCACTGCGACAGTCTCAATAAACTTAAATCAACTGAAGCCCTGTCGAAGACTCCAGTCTGCGGGAAGTGCGGAAAAAATATCGAACTCCACGGATTAGTATCCGAAGTGACGACGAAAAATTTTGAACGCATCATCAGGAAAAGTGACGTGCCGGTCGTCGTGGATTTCTGGGCGACCTGGTGTGGCCCGTGCAAGACGTACGGACCTGAATTTGAAAAGGCTTCTACTGAAACACAGAATGCAGTTTTTCTTAAAATTAACACTGAGACCGAACAAAATTTATCGGCGCAGATGGGTATCAGGGGTATTCCCTGTACGGTGATGTTTTTGAATGGCAAGGAAGTGAAGCGACAGGCAGGAGCGATGAGCAGAGAACAGCTCAAGGCCTGGGTCGACGGTCGTTGAGCATGAGCTTTTGAGCAAATGAGTCAGCTAGTACGATGTAGCTTTCAAACACGCCAAAAACTGCTAGCATCTTTCTTATGGAAAAGCATTCTCAGAAAGGCCTCGGCATGGTCGAGATCATCATTGCCATCGGTATGCTCGGCGGACTCATCCTCGGTGTGATGGAAATGTCGAAGATGATGAGTGATAACACGACGAAATTTTCTGTCGACTCCGACATCATTGTTACAACAAACGAAATTATCACGGACCTTTCGAATCCTGCAAACTGCACGGCCACCTTTATCGGCGTCAACGCCTTAACCGGCACTGTTCCTCACATTAAAGTTGGACCTCAGATCCGTCATGATGGTTCGTCATTCGTAAACAATCTCCGCGTAAAATCCCTGACCCTGAGTGCTACTGCTGCTGACATTACAGCAGGGACTTCAAAGCTCATCGTTGAGTTTGAAAAAAAGATTCAGAAAAGACTCACAAAAAAAAATAAGTTTGTCCGCTTGTACGTCGTGGTCGATGCTTCCAACAACATCACCAGTTGTCGTGCCCTCTCCGGTGGCAGCGGTGAAATCTGGAGTCGCGGAGCAGGCATAGATATCTATTACGTAGGAAACGTCGCCATCGGGCATACGGCTCCCGTTTCTGCACTCGATGTCGCAGGCGAAATCAAGTTCGGTAACACAGCTTCTGTTTGCGGTCCGGCCACTGAAGGGCAACAGCGCTACAGTTCTTTGCTGAAGAAAATGGAATTCTGTGACGGGACAGCCTGGAAAACCGGCTCAACGATCAAGCAAAAAAACTGCTCCACTTATCAGGTGGGCACTAATGGCGTCACCTGTCCTGTGGGGACTCAGATCGTTCAGGTCACATCTAATGGTGGTGACTGGGGCGGAGGTGATTTCTTTACCTGCTGTGAACTTTATACCGATTAAAAAATGGAAAAATATTTAAGGACTCATTTATGAAATTCGTTCTGCTTGCCTCTCTTCTCCTCACAAGTTCAGCTTTTTCTGTCACTCATGAAATACTGATGGTGAATAAAAGCAAAACTGGCGAAGTGATGGTGTTTGAACCAAATTTTTTAAAAATCAAAATCGGAGACTCCGTAAAGTTTGTTCCAAAAGATAAAGGCCACAGCGCTCAACAACTTGTTGGTGCAGTTCCTGCAGGCGTTCCAGAATGGAAAGCAGGTCTCAATAAAGAGATCACAGTTAAATATGACAAAGAAGGGGTCCACTTCTTTAAATGTCTGCCACATTTAGCGATGGGAATGGTCGGCGCAGTTCAGGTTGGAAAGCCAACGAATATGGCCCAGGTGAAAGCGTTTAAAATGACTGGTAAGGCGGCGACGACTTACCAGAAAGTACTCGCAAAAATTAAATAATCTATTTCGAGAAAAGCTTTTTGAATTCTCCATATCCTTCCTTATCGAGATCCTGATAGCGGATGAATTTCAGTGATGCTGAGTTCATGCAGAAGCGTTTCCCTAACGGCTTTGGTCCGTCGTCAAAGACGTGACCTAAGTGCGAATCGGAAAGTCTGCTTCTCACTTCAGTTCTCGAAGCAAAAAGTTTTGAATCAGTTTTTAATGTAATATTCTGGGCATCAAGCGGTTTTGTAAAACTGGGCCATCCTGTTCCGGAGTCGTACTTATCGAGTGAGCTGAAAAGCGGCTCACCGGAAATGCGGTCAACATAAATGCCGGTCTCTTTGTAGTCATGATACTCGTTGTTAAATGGGCGCTCAGTGCCTTCTTCCCTCGTCACAGCGTATTGAAGGGGAGTGAGTTTCTTTTTCAATTCTTCTTTAGTCGGCATCTTGAAATTTTTCTGATCCCAGGCAAAAGCTGAAGATTGAAAGAGTACCAATATGAGGGCGAGTAGTGAGAGTTTCATATTGATCCTTATTGAAGTTCTTTGCGGAGAGTTTCTTCGAGTTTTCGCTTACCCATTTTTCCGGCCTCGTTTTCCATCCATTTACCGTGCTCTTTAAGTTCAGATGTCACGATCCTGAGGACTTCTTCCCGTGCGAATTTTTTACTGTTGCCCGGAACAAGATGCCAGGGACATTCTTTGGTATTTGTTTTTTTAAAGATTTCATCAACGGCGATGACATAATCATCCCACTTTTGACGGGCCTTGATGTCATCTTTGGTGATTTTCCAGTTCTTGTATGGATCTTTGAGGCGATCTTCAAATCTTTCGAGCTGTTCTTCTTTTGTGATAGCGAGAAAAATTTTAATGACCTTGATGCCGTCGTTCACGAGCATTTGTTCAAACTGATTTATTTCTTTGTACGCATCAGTTAGACGATTTGTCGGTGTGAGCTTTTCGACTTTTTCAATAAGTACCCGGCCATACCAGCTGCGATCAAAGACAGCGATGCGACCGGGTTTCGGAAGGTTAGTCCAGAAACGGTAGAGCCAGTGCCGGCCTTGTTCATCTTCAGTAGGAGCACCTATAGCGTGCACACGAAAACTACGCGGATCCAGAATCTCAGTCATCGTCCTGATGGCCCCGCCTTTTCCTGCGGCATCAAAACCTTCCAGTATGATTATGGCGCGTTCCTTTTGATGAAAAAGACCTTGCTGAATTTTCAACATTTCGAGTTGAAGCTTCGGCGTAATCTTTTCTGCCTGGGATTTTTTTTGCTCAGGCAGTTTTTTATAATTCTTCAGAAGTTTAGAGAGTGAGAGTTCCTGCATACATGGCCTTTGTTACTTTACTTGATTTTAAGACAGATTCTTTTAAAACCTCTTACCCGGCGGGCAAAAAAAGAGCGAAACGCTTCTTCATCTTGCGAATCAATGAAGTTGATTTAGAGATGTGAAGGATTTTGAATATTGAAGCAGATAATTGATCAAGGAGTCTCTATGCGCACGATCTCACTTCTCTCTCTCATGTTCTTGTTAATAATCGGTTGCGCCACAAAGGTGACGGATAAAAAAATCACCACCTCGCCACTTCCGACTGAAACCCAGCCTGACCTGATGAAGCTCACTGAGTTCAAAGGTCTTCAGGTAACGGGAGTCACGGCAGATGAGTCTGGACGGATTTTCGCAAATTTCCCGCGCTGGAGAGAAAATCTTCCCTATTCCGTGGTGGAAATTAATGCCAAAGGGGAAGCAACCCCGTATCCCGATAAGGAATGGAATACCTGGCGTGGCCGTCCCGAAAAAAACCGCTTCACTTGTGTTCAATCCGTCCTGGCCCATGGGGGAAGTCTGTATGTTCTCGATCCGGCCAGTCCGAAGATGGAAGGTGTGATCGGGGAGCCGAAGCTTTACGAATTTGACCTTTCGAGCAATGCCCTGAAACGAACCTATACTTTCAACCGCAAGGTTGCTCCCAAAAAATCCTACCTGAATGACCTTCGGGTGGATGATGAAAACGGAAAAATTTACATGACGGACTCTGGGTTGGGCGGGATCGTGGTTCTCGACCGTGATTCCGGAAAATCCTGGCGGGTTCTCGATACTCACGCGTCGACGAAAGCTGAAAATGTTACCCTGCTCGTCAACGGTAAGCCTTTTTTGATGAAAGGAAGGTCACCCCGCATCCATTCAGACGGGATTGCGCTCTCCAAAGACGAAAAGTATCTTTATTACCATGCCCTCACGGGCTACCAGCTCTACCGTGTGCCGACGAGTGCCCTCAATGACCGCTCACTTTCAGCTTCTGATCGGGCGTCACAGGTAGAAAATTCGGGCCTCACTCCCGCTCCGGATGGAATGTTCTTCGATAAGGACGGGAATTTATATATGGCCGACCTCGAAAGAAACGCCGTCGCGTACCGGACACCTCAAGGCCAGATGAAGATTTTGATTCAGGATGAAAGAATTCAATGGCCTGATACATTCACCATTGATCGAAACAACAACCTGATTTTTACAGACTCACTTCTCCAGCGTGCTCCTGCAGGAACACCAACGGACGACTTGACCTTCACGATTTATAAAGTTGCTCTTCCTCCGACGGAGGCCCGATGAATGCTGACTTAAAATTAACATTTCTTTTTGTTGTAAGGTTATATGAACTTCATTAGGATGCGCGGCGGGAGACACTATATGGACTATTCTCGTAATTGCAATCAACACACTTTTGACATGAACGAGTACTTCTCGGGTCAGCGCTTTTCAGTAGGCGGCAGAGACTACGACCAGGAAGACATGGACGAAATGAACGCAGAGAAAGTTCAGTCGGGAGAGGCCAAAATCGATAAACTTCCGGGCCGCGGGATCAAAGAGATCCTCCGCGCCATCCGCCGCCAGTAAATAACTGACATAATTCCGATCACAGGTTAGGCTTTCTGAATGCAGAAAGCCGCTTTTATCTTTTTAGGTACACTCCTTGTCCTGGGTCTTGGCACCCTGGTTTATCAACTCATGCGTCCGGCCTCAGGCAATCTTGCACTCGATAAAGATAAATTTTATGTCAAGGCCGTGACTTATCTTCATGAAGACGTTGCTGATAAGGCCATTATCATTCTGCCTCCAACAGGTGGCATGAATATTCTCGATCGCCTTTATGGAGAATCATTTTTTCGCGCAGGTTTCGACGTTTACATCCTGACAGAGTGGACTCAGTTCGATGAGTTCGCACTTGATCTCGACATTCATCAGCGGCATTACACTCGCGTTCAGAAAGCGATCGGTATGTTGATCAATGAAGTGAAAGCTCCGTGGACCGGAATCATGGGGACAAGTGTGGGTGGTCTTCATGCCAGCATTGCGATGTCGACTCATGATGAGCTGAAAGCGGCAGTCGTGATTACAGGCGGGATCCGCGTTCCTGAAGTCATCGTGAACTCTGATCAGGAAGCGATGAGATTCGCTAAGAAGAAACGCTACGAGATGTATAACTTCAAGAACGATGACCAGTATCTCGATGATCTGAGTAAGGCATTTCATCTTGATCCAACTCAACTGGCAAAAAAGTTCACAGGAAAAAAATTGGGTGTGGTTTTTTCAACCAAAGATACGACAGTGCCTTACGAGAATCAGAAGAAACTCCAGGAACTCTGGAATGCGAAAGTGATCGACACATTTGACCACAATCATTTCTACACGATTGTGAGAATGGGATTGCTCGGGCGGGATGAAGTCGTCGGGTTCTTCAAGTAATCAGAAATGTTTGATCAGAATGTCGGCCGTTGAAAGATTACAGGCCATGGGTATGTTGTAAACGGCAGCAATCCTCAGCAAGGCCTTCACATCCACATCATGCGAGTGTGGCTCCAGCGGATCCCAGAAAAATATCACCATATCAATTCTTCCTTCAGCGATCCCTGCACCGATTTGCTGGTCACCGCCGAGAGGACCGCTCTTGAAACGTGTAAGAGGAAGTCCTACCTCAGTTTCAATCCTGCTACCTGTTGTGCCAGTAGCGAAGAGTGTGTGATTCTGAAGGATGCTTTTGTGAGCTTTTGCCCAGTCCACCATGCGGGCCTTAAGATTGTCGTGTGCGATAAGAGCGATATTTTTTTTCATCCTTTGAAGATACAACAAATTTTCTTCGGGGAGAATGGCCCTCCGATGAGATGGAAAATGACCGACCAGCCCCGTCGGTTAAGATTAAGATTGCCGCTCTTGAAAACCCTGAGCTTCAGCATAGAATCTCATTTTTCCAAGGAACAAACCCATGAACAAGTTTCAATACAATCGCCACCCTTTTGATATGAGCGAATATCTTTCCGGAGAACGTTTTGTTGTTGGTGGATTAAATTGTGACTGGGAAGAAGACGAAAAACCTGAAGCACCGGTTGTCACTGTTGTGAAAGCAGAATCCTCTGACAAAAAACTCAGGAAAGAAAAAGTTATTCAACGTAAGTCCCCGTCTATCTCCATCATACCTGAGTAGAGCGAGTTCACGACTTGCAATGACTCCGGCGGAAATTCTAAAATACTTCTAACTTAAAGGAGTATCCATGAAACTTCTGTACGCCCAGGGTGCCTGTTCATTATCCACACACATTTGTCTCGAAGAACTTGGAATTCCCTACGAAGCTCAGATGGTCAGTATTCAAAAAAAAGGTCCTGAATTACTGAAGTTCAATGCGTTCGGGTACGTTCCCGTTCTCGTTCTTGATTCCGGTGAAGCCATGACAGAAGCCATCGCACTTCTTCAATACCTCGCTGTCACATATGGAAATAAGAAAAAACTAATCCCTGATGCCGGAACTAAAGAATGGAGAAGCTGCCTGCGGTGGCTTAGCTTCACGAGTTCAGAGCTTCATAAAACAGCAGGAGTTCTTTTTCATAAAGAATCTCTGACTCCGGAATATATCAAGGAAGTTCAGAATCGAGTTGAGAGCAGAATGGGTTACATGGACAGCCACCTGACGAATGACAAATTTCTCGTTGGTGAAGAGTTCTCCATCGCTGACATGTACGCCCTCGCCATCCTGAGAATCTGTCATCACGTCGGATTTAAGCTCGAGAAGTACTCAGCACTTAAGCGATACACTGACATGCTGGAAATAATCCCATCAATCAGTAAGGTTCTCAGTCGTGAAAATAAAGAATCGGCCAAGAAAACGGCTTGAAGGCCACAACATGGAGGAATGTATGAACAGATCTAATCTGCCTGCAAAACGTAATGAAACCCTGACTCAGGAATTTGGCGAGATGTTCGAGCGCTTCGCTCGAGATTTTTTCTCGCCTCAACTTGACGGAGAAGACTTCGGCATGAAGCCGAGTGTGGAAGTTGAAGAGACTGAAAGAGGCTACATGGTATCAGCAGAATTACCCGGACTCAGACCCGAAGATATTAACCTTACTCTCTCAGATAACACCCTGGTTATTGAGGGAAAAAGAGAAACTAAAAGTAAGGAAGAGAAGAAAGGGTACTACCGCTCAGAATTCAGTTACGGTAGCTTTCATCGATCGGTCCCTCTCCGTGCCGATGTTGATAATAACAACATTAAAGCGAGCTTTGAGAATGGAATTCTCACCGTTGAGCTCGTGAAAAAAGAAGATGGCACTCAGAAGACAAAAAAGATTCAGATCACTAAGCATTAATCAGTTTTGGGGGGCGTGATCGACAAGTTCGGTTACGCCTCTTATCCGCGCACAACCTGCACAACAAAAAAAATCTTCGCCCTTTTCCATTCCGTGACCGATGATCTGGGTACCGCAAGCCGCACAGATGGGGGCCAGCATCGAGATGGCACATTCGAAGCAGTCAAAGGCGTATGATTTTCCTTTCATCTCAACGTGAAACATATTTTCATAGGCGTTTCCGCATTTATCACACTTTTCCATATATCCCTCCTGGCAATCTAACTTCATATTAAAGCAAACCCCGGGGGATGGTGATGAAGATGACCTAAAAGATAAAAGAGAAGCTTGCTCAGTCAGATGATGCGCCCGTATCACTCCTGTGCATTTTGTTTATCCCGCCCAAAAATTTGCGGAAGAATTCAGGAACTCAGTAAGGTGAGGAAGAGTAAAATTCCTTCATCAGGAGGTGAGCGGGAAGAAAATGAAACCGAAGAGATAATTACTCTTGGATTTCTAATTGATCTCTTTTAATAATGGCAGGTTTATCCATTTCCATATCCCGACGACGTCTGATCTCCTTACGTCGATAAGAATCCTCAGTGCGTTCTTCCTGTGCCTGTTTTTGAAGAGCGGGTGAGCGGGCACCCGGAAGATGATTTTCATCCGGTTTATAGGTACGGCCATCCTGGGCATTAAGATGAAGACTTAAAAAACTCATAAAGATTAGTGAAGTCCATTTCATAAGCACTCCTTGATCATCTAAGAGTGCCTGCAATTCATGAGAAATGGTGCTAAAGAGAAACTCAAAATTTAAATCTTAAAATCCGGCCTTGAGATTCCACGCGTAATGTGACCGAAATAGCAGCACGCTCACATCTTTAGGGAATGTTTATTTTGGCTCGCTCTAATGGAGGAGTAAGTTAGCTGAAGGAGGTGCAAGATGAATAAAAATTTGTTGAACAGACATGAAGAAAAAGGAAATATCTCAAATCAGGAAAAAATTCTTCAGGATATTTATCACGCGTTGGGTGATCAGGGCGGAATAGATTTAGAGGTGAAGAATGGTCACGTCAAAGTTAGTGGAGTCGTTGACAATCATTCAGACCTCGAACGTGTCATCAATACCATCCTGGAAATTGATGGTGTCAGTGAAGTCTTTAATGATCTGAGAGTCAAACCAGAATCACTTCATTAAAACTCATAAAAAAGATCCACATCTGTGGATTTTTTTATCGTTTGTTTCGGAATTATGATGAGATCAGATTTTTTCCCAGGAGGAATTATGAAAAGCATCATGACAACTTTTATCCTGTTAACGGCCTCTGCATTGTCATTTGCTGATGTAGATCTTGATACATCTACAGCAACTTCGATTAATCACAAAGAAATGAACAATAAATCAGGTACGCATATCTATTCAGGTAAAACCAAAGAAGCCAGGAAAATAATTAATCACCGGAATACTGCGGGACAGACTGATCATGAGAATAATCCCGTTCGGATCGATGAGCAGAGAATGGAAGAATATCCTCTCAACAGAGGCACTCTTCCAGCGCGCGGGAAATAATGAGGGTACATGGAAAATATATTTTACAACAACCGGGTGGACGCAGGACTGCGCCTTGCTGAGTTCCTGAAAAAGATGTCGCTTCTTGATCCCCTTATCATCGCACTCCCACGCGGCGGAGTGATTGTCGGTAACGAAGTGGCCACATCTATGAACTGTACATTAGATGTCCTCATGGCACGCAAGATCGGACATCCCCGATATCCTGAATTGGGAATCGGTGCCCTCTCAGAAGATGAGATCCCTTTCTTTAGTCCTGACTCGGTCAAATATGTCTCGCACACCTCTGAGCAGGTTCTCGATACCATCGGCCGTGAACGAGTGGAGTTGCGCAGAAGAGTGGACCTCTATCGTCCCAAAAGAAATCTGACGGAAGTCAAAGGTCGTGAAGTTGTAGTCGTGGATGACGGACTTGCAACCGGAGTAACAGCTTCGTCAGCAGGAAGATTCTTGCGTGGACTGAATCCATTCAAGTTGATTCTTGCTGTGCCGGTTGGCCCTGTGAAAATTCCGGATTTTCTACAGGATCAATTCGATGAAATTTACTGCCTTCATTCAGTGATCGACTTTAAAAGTGTCGGAGAACATTACGCTGAATTTCCTCAGGTTTCCGATGAAGAGGTCCTGGATATTATGAATTCAAGATACCCTCTCCAGAAAAACGGAAAGCCATTTAAAAAACCATATCAACCTGGACTAGAATCCGGAGCAATTTAACCAAGGAGTTAAGATGAAAACAGCACTTTTAGCCGCGACACTGGCGATAAGCTCGGCAAGCTTTGCGGCATCTGCACCTAAACCAGATTCGGACATGAAAATGGTCCTCGATACGCTTGCCAGGAAGAATCCAAAGCCCATCGAAAAACTTTCTGCTGAAGAGGCCCGCAGGCAACCAACTGTTGCAGATGCAACGATGGACGTGATCAGAAAGGACAAGGGATCGTTTGTGCCCATGCCGGTCGACTCTGTTGTCGATCGTGAGATCAACGGTGCAGATGGAAAAATCATGGCGCGAATTTATACACCGAAAGAAGTCAAAATGGGCGAGGCCCTTCCCGTGATCGTTTACTTCCATGGGGGTGGCTTTGTGATAGCTACGAATGATACTTACGATGCGACTCCGCGTGCTCTCGCGAATGGTGCGAAAGCGATTGTCGTTTCTCCGGAATACAGAAAAGCTCCCGAGAATAAATTTCCCGCAGCTCACAATGATGCCTTCGCTGCTTATAAGTGGGTTCTTGCCAACGCAACAAGTTTCAACGGTAATCCAATGAAGGTTGCCGTAGCTGGGGAGTCAGCTGGGGGAAACCTTGCTCTCAACGTGGCCATCATGGCCCGGGATCAGAAAATTACAATGCCTACGCACGAACTTCTGATCTACCCGGTAGTTGGTACCGATATGAACACAGAATCTTATATAATGAATAAAGATGCGAAGCCTCTGAACAAAGCGATGATGGGTTGGTTCGTGAAAAACTACACCCGTTCACCTGATGATCTGAAGGACTCCCGTATCAATCTTTTGTCTGCGAACTTCAAAGGACTTAATCCTGCGACAGTTATCACGGCAGAGATTGATCCCCTGATGACTGAGGGTGAAAAGCTTTCCAAAGAAATGCAGAAGCAGGGTGTGACTGTGGATTATAAAAACTATGAAGGTGTGACCCATGAGTTCTTCGGAATGGCGCCGGTGGTGATGGAATCTCAGGCCGCACAGATGAAAGCATCGGATAACATCCGCAACTCTTTCCAGATGTAATAAAAAAAGCCCGATTTAAAAACCGGGCTTTTTTTTAACTTACTTTTTTACGAAATGCCTTCACGACATTCTTGAAGTCAGATCTTATCTTCGCCACTTCTGGCTGGATTTCCTCAAGAACTTCACGGACTGTGAGTTTTGCATTCTTGATGGCCGTCTGCTGAGCTTTCTCAACTATTTTTCGACCTGATGATTTGGCCTCTTTCAGATTTTTTTTAATTTCGCGGTTCATAGTCACCTCCTGTTTGTTAAAACAACATGCCAGACACATGCCAATACCAGAGTGAGTTTGTGAGGGGAAGGAGGCATTGACGCAGGAAGTTTAGACAACAATCCCCGGGCAAATAGTGTTATACGAGTCAAGTTATCCCTTGTAGATCTGGCCCAAAGCAGGGAGACTGCGCCCCGTTTAAACCCATTTTGAAGGACTTGATTCATGCATCTTACCGGCATTGATTATCTCATTATTCTCATCTATTTCATCTTCGTCCTCGGTATCGGCTTTCTTGTCAAAGCGAAGATGAAAAACAGTTCTGACTTCTTACAAAGTGGACGCTCACTGCCTTTATGGATCACGGCACTCGCATTTATTTCTGCCAACCTTGGTGCTCAGGAAGTCATCGGGATGGCGGCTTCGGGTGCTAAATACGGAATCATGACGTCACATTTTTACTGGCTCGGAGCGATTCCCGCGATGGTTTTCCTGGGAATTTTCATGATGCCGTTCTACTACGGTTCTCGCGCGCGTTCGGTGCCTGAATATCTCGTTCTTCGCTTTGATGAAAAAACCAGAACGTTCAACGCTCTTGGTTTCGCAGCGATGACTTTATTCTCTTCTGGTGTTTCTCTTTACGCACTCGCCATTCTTTTTCAAACTCTTCTCGGCTGGCCTTTCGATGTTTCGATCCTCCTCGCAGCAGGAATTGTAATGGCCTATACATTCCTCGGTGGACTCACGTCTGCTGTGTACAACGAAGTTCTTCAGTTCTTCCTTATCGTTCTTGGTATTGCTCCTATCGTCTATATCGGTCTTGAACAGGTCGGCGGTTGGGCAGGTCTCGTCCAGAGTCTTCCACCAGTCATGACATCAACATGGCAGTACATGGGTCACGAAAGTTCAAACCCGATGGGTGTGAACCTCTGGCAGATGGCCCTTGGTCTCGGTTTCGTTCTTTCATTCGGCTACTGGTGTACAGACTTCCTCGTCGTCCAGCGTGCAATGATTGCAAAAAATATGTCGGCCGCTCAGCGCACTCCGCTTGTCGCAGCTTTCCCCAAGATGCTTCTTCCTTTCATTGTCATTTTTCCGGGCCTCATTGCCCTAGCTCTTCACAAGATGGGCGGAGATTTCCAGCTTCCTCTGAAAGGTGACGGACGTATTGATTACGATCTCACTCTTCCGATGCTGCTCGGTCACTACTATCCAACAGGTATGCTCGGCGTAGGTCTGACGGCCCTCATCGCTTCATTCATGTCCGGAATGGCAGGAAACGTGACAGCGTTCAACGCAGTCTGGACTTATGATCTCTATCAGGCGCACATCAAAAAAGATGGCACTGACGAACACTATCTGATGGTAGGGAAAGTTACGACAGTCGTCGGGATTATTCTTTCGATTGCAACAGCTTACCTCGCGCGCTCATTTAACAACATCATGGATCTCCTCCAGTTGATCTTCGGATTCATCAATGCTCCGTTGTTTGCAACATTCATGCTCGGGATGTTCTGGAAACGTACGACATCAGCAGGTGCTTTCTGGGGTCTCTTCATGGGAACTCTGGGTGCCACCATCACTCATGGTCTCACTGTGGCAGAAGGTAAGGGCGGATGGCTTGGTAACGTTCACGAGTTTGCTTCAGGAATGGGACACGCGTTCTTCATCGCCATCATGGCCTTCAGCATTTGTTTTGTTGTTACACTCGCGATCAGTCTTTTCACAAAACCGAAAGCCGATGCTGACCTGAAAGGTCTTGTGTACTCACTCACAGAGAAGCGTGTAGAAAACGTTTCATGGTGGGAGAGACCATACGCTCTCGCAGCAGTTGTTCTCGTTATTACGACGTACTTAAACTATCTCTACTGGTAAGGAATACTTATGATGAATAAACTTGATGACCTGCTTTTCATTATTGGCCTCTTTCTCACTCTGATCGGAGCTGTGGTTTTCGGCACATTCCTCTTTGGACCGGATGATGTCGTTCAGACAATTCATGTGAACAGACTTGGAGGAAGCATGCTTCTTCTCGTGGGCTTAAGCATGGTCGCTTTGAGTTTCTGGAACGACAGAAAGAAGAGTTAAACAAAAGAACTGCGAATATTTACCGCCGCTGGTGGCGGTAAATTTATTTCTTCAGGAAAGCACAGTCCCGTTCTCTCTAGTCACCGGGTAAAGCGTCTTAATATGCTTAAGCTTTCTTTACGAATTCTGATTTAAGATTCATGGAACCGATGCCGTCAATTCTGCAGGCGATGTTATGGCCATCGTCACTTTCAACAAGCTTGATGTTTTTGACTTTCGTGCCGACTTTCACTGTACTGGAAGTGCCTTTGACTTTCAGATCCTTGATCACGGAAACAGAATCTCCATCCGCGAGAATTGTTCCGTAAGCATCCTTGATGGATTTATCCTGAATAACTTCTGCAGCAGCTTCAGTCGGAGACCATTCGTGACTGCAATCCGGGCACATCCAGAGAGTTCCGTCGGGATAGACATTTTCAGAGTTACATTTGGGGCAGTGAGTTTGTTCGATCATAGAATAACCTAGACTTTTTTCTTCGCTGGAACGTACTTCATGACAAGTGGGTTCGCCTTACGTTTTCCTTCGTTACGAGCTTTCTTCGCCTTCTGAATATCTTCGAACTGAAGGTCCTTAGCAATTTTCTTTTTCTCGCTGGCCGCTTTTGGAGCCGAGCTCTCGCGCATCGGAGTGGCCGGCTTTGCTTTGATTGTGCGGCCTGCGAACACTCTACCATCTAGGCCTTCAATTGCAGCTTTCGCCTGAGCGGCCGTTGCCATTTCGACAAACGCCATTCCGCGGGACTGGTTTGTTTCAGGCTCAAGAATGATCTTGATATTCTTGATCGTACCGAACTCCGAAAACATGGATTTAAGTCCGTTACGGTCGGTCGTATAGCTGAGGTTTGAAATGTAGACAGTGTTCTTCGTGTTATCCATGAGCACGTGAATAGCATCCACGTCACGATTGGGCCAGAAATCTGTAAGACTTACCCGATATTCCGGCCCCCAAAAAACCGATTAACGGCTAGAACGGTTCTCACACATGTAACCAGCCAGGCAGAAACCATCCTGAGTTCTTACCGTCGGACGTTGAACAGCACCCTCACAGTGGCGATCAGCATCTTTCTCGTCGGCCCACATTGTTCCGCGGGATACGCCAAGAAGGCCGTGAACAACGTAAATTGAACGGTAGTTTGCAACTGTCTCTTTCAACTCGTCACAACCCATCTTTTTCGCCTTATAAGTTTCTGCGAATGAACTAAACGACAGTGTTAAAATAATTGCTGTGAAAAGGTGTTTCATTAGATGCTCCTGAAATATTGGATGCATTCTTTTACCCTAACCAGAATTATTATCTACAGCTCGTGTAAGACTTACCGAATGTAGGGGCCTTTGATGAGGATGGGCTTAACAGGGTCAGTTTCAGGGTATCTGGCAAGTGACTTTCATTGAGTATAAGTCATCAAAACGAATCCGAAGAGAATGTTTTTCATTCCACTATGATGACAAAGTAACTGGAAATTATCATCTAAAAAAGCTTGTGTTGCGCATCAGTTTCAGTACCTGAACAATCAATTTTATCTCTTACCGTCAATGAAAAATCGCGATTTGTTCCCGTGCCCTTACCTCTAAGGAGATATGCTTTTTATTTTTTGATAAACTTCCGCTTCAACAAATGGCTTCGTAATCAAACCGTCTGTTGATTCCTCTACAATCTTGAGCTCCACGGGACTCATCTGAACACCACCGGTAATAAAAACGAACTTCGGAGGTGATATTGCCTTGTTCTCTTTGATCATTCTCAGAAAACCAAAGCCATCAATCTCGGGCATCTTGATATCGGACATAACAATGTCGATCCTACCCTGGGTTAAAAGATTGTAGCCTTCGCGGGCCCCTCTCGCAGTGACCACATTGCTGCAAAATTTTGAAACGATAAATTTAAAAATTTCGAGCAGGTCTTCCTCATCATCCACAATGAGAACATTACAATCGATGATTTCGTATTTAGAGGTCGTGATGGTTTTGGCAGCTAACGGAGTCACATTCTTTTCTTTCCATGTTATAGGTAAGATTAATATGAACGTCGTTCCTTCATCCATCTTAGTGACAAAATCGAGTTTGCCGTTATGTTCGTGGACGATATTTTTGGTCAGAGATAGCCCCATGCCCGTACCCTTATTGACATCTTTGGTTGTAAAGAAAGGAGCAAATATTTTCTCTTTTAGTTCATTCGATATCCCAGATCCATTATCGGTAATGAATATTTTTATCTCTTCCACATCATAGGAAATGCTGACTTCGACTTTTCTATTTTTCTTGCCTAAGGAAGCGTCTTTTCCATTCGAGATAAGATTCACCAGTACTTGCTGGATTTTACCTCTCACTCCCTCAATGTATGAGATGCGATGATCTCCCGAGAAAGTAAGCAGGATCTCTTCCTGGAGGTAAAGTTCTTTTAGCATCTCAATTGTTTCCGAGCAGAGAACGTAAGGATCAAAAAAGGTAATTTGAACGTCATCAGAACGGGCAAAAGTGCGAAGACTCTTAACGATGGAGGCAATTCGGCCGACGGCTGAATCCATTTTTTTTAATCGATCAAGGGCCGCACTTAGCGCAGGCTCCGGACTACTAAGGATATTATTTGTTATTTGGATGTGGCCAGAAATGATCGCCAGGGGGTTATTGATTTCGTGTCCTACTCCTGCAGCAAGTTCGCCAATCAAGGCAAGCCTTGCGTTTTGTATCGACTTGGCCTTTTCCGCATCCAGGCTTTTCTCGAGCTCCACTTCTTTGGTCCTGTCCCAATTGGTTCCGTACATCATGGTGGCCTGACCCTCGCTATTGCGAAGCACTTTCCCTTTTGCCCCAATTATACGACGTCGGGACTTGGTATATATTTCAAAATCCAAGTTGAATTCTTTCTCACCTTTGAGAGCTTTTTCCATACTATCTAGTGCTTCTACTTTAGACTGCTCTGAGAGCGAAGATGACCAGGCATCAAAATGACCACTAAACTCGCCAGGACTAATCTCATACAAGGCGTACATGGAGTTATCCCAGAAGAGTTCCTGAGATATAGGATTATATTTCCAAATGCCCACTCCAACAGTCTCTAATGCAAAACGATTCTCTTCCTTAGACTCAACGAGATCAGTGATATCAGAGAAGGTAACAAGTACGTTCTTTTGTTCGAACTCTTGAAATGGTGTGGCGTTTAGACGGATCCATTTTACTCTCATTTTATCAAAGCGAAGCCCCATGATGACATGTTGTACAATTTGACCAGTTGTTAGTGCTACCATCGCTGGATGCTCAATACCTGGAAAGGGCTCACCGTTTTCCTTGATGGCCTTCCATGCTGAGTCGTCTGAAGTCTTACCTAGTATCTGATCCTGACTCATTTCAAGAATCTTTAACGCTGCCGTATTGAATTGAGTAATTTTTCCATTTTGATCATGAATGACTAGGCCTTCTTCCATGGATTCGAGGATTTTTTTCTTTCTTATCTCTTTCTCAATATCGTTGGTCATATCCCGGCAAGTTCCGGCCAAAAAATTAACCTTACCAAGAGCATTACGGCTGACTTTACCAATTCCTTGCACATACTTTACTCTTTTACCGCCATCGAAAATAACCCGATGATCGAAGATAAAGCCTTTGCCCAGCGATAGGGCCTGATCCATGAATTGATCAAGAACAGTCAGATCTTCAGGGTGAATTCGGCTTCGATATAATTCATACAGTTTGTCTTGTGGCTGAGGGGAATCCATTTCGAAAATCTTATAGTGTTCCAGGGACCAGATTTGCTCGTTTGTTTCGAGATTAAGACTCCAGCTACCAACTTTCGAGATGGCCTGAGCCTCTATTAGTTGTGTTTGCAGCTTCTTTTCATTTGATACATTTCGAACTGAAGCGTGAAGGTAGGACGTTTCACCTTCTGTGATCTTGCTTAACAGCACTTTACATTCCATTGGCTCGCCGGTCAGTTTCAAATGCGTCCACTCGAAGAAGTGGCTCCCTTTTTCTAGCGCTATCCTGATCATTTCTTTTGCTTTGTCAGAAGATCGTGTGCCATCTGGCTGGAACTCCGGGGAAACGTTCCCCGGACTAAGAAGGCAGAATTGCTGCAGGGAATTTGCACCAAATAATTTCAAGGTAGCTGCGTTTGCGGAAGTAAAATGCCAGTGCGGGGGGGCCAGTGTCATGACGGCGTCAATGGGCTGATTGAAGAGTACGCTATACCGTGAATTCTGGGCCTGTAGCTCGAGATTTTTAAGCTTGATCTCAAGCAGATGGATGACATGTTTAGCGAGAGATTTTAAGGTTTCTTTTTGGATATGGGTCAATGTCTTTTTTTCATTTCCTATAACACACAAAGTTCCAATTCGATTAGCAGAAGGGGTTATGAGCGGCACCCCTGCATAAAATTTCATATGAGGCGCATTTAAGACAAGGGGATTATCAAAGAATCTGTGGTCTGCCTCAGCATCCTCTACAATAAAAATATCGTCTTCCATGATCGTATGACCACAAAAAGAGATATCTCTGGGAGTTTCCGATGCTTCCAGGCCAAAACGAGATTTAAACCATTGGCGATCTTTATCGACGATACTCACCAGGGAAATGTTCACATCACAGACCATGGCGGCAAGTCTTGTGATTTCATCAAAGGCTACTTCACTAGGTGTATCAAGAATAAAGTATCTTTTAAGATCAAATAGTCTGTTCTCTTCATCTGGAGGTATGGGAGCAAATTTCATTTGGATCCGTTCTTTATATTATTTCATGTAAGACAAAAAATTTTTCATGAAGTCGATTTTCGCAATGTCGGCGATGGACGGATCTCCACTGACAATTGAGCAATCAATTTTTTTCTGAAGACAGATTTCTTTTATCCATTTTCCGCTTATGCCGTAACCCTTCATGTGATAGTCAGTGTACACGTGGGTTACATTATTGTTTGAGATGAAGTTCATTGCTTCAAGTGGATCAAGAAAAATTTTATGGCTTATTTGATTCTTTCGAAGATGGTACTCGAGAATTTTCACGATGTCCGGGTCATCATCTACTATGACAAATACCGGAGCATGGTTTAGCAATTCATAGTCCATTGCTTCAAGTTCGGAATCAAACATCGTTCCGTCAAATGCTCTAAAAACAACATTCATCTTTTAGCCCCGCAAAGTATAACCTTCCAATTCTAACACTCGTCGGCATAAAGCGAAATGATTATGATTTTTTTACTAAAAACCTCAGCTTCTCCTAAAAAAAATTAAGCATTCCTTTTTAGATTAACTCGTTTTAACTTGCTAGGACTGTCTTGTTAAATTAATCATTGCGTGGCCGGAGTGGTGATCTCTTTCATGCCTTATTTTTTTCCAGGGAAAAGTTGCATGAGTTTCTTCGCTATCGAATCAGCCTTAAATGGCTTCGTTAAAACGCCGTCTATTTTATTCACTACGCTTTCTAGTTTCTCCTGCCCATTCACTGCCCCACCAGTGATGAACATAAACTTTGTTCTTCTGGTCGCATCTGATGCAAGAAATTTCTCCAGGAATTCAAAACCGTCCATGATGGGCATGGTAATATCGGAAAGTATTAAATCGAAATGTGCCTTTTGAAGTATGTCTAGTGCCACCTTCCCATTCTCAGCAGTTTCAACTGAAAGGCCTAAATGCTCCAGATGATAGCGAACAATTTCTCTTAGATCTTCCTCATCATCAACAAACAGAACTCTTATCCCTTCCAGAGCACGAGTTTTCAAAGGAGCTGGATTTTTGATTTCAAGAGAAGGAACCGTGGTCTTTTCAGAAAGAATTGGCAGGGACAGTTTAAAAGTCGCACCAATATCTGAATTATTCTCAAAACTTAATTTACCACCATGTTCACTTAAGATGGTTGAGACTAGAGAAAGACCGATCCCTGTGCCTTTATTAATTTCTTTTGTTGTGAAAAACGGATCAAATATTTTGTCTTTGATATGTTCTGGTATTCCGCGACCGTTATCTTTAATCAAAAGAGTTAAATGACTCTTGCTTGTGTCCAGGGTGATGAGAATATTCCTGTTTTTCATACCATCTGTCGCATCTTTGGCATTTGTAATAAGGTTAATGAGTACCTGCTGCAAACGGCCCTGATTACCGGTGATACTAATGTCTTCCCCTTTTGGAAGAAACTCCAGAGTCACACCTTCTTTATCGTAAATTTCAGATAACATCTCAACAGTTTCTGATACCAAAGTTGTAAAGCTAAAGTTCTTGAATCCAGCTTCATCAACCCGTGAATAGGCACGCAGGCCTGAGGTAATGTTTGAAATTCTTTCCACTGCAACATATACCCTGGAAAAGATCGAGAGCACTTTTTTGTTTTCATACCCTGAGGACTTTAGAGATTCCTCAATCATTTCTATAAGTCCTTTAACTATGCCGAGTGGATTGTTTATTTCATGTCCAACCCCCGCTGCCATCTGACCAATCGTAGCGAGCTTTGCATTATGAAAGGCGCGCTTGGTTTGTAAGTTTACTTCAGCTTGAAGTTTTTGGTTATCTGCTTCGGCTTGTTTCTTCTCAGTCAAATCCGTCGCGACACCCAGGAATCCAATAATTTCCTCTCCGTCTTTTACGCAGGAAACACAGAGCTCGACCAGTAAACGACTGCCGTCTTTTCTTATATAGGTCCATTCATTGGTATCAGTTTCTGAGATGATTGATTTCGCCACAAAAACGTCAAATCCCACCTCAACTACCCAGCCTAATTCGTTTGTTAAAACTTTCGCCCGATTAATAACTTCAGTCGGATCGTGAAAGATGGCGGGAGACTTGCCCATAACTTCAATTTCTTTGTATCCCAATATTCCTTCAGCGCCTTTATTGAAAGTCGTTATGTTGCCTTCGGGATCAGTGGCAATAATTGCATACTTAGTTGCATTGATAACAGACGACATCCAATTCTTCTGATGATGAATATCCTCAAGGCTTCTGGATAATTCGCGGTCCCTAAGTTTCAATTCAAGGATGTTGATCACTTGTGATGCAAGTGACTTTAACAATTCGGATTGAGTCGCCGTTAGCTTTTTGGATTTCTGATCAATAACACAAAGTGTGCCAATTTTATGTCCTGAAGAGGATATTAGGGGGGCACCAGCATAAAACACGACATTGGGTGCTCCTGTAACCAGAGGATTATCAGCAAAACGTTCATCCTCTCGCGCATCGGATATTTCGAAAACATCGTTGTTGAAAATAGCATGGCCACAAAATGAAATATCTCTGGGGGTCTCGTCTGCGTCGAGTCCGACCTTTGATTTGAACCACTGTCGATCTGTATCGATTAAACTGACTAATGAAATTGGAGTTTCGCAAATCTTGCTTGCTAACATTGTTATTTCATCAAAAATTTTTTCAGATGGCGTGTCTAATATCTGGTATTTGCTGAGAATTTCAAGTCTTTCTGATTCATCAACTGGGAAAAGGGCTTTTTTCATCTTTTTTCCATTTTCTAACTGCGAGATTTATTCGATCCAGATAGAAAAGTGTTTTTCTTCATGATGAAAATCCATGACAGATTGAGGGATATAATTTGAATCTTCAATCCTTTGGATGATGTCTTTGAAGTCAATCGAGGATTCATTTAAGTATGTCTGTGCCTTCTCAGGGATGAAACTATCCAGTTCGCTCAAAGTGAATATTGGAAATTTCAAATCAACAGTAATGACCTGTTGCCTTTTGATTTGAATCCTCAAAGCCGATGCTCTTATGTGTTTGTTCATTTTGAAACTATAACGACAGCAAAAGTTTTAAGCAACTGAGTAGATCATGTCCCAAACTCCGCTCAATAAGCGGTGAGTAAATTTATTATCACCGTAATAATTAATTTCAAATTAATTAATTAATCGCTCCTTGTGCCTAATATTCTTTAAGTCAACCTTAAAATTAAAGTCATTCAAAATTTTCATGTTAGCCTTGTGCTCTTATTACTAAATAAAGATGGCGAGTTAAAGATGTGTGTCCCGCAATGAGTAAATTTGAATCCGATGGACCTCTCGGCGAGTTTTTTTCTGAATGTGAAGAAATTCTGCAGAGAATTTCAACACTACTTTCAAAGCTAGAGTCACAGGAACTTTCATCTGAGGCCATTGATTCGTTATATCGTGATGTCCATACACTTAAGGGATCATCTCAACTTTTCGGGTTTCAAAGTATTGGTCTTATCGCTCATGCGATCGAGGCTTCTCTTGAACCAGTGAGGAAAAAAAAGACGAAGCTTGATAGAAGTTTCGTGGATCAGGTTTTTAAGAGCCTCGATCTGATTGACAATATTTTAAAAAATCCGAAGAGAGATCTGGAGAATGACCCTTCGCTAAAAGTTGAAATGCTGGATGTCGTTCCCAAGCTGATTTCCGTTTCTAACAGACGATTTGGAACAGAGTTTGAGCTCACTCATGGGATGGTACCGACCGAAGAAACGAAGGCCAGTAATTTACCTCATGAAGTTAATATCAAAGATAATTATGAAAAACCTATAACGAATTCGTTAAAAGATGGGTCTATGGCAGAAAATATAAGTTCATCTCAGACTGATCTAGTCGGACAGTCACCTAGGATGAAATCAGAAAAATCTCAGGCAGGAGAGGAGCAGCAATTAGAGTCTTCAACGATTCGTGTTCAGGTACCATTGCTTGATAAATTAATGAATCTCGTTGGAGAAATGGTTTTAGCAAGAAACCAGCTCCTGCAATTTGCAAGGACGAATGATAACAATGAATTTCTCAACCTCACGCAACGACTGGATCTCGTTACATCCGAGCTGCAAGATAATGTCATGCGGACTCGTATGCAGCCCATCGGCTCTGTATTTACAAAATTCCAAAGGGTCGTCAGGGACCTGAGCCGTGAGTTAGGTAAAGAAATTGAGCTAGCCATTGAAGGAGCTGAAACTGAACTCGATAAGTCGCTCCTGGAGGCCATCAAAGATCCTCTGACCCATATTGTTCGTAATTCCTGTGACCACGGAATCGAGGGACCGGAAGAAAGAATCAAAAAGGGAAAGAGTAAGCTTGGAACAATTTCTTTGAAGGCCTTTCATGAAGGTGGTCATGTTGTCATTGAAATCCGGGATAATGGCCGAGGGCTGGATCCCAAAAAGATTTTACCTAAGGCGATCGAGAAAAGGTTAGTCACTCAGGAACAAGCGAAAATTTTATCCTTGATCGAAATTCAGCAACTCATTTTTGCTCCGGGTTTCTCGACGGCGGATCAGGTTTCGTCGGTATCAGGACGTGGAGTAGGGATGGACGTCGTGAAGACGAATCTCGAGCGCGTTGGGGGCTCTATCGATCTATCCAGTCAGGTGGATCAAGGTACAAGACTTCGTCTCATCATTCCTCTGACTCTCGCCATTGTTCCGGCCATGATCGTCAGAATGAAAAAGGATTTTTTTGCTATTCCTCAAGTCAAATTGCAGGAGCTTATTCGTGTTGACCTGGAAGAGCCCGGAAAGAAAATGGATAAGCTTCAGGGCAAATACATTTACCGTCTCAGAGGTGAGTTGCTGACTTTAATCGATCTAAGCGAGCTTTTAAAGACTTCAGAAAAAGGCGAAAAGGCACGTACAATTTTCAATATCGTTGTGCTTAAAACGGACGGTGATATTTACGGACTGGTTGTCGACGAAATCTGTGACACGGCGGATATTGTTGTAAAACCTTTGCCTCAGTTTCTTAAAAAAATTGACGTCTTCTCGGGATCAACGATCATGGGTGACGGGAGCGTGGCACTTATCCTTGATATACAAGGTGTGGCCAACAGAAGTGGAGCTCACCGAAGCACTCAAAGCAAGACGTTAAAGTCCCAATCAGATGCCGCCCTTAAAAACATCCATGAAGTCAAAACTGAATATCTGTTCTTCAAATTGGGCCATCCCGGTGTTTTCTCTATTCCTCTCATTCTGGTTAATCGTTTAGAAGAATTTGGTACAAGTGAAATTGAAGTTTCTGGCAATGAGAAGATGGTAAAATACCGGGGCTCACTCCTTCCATTGATAGATCTCAACCAGTATCTTGGCCACAAAACTCAAGTCGAGAAGAACGATGATAAGAAAATATCAGTCATTGTGGTGAGTAAACACAATCGATTCTTTGGTCTCGTGGTCAATGAAATTTTAGATGTCCTTTCTTCCGCGAATGAAGTTACCCATGCATTGAAAGAAACGAAAGGCTTGATGGGAACGATTATTTTCAACGATACTCAAGTCGTAACGATTCTGGATGCCTTAAGTATCATCAGTGATGCCATAGGTGAGCCTGTCGAAATTAAAAAATTAAAAAAGTTCACCAATACAAAGGTCCTCTTTGCTGAGGATACGATCTTCTTTGTACGGCAGGTAAGAAAAGTTCTGGAAGCGGCTGGGCTAGTGGTTGATCATGCAGAGAATGGTCAGCTCGCCTTAGATAAATTGAAAACGGCTGGACCTGGTCATTACAAGCTTATTGTTTCTGACATCGAGATGCCCGTCATGAACGGCTACGACTTTGCAAAGGCAGTGAAGAGCGATCCTTTATACAAAGACATTCCGATGATTGCATTAACTACCCGGTTCACTGAAAGAGATCAGAAAACCGGAATGGAATCAGGGTTTAATCAATACTTAGAAAAATTAAAGAGTGATGAGCTGCTAGAGGCCCTTCACTTATTGTTAGGAGCAAATAAATGAGCACGAATCAGTTTTCAACTTTCCTGGTTGATGACCGCTTGTATGGAGTTAACATTCGAGTGGTTCAGGAAATTACAAAATCGATGGCCGTAACAGAAGTTCCACTTTCACCCCTCCATATCAAAGGACTTATTAATCTGAGAGGACAGATAGCGACTGCTGTAGGGTTGAGAGAGCTGTTTGAAATAAGCTCGTCGGATAAAGAGAGTGGTAAAATTAATGTGGTCTGCAAGAGTGAAGCATATCTTCTTTCTCTTGTCGTCGATGAAGTAGGGGATGTGCTGGAACTCGATGACGTATTGTTTGATCCGACACCTGAGACAGTTTCTCTAGGTGTTTCGAAATTTATGTCTGGAGTCTACAAGCTCCCCGATAACTTATTAAGCGTCATTGATATACAAAAAATTATAGATTTCTTAAATGTCTAAAAAAAACAAAAATCAAACGGAGAAAATGATTATGAGTAATGAAACACAGGCAAATAATGTTGAACTACAAGGGACTGTCAACGCGATTTATAAGTCTCAGGCCGTCATCGAGTTTAATCTTGATGGTACGGTTATTACAGCGAATGATAACTTCCTCAAGACTCTCGGATATGAACTTAAGGATATAAAAGGCAAGCATCATCGCATGTTTTGTGAGTCTTCTTATGTTAATAGCCAAGAATATTCACGATTTTGGGAGAAGCTTAATAGAGGCGATTTTGAAGCTGGAGAATTTAAACGAATCTCTAAAACTGGTAAAGACGTCTGGATCAACGCCTCATACAACCCTATTCTTGATGAAAATGGCAAAGTGCTTAAAATTGTAAAATTTGCTGCGGATATTACTGAAGTTAAGAGTATGTCCACAATGAAACAGATGGTTGATTTATCACCAGTCAATACTATGTTTGCTGATGCTCTAGGCAACTTAACTTATATGAACGAGGCATCTAGGACTACACTTAGGACTCTTGAGAAGTTTTTACCAGACAGAGTAGATAATTTGGTTGGTAAGAGAATTGATATTTTTCACAAAAATCCTTCACATCAGATGAAGATTATTAGTGACCCGAGAAATCTTCCACATAGGGCGAAAATTCATGTTGGACCTGAAACACTGGATCTTCTTGTTTCGCCGGTTTTGGATTCTCTTGGTAAGTACCTAGGACCTATGGTTACCTGGTCATTGATCACCTCGAACTTAAAACTTGCCAAGGAATTGGAAGAAACCGCAGGTCAACTTGCAGCCGCCGCAGAAGAACTGTCTGCAACGGCAACTCAGTTGAACTCGAACGCCAACGTCACCTCTCAGCAATCGGTCTCTGCAGCGGCGAGTACGGAAGAAGTCGCTAAGGGTGTTCAGACAGTTGCAACGAACACCGAAGAAATGGTGGCCTCTATTAAGGAAATTGCCCGCAATACTTCTGAAGCAGCAAATATTTCTAAAGACACCATGAAGCGTGCGACTGACACGAACAAAACGATTACTCAGCTTGGTGTCAGTTCCGAAGAGATCGGTAACGTCATTAAAGTGATTAGTTCCATTGCTCAGCAAACCAATCTTCTCGCGCTCAACGCGACGATTGAGGCAGCGAGAGCAGGTGAGGCAGGAAAAGGATTCGCAGTTGTGGCCAACGAAGTGAAAGAACTCGCCAAGCAAACGGCGAAGGCGACCGATGATATTACCAACCGTATTAACGCCATCCAGGGCGATAGTAAAGATGCCGTCACTGCCATTAATGGAATCAGTACAGTCATTGAGAAACTGAACTCTATCTCTGTTGCCATTGCAGCTGCCGTAGAAGAACAGGCCGCAACGGCCAACGAAGTCGCACGGGTAGTGAAGGAATCGAACAAAGGTGTGGAAGAAATTGCTTCAGTTGTTCAGTCGGTTTCAAGTGCAGCCAAACAAAGTTCTGCGGGAGCAACTCAGACACTTGAAGCGGCAAAATCTTTAACTCAACTGGCTGAGAGATTGAAAGGTCTCGTTAAAATTGTAAACGCGGAAAATTAATGAAAGTTTTAGTTGTAGATGATTCCATCGTTTTTCGTTCTCAAATCTCCGCCTCGCTTTCCGGGGTGGAGAATGTGGAAGTCGTGGGATCTGCGGCCAATGGACGAATTGCCATTCAAAAACTTCATCAAATGAGTGTGGACTTGATCACGCTTGATATGGAGATGCCGGAGCTCAATGGACTGGAAACGATTAGGGAAATGAAACGACTGGGTCTTACAACTAAAATCATCGTTTTCTCATCACAGACGATTAGCGGTGCAGAAAAGGCCCTTGAAGCGCTGGCAGCAGGGGCGGATGATGTGGTGGCGAAACCAAGTGCAGACAATCTTGATTTCACTAAAGCGCAATCGATGATTGAAGCAGCTTTGATTCCAAGAGTGTTACAGTTCTTGAAGTCTGGGAGGAAACTGGCACATCCACCCGTTTCACAGAAAGACATCCCTGCCCCCGTTGCGACCAAGAAAAAGAATCTGAAATCATTTCGTCCTCTGGCCGTCGTGATCGCTTCAAGTACCGGCGGGCCTACCGCTCTTGAAAATATTTTTTTCAATTTGAAATGCATGCCCAGGCTGCCCATCTTTATCGTCCAGCATATGCCTCCTGTGTTTACTCAGATTCTCGCCAAGAGACTTGGCGAGATGTCGGGGATTACGGTTCATGAGGCCACTCATAATCAACTCGTAATGAGTGGTCATGCTTATCTGGCACCAGGTGGTTTTCATATGACTGTCGTTAAAGAACAGCAGGGGCTTGTGATTAAGCTGGATGAAAGTCCACAGAGAAACTCTGTTCGCCCTGCCGCAGATTTTCTCTTTGAGTCGGCCGATGCGATTTATAAAGACCAGCTCCTTGGCGTCGTTCTGACCGGAATGGGAGAGGACGGTGCCGTTGGTTCTAAGCGAATTCATGGTTCCGGGGGTGGTATTATCATCCAGGAGAAAGAGTCATGCGTTGTGTTTGGTATGCCTGGAGCTGTGTTCGTCAATGATGACTACGATGACATTATGAACTTACAAGAGATTACTAATTATTTAAGAATGGTGATTGTATGACGAGCAAATATTTTGGTGAGTTTTTAGTGGAGAAAGGAGTCATCTCGGAAGAGAACCTCGTAGATGCCTTGATTGAACAACTCGTTAATACTCCGCCATTGTGTCAGATCATTCATCAAAAAAATATTTTAACCCCACATAAAATATTTGAAGCTTTCCGTTTCCAACAAGAAAACCAGGTTGAGTTTATGCAGGCCTGCAAAGCAATCGGCGCATGGACGCAAGACGTACAAGACAAAGTTTTTGTTTCATTAGATGAGATCCGCAAGCCATTGGGCCATATCCTGGTTAGTAAAGGGTTGCTTGATCTTAAAAAGTTAACCAACATGCTGGATGAATTTCTCTCTCAGATCTCCGCCGTCAATATCATTAAACCAGCTGAGTCCATTGTGGTTTCCGCTCCTGTGACCGAAGAAGAACCTGAAGCGGTGACCGTTGCTTACTTGGATGAAGATCTTGCTGAAAGTTTTCAGCTAGGGATTTTGATGGAGCTGGATGAAACCTTTGATGAAAAAAAGAAAAAGATGGTTCGAATCGCCCTTTCTTTGATCAAAGACAATGCTGGTGGAGATGTGGCCATTTGCAAAAAACTACTCTCAGATGTCTTTATGATTATTCATAGTCTTAATGGACTCCTTGGACTTCTGGCAGTGGATAAACTCTCGGAAATTTTAAATGCCGTAGAAGAGCGACTCACGCGCATTCAGCCTGGCTTTTCTGAACGTTCAAAAGAACAAGTTCTCAAGGACACGGAGATTCTCATGAAGGGAATTGACCTGGCCTGGAGCTTGCGGGTGAGCATCATTGCCAATAAAAATGAACGGGTCTTTTTCTCAGAGGAAGCTAACAGAAAACAATTTAGTCAGGTGACACTAGGACTTAAGGGTGAGTGACAGTATTAAAAAGTATAAAATTTTATGTGTAGATGATTCGAAGTCTATCCATGCCTTCTTGCAAGAATGTTTAGTACCAGTGACTGAAACAATTGAACATGCCTTCGATGGCCAGGAAGCAATTGAGAAACTGAAATTAAATTTACATGCATTTGACGTGATCATTCTTGACTGGGAAATGCCTGTGAAAGATGGCCCTACGACTTTTAACGAATTAAAACTAATGGGCCTGAAGACACCAGTCTTTATGCTGACCTCAAAAAACAACCCAGCAGATATTCTCCAGATGATTGAGGCGGGGGTCGCAGAATATATGATGAAGCCTTTCACTGCGGACATAGTGATTGAAAAAATCAAATCGATCCTGGGGTAACATGGAAAATCTTCCTGTATTAAAGTTTTTTGCAGATTTTATTGAAGCCGAGCTTGGTATCATCTACGTTGAGGCAAATTACTATCAACTTGAGCACAGGTTGAAAAATATTGCGACCCAACTTGGGTTTGCGGATCTTACGGAGCTTCACCGGTCAGCTCGTTCTGGTATCGTAGGACAGCTCAGAACCTTGCTGTTAGATATTGCCACCAACAATGAAACAAGTTTTTTTCGTGATGGTGCTATCTTTAAAGCTCTAAGTGAGGCGATCATTCCGGAACTCATTAAGTCGGATAAGAAGAGAAGTATTGATTTATGGTCAGCAGCATCAAGTGCAGGTCAGGAAGTATATTCAATTGCCATGGAAATTGATCAGGCGAGAAAATTAAATCCTGCCATACCTCCACTTCACATATTGGCCTCGGACGTTTCAGAGACCATTTTAAAGCGTGCAGAGACCGGTTCGTACACACAGCTCGAGGTTCAGCGCGGGCTGCCCGCACGTCTCATGGTTCAATACTTTGACAAAAATGATCAGGATGAATGGGTTGTCAAAGGCAACCTCAGGGAAGGTCTGACTTTTAAAAAACTAAATTTACTTCACGATTGGAAAAACATCGGACCCTTTGACATTGTTTTTTGCCGCAATGTTCTCATTTATCAAGGCGTGGAGAACAAGACTAAAATCATTAAAAAAATCTGGAATAACCTTAATCCCGGAGGCTTTCTGGTATTAGGTGCAGCTGAGAGTCTTTTCGGGTTGTCCCAGGATTTTGACCAGATCGTTCATGGATCTGCTGTGTTTTATCGAAAAAAAGCTTCATAGCGAGCATAGGGAGAGGGAATGCATTTGGATAAGAATGTAATCTTCATTTACCCATTAAATACGATTTTAAATGAGCTTAAGAAGGAGCTTGAAAAAGACGAGTCCTTTTCTGTTCTGGAAGTCGATATGCTTTCTGAATATGTGCCTCTTATTGAAAGTATACATGTCTCGATTACTTTCTCCGCTGATATCAAAAAAACGGCCATGTTTCTCGAAGCTTGTAAGAAGTACACCAAGGAAAAGAGTCATCATCATATTCTTATTTCGAAACAAACCCCCAGCGGGCTTGTTCACTCCCGTATGGAGAAAGATGGGCTGAATGAATTCCTGGGAGATTTCACAAGACTTAAAACCTTGATGGTTAAAATAAATCACTTCTACAAGGATGTTTTAGCAAAAGTCGATGTCGCTTCTTCTTTTAGGTCCACTCTTCCAGATGAAATCGACTCAGTATCTGAACAAAGAATTGAACGATTAATTGTAAATAATAAAGGCATGAATGCTTCCTCCCAGGAGGAAACTCAAGTTTGGGATGACATTAAGCCTGCCGAAAACTTAGCAGATGAAGCGACAGATCCTTCTTTAGATCCACTTTCAGAATCTCTTGCGGATGGTATTGAACTCAAAAAAGAGTCGGCTGTTTCGACCGGCACGCTTGCCTTTTCAGAGATTACATTCTATCCGGCACTTCGTGTTTTTGATCCCATTGCTTTTTACATGGAAATCCTCCTGAGCAAAAGTGATAGTGACTTCAGGAAAAGATATCTTAAGATGTGTCTGCTAAAAGTTTACCAGGCCAGATTATTTACGGCAAACTCAGAAGGCGTATGGGAAGAGGAAACTCCCGAATCCCTTAAGGAATTTAACTCCATAGAAAGCAGGTGCCCGACATGGGTTAATGAAGGACGAAATGAATTTGAGAATCTGTTTATAATGCCGATTATTTTTGATGATTCATTCCTGGGTGGTATAGGACTTGTGATAGCTGGTCAAATCAATCATGAAAAGATGATTGAGATGGAATTCTGGTGCTATCTGAGTAGGTGCTTATGCAATTAAACTTTTATCAATTACCAGTGAAGTGCGCCGAGAAACTTTTTGACGGAATCGTGAGTATTTATTTCTACGATAAGCTTACACAAGAACGACAGATGCTCGACAGTGAAAGCTGGCCTTCTCGACTGGAACAGATCCTTACAGCATCAACGGGACATTTTCAGATTCTTATTGAGGACATTCAATTTATTCAAGATTCCGCTCTCGCATCAGAGATTACAGAATTCAATAAGGAAACACTCCTTTATGTAGAAAGATTCAATCTGCGCAAGGAAAAATACCAGGATTCCTATCACAGAGATTGGAATTATTTATCAGAGCTTGGCAATGCCTTTAAAGCCGATGATTTTCTTCCTTTGGCGAATATCATTCAGGCAGAGATTGCTCATGACCCACAAGACATCAGTGTCTTTGCTTCAACGGTTTCTGACTGCTTAGAGAAAGTCCTCCGAAGGGATAGTAATCTCACCCGCATGCTATGTTTTTCATATTGCTGCTACAGACACATGGATTACAAAGATCGTGGCCTCCTGTATGATTTTTTAGGAGCTGCGCTGTTTAAAGATATAGGCCTTTCTCAGAATAAGGCGAAAGATATATTTGAGAAGAATGAAATCTATTACAAGCATTCTTATTACTCGCTTTTCCTGCTAAAAAAGTTGCCCATCGAATTAACTCAAACTTGCTATTTGTTTATCCTGGATCATCATGAATCTCAGGACGGAAGCGGGTTTCCTAAGCAGAAGATGGGAACCCACTATCATCCACTTTGTGACGTTTTAAAAACGACAGAGGCTTTGTTTTTAATGAATTCAACGAAGGCCGGCTACAAATCTGAGATGTTGAAATTAAGAAATAGGGGAGATGTCATTAATGAGGCACTTCTTGATTGCCTGAGAATTAC